>JAMCZP010000372.1 GCA_023485185.1 Gammaproteobacteria bacterium
CCGCGAAAGCCAGGCAAAAACAGGCTGTTGATTACTGTCGTAATGGTGGGCAGGTAGGCGAAAGTGGCTAGCAGCACAGCGGCGGGAAGCAGCAACAAAGCGCCATACAACTGCATACGCCGGTGGGAAGTCATTTCGGCCATAGGAGTCTCTCGATAGCCGTTTTAAAAATGCCACATGAAGCACTGGCTTCATGTGGCATGGCGACGGTTAGCGGGCGTAGCGGCGCAGTACGCCTTCGGCTTCTTGCTGCGCTTGGTTTAGTGCTTCTTCCGGTGACATTTGGCCAGTCAGCGCGGCTTGTACAGCGTTATCCAATGCACGCCGCACGCGGCCACCCTGGTAGGTGGAAAGCTCGGCAGTGCCATGCTCAAGCTGGTCGCGGGCCACCGCGGCTGGCGCGAACTCTTCAACATAGCTTTGCAGTGCATCGGTTTCATAAGCGGCGGGGCTAACGCCCATGTAGCCGGTCTCAATCGACCAGGCAGCAGCACGTTCGGGGTCGGTCATCCAGCGGATAAACGTCATTGCGGCGCGCTGCTCGTCTTCAGTGGCATCTTCAAAAATGTAGAAGTTGCCGCCACCGGTAGGGCTGCCGCGCTGGGTTTTCATTGGCAGCATTGCAACGCCAAAGTCGAAATCAGCTTCACTACGCACGGCGGTCAGGTTGCCGGTGGTGTGCCACATCATGGCAGTGGATTGTTCGATGAAGTTCTGGCGTAGGGTGCCCCACTCGATGGTGCCATCGGGCATAGCGTCGTGCTCAGTGGCCAAAGACACCCAATATTCAAGCGCTTCAATTGCCGCTGGATCATTGAAATAGACTTCGGTGCCATCTTCGCTCATTAGGCGATGACCGTTCTGGAAGGCGAACGCTTGGAACATCCAGTAGGGGTAGCCAGTGGAAGGCACCATCACGCCCCACTGATCACCACCTGAGGCTTCACGCACGGTAGCGGCCATTTCGGCCATCTCTTGCCAGTTTTCGGGCGGTGTTTCCGGATCTAGGCCCGCGGCTTCAAAGGCGTCTTTGTTCCAGAACAGCACGATGGTCGAGCGCTGGAAGGGAATGCCGTAGGTCTTGCCATCCAACTGGCCGTTTTCCATTAGGCCGGGGTAAAAGCTATCCAGCCACTCGCGTTCTTCGTCGGTTTCGAGCAGGTCATCAAACGCCACGATAGCGTTCTGCTCAATCAGCTCATAAAGGTCGATGGAGAACAGTACCGACAGCTGCGGTGCATCACCGGCTTCAATGGCAGACATCGCCCGCACGCGGGTGTCATCGTAGTTACCGGCGTAGATCGCTTCCACGGCGATATCAGGGTGTTCGCTCTCAAACTCATCCACCAAGCCATCAATCACATCGGTTAGCGCGCCACCAACCGACACCGGGTAGTACATCGTTAGCTCGATAGGGTCATTGGCAGCGGCTTGGCCTGCGTTAAGCAGACCCGCGGCCAGGGCTGTCAAAGCAAAAGGAAAACGTACACGCATGGGGTAACTCCTCAACGTTGGGGATGGAGCTTTGGATGAAGCTTGGGAGCGATAAAAGCAGCTTGGGATGAGCCTGGTGGTGGAGAGTTTTCTGTTGGTATCGCTGCGGTCGGCGTTAACGAATAAGCACTTAGATCATCACGGCGCAGGCCATCTTCACCGAATAGATGCGCGGCGGCCGTGGGCCAGCTAAGTCGGCATTGCTGACCCGCAATCGCGTGCTTTCCACTCAACCGAACCCGTAAGGTGTGTTGGCCCACGGCTAAGTGGGCGATCGTATCCGCACCCAAATATTCATCGCTCAGTACCCTGGCGGGTACGCCAGCCGCAGCAGCGGGGCGCAGCTCAATATCTTCAGGGCGGATACCCAACTGCCCGCCAGCGGCTTCAAGAGGTGCCACTGACACGCTGGTTTCACCTTCAATCACCGCGCCTTGCTCGCCTGCCTCTAGGGGCAGTAAATTCATCGCCGGGCTGCCAATAAAGCTGGCGGCGAAGGCACTGGCAGGGCGGTTATATAGCTCGTCGGGTGTGCCATCCTGCACGATACGTCCATGCTGCATCAGGATAACGCGGTCACCCATGCTCATTGCCTCGACCTGGTCGTGGGTGACGTAGATCACGGTCATATTCAAGCGGCTTTGTAGCGCTTTAATTTCTCGGCGCATATCGCTGCGCAGCCGCGCATCCAGGTTGGAAAGCGGTTCATCCATCAGGCAAATCGGATGCTCGGAAATAACGGAACGCGCCAGTGCTACCCGTTGGCGCTGGCCGCCGGAAAGCTGGGCAGGTTTACGGTTTAGGTACTCAGTCAGATCAACCAGCTCAGCAACTTTCGTTAGTCGCTCGCGCTGTTCTGCCTTGGGCACCTTGCGGCTGCGCAGGCCAAAGACGATATTGTCGGCAACGCTTAGGTGCGGAAACAGCGCATAGGATTGAAATACCATGCTCAGCCCGCGATCACCCGGCGGCAGGCGCGTGACGTCGCGCTCACCGATAAAGATGTGGCCGTCACTGGCCTCTTCCAAGCCTGCAATCATCCGCAGAGTAGTGGACTTTCCACAGCCTGACGGCCCCAGCAGAATGACAAATTGGCCGGGGGTGACATCGAAGGAGATGTCATCGATAGCAGTAGACGCGTCCCAACGTTTGGTGACGCGTTCCAAGCGGATACGCGATTGTTTTGACATAGCACACACATCACCGGCTGTTGGTTATTATTGGTTCAGCTTGTGTTGAAGGTGTTGCAGTTGTATGACACTTATATAACAAACCAGTGTCAAGCGAAAATTTACTTGGACACCTTAATGCCATAGCGCTGGTTCAGCCGGTTTAAACACGCTTCGACAAGATCAGGAATATCCTCTCGACGGTCACGCAGCGGCGGCAAGGTCACGGGTATCACGTTAAGGCGATAGTAAAGATCCAGCCGGAACACCCCGGCCTCTACCTGCTTTGCCAAGTCCTGATTGGTGGCCACGACCAAACGAAAATTGACTTTGCGAGAGCGGGTGTCGCCTAATCGGGTCAAGCTGCCATCCTGAATCACTTTGAGCAGTTTGGTCTGCATTAACAGCGGCAGTTCGCCGATTTCATCCAAAAACAGCGTACCGCCTTCGGCCTGCTCTAATAAGCCGGGCTTTGCCCTGGCGCGCGGCGCCGCTGTTTAGCAAAGGCGCGCCTGGGGCGGCTTCAAGCGTAGTGGCATTGGGCGTGAACTTGGCCCTTGGGGGCTAAGTGCGTACCTTGAAGTGAAGCATGTGATTGGGCCTGCCTAACACTCAGGTTTGAGCATTAGGCGGCACGGCATAACGCCGGGTCGACTTCCCGGCTTTTACCACCTGCCCCGGCACATCGTGGCCGATGAGGTCGGGCAGGGTGGCGGCGACCTCAAGCAGTGCATCCAAGTCAACGCCGGTATCAACGCCCATTGACTCAAACATATGTACTAGGTCTTCTGTGCATACGTTGCCCGTCGCACCTGGGGCAAAGGGGCAGCCGCCCAGCCCGCCTAAGGAGGAGTCGAAGCGGCTAATGCCCGCCTGCCAAGCCGCCAGGGCGTTCGCCAGGCCCATGCCGCGAGTGTTGTGAAAGTGCAGTGTGAACGGCGTTTCTGGCCAGCGCTCAAGCACGGCTTCACATAGGTGTTTGACCTGGGCAGGGTTGGCCATGCCGGTGGTGTCGCAAAGTGTGATGCCCTGAATACCAAGGCTGATAAGCTGATCAACGAGTTCTAGTACCCGCGCCTCGGGCACCTCGCCTTCAAAGGGGCAGCCAAAAGTGGTGGAGAGTGAGGCATTGATAAACACGCCGCTATTTTTACTGTTATCGAAATGCTTGCTGACTTCCAAAATCGCCGCGAACTGCTCTAGCGACTGCTCCGGCGTCATGCGCAGATTGGCCAAGCCATGGCTATTGCTGGCGGACATTACCAGATTGATCTCATCCACTTGGCAGGCAAGCGCACGTTCGGTGCCTTTTACGTTGGGTACTAGCACTGTGACATCGACCCCTTCCTGACGCTGAATGCCAGTCACTACATCGGCGGCATCACGCAGGTTGGGGATCGCTTTTGGCGAGGTAAACGACGTTACCTCTATTCGCCGCAAACCGGTGGTGGAGAGCGCGTCAATCCAGCGGATTTTCTCTTCTGTGGGTACAAACCGCGCCTCAATCTGCAGGCCGTCCCGAGGGGCAACTTCGTTAATCTCGATCTTGGTGGGGCAAGGTGTTATCAAATTCATAAATAAAGCTCTCTAGATGATGCCCGCTTGGCGCAGTTTGGCGCGGGTTTCGTGATCAATACCCAGCTCATCCAAAACGTCGTCGGTGTGCTGGCCAAGGGTGGGGCCGCCGTCGCCAATTCGCCCTGGCGTCGCACTAAGTTTTGGCAATACGCCGGGTACTTTTAGCGCTTTGCCATTAGGGCGGGTAAAGGTTTGAATCATCTCCCGCGCCAAGTAGTGGGGATCAAAGGCGATATCTTCGGCAGTGTAGGGATAGCCTGCGGGCACGCGGGCCTCATCCAGCGCCTGTAAAATGGCATCCCGTGGGCGCTCTTTGGTCCACGTTTGAATCGCGGCATCAATCATTTCGGCTTGCTGGCTACGCCCATCGTTATGGGCCAGAGCCGGGTCGTTGGCTAAATCTTCCCGGCCAATCACGCCCATTAAGCGCTTAAAGATGCTGTCGCCGTTACCGGCAATCAGCACATAATCGCCATTCTGGCAGCGGTAAGCGTTGGAAGGGGTGATGCCGGGCAGGGCGCTGCCGCTCGGTTCGCGCACTTGGCCGCTGGCATCGAACTCAGGCAGCAGGCTTTCCATCATCGCAAATACGGACTCATATAGCGCGACGTCGATCTCTTGACCCAAGCCACTGCGGTTGCGCTCCTGAATTGCCAGCAAGGTACCAATCACAGCGTAGAGCGCGGAAAGCGAATCACCGATACTCACACCAACCCGCACCGAAGGTTCTCCTGGCTGGCCGGTGAGATAACGCAGCCCCCCCATCGCTTCGCCAATCACCCCAAAGCCGGGCTTGTCGCGGTAAGGGCCGGTTTGGCCGTAGCCGGAAATATGCACCATGATCAGCCGCGGGTTAAGTTTGCAGAGTGCTTCCCAGCCAAGCCCCCAGTTATCTAGCGTACCGGGGCGAAAGTTCTCCACCACCACGTCTGCTTCGGCGGCGAGCTTGCGTACCAATTCTTGGCCTTCTTCGCTGCGTAAATCCAGCGCCACCGAGCGCTTGTTGCGGGTTTGCACATGCCACCAGAGCGAGGTGCCCTCTTCTAACATTCGCCATTTGCGAAGTGGATCGCCAGTGCCGGGAGGCTCGATTTTAATCACATCGGCACCAAATTCACCCAGCAGTTTGGTAGCGAAGGGGCCCGCAATCAGTTGGCCAAGCTCGAGCACTTTTAAGCCCTGTAGCGGAAGCTGGCGCGCTTCGGGAGCATTCATTAAGGCTTTCCTCTACTTATCGTTATCATCATTAATCGTCAGCATGCGTGAGCTGTTCAGGGCCGACAATTAGGCAATCGGTAACAAAGGGTTCGTGACCTACGAAGGTTGGTGCTAGCATCATCAAGCTGTCTCTTAGGAGTTTTTTTATGCGCCGCTTCGATTTTGTCACTCTCAAACTGTTTATCTCCGTGGCGGATGAAGGCCGCCTGACGGCTGCCGCCGAGCGTGAACACCTGGCACTCGCTGCCGTGAGCAAGCGGATTAGCGACTTGGAAGCACTGGTAGGCACCACGCTGCTTTACCGTCGCCCCCGTGGCGTAGAGTTAACGCCTGCCGGGCAGGCTTTTTTGCACCATGCCCGGCGTATTATGGATAACATCGAGCGGCTGCATGCCGAACTCAGCGAGTACGGCGAAGGGGTGCGCGGCCATGTGCGTATTCACTCCAACACCTCTGCGATCATTGCCTTTTTGCCTCAGGATCTCAGCGCTTTCTCTCACCTCTACCCTGAAATCAAAATTGACCTTCAAGAGCGCGTTAGTAGCGAAATTATTGCTGCTGTACGTGATGGATTAACCGATATCGGTATTTTCGCCGGACATGTCGCGGCACCTGATCTTCAACAGCTCTCTTATCGCCATGACCGTCTCGTGTTAATGACCCCCATTGATCACCCCTTGGCTGAGCGTGAAAGCATCGCCTTTAACGAAGCGCTAACCTTCGATTTTATTGGCTTACAGCAGGATGCCTCGTTGCAATCATTGTTAAATGAACAGGCCACTTTGGCAGGCAAAACGCTGCGTATGCGCATTCAGGTACGTAGCTTCGACGCCATTTGCCGCATGATTCATCACGGCATGGGCGTTGGCGTACTGCCTGAACAAACCATTTATCGCGATCTGGGCGATTTGCAGCTCAAAAGCATCCCGCTTAGCGATCCTTGGGCCCAGCGTGAACTGGTGATTGGCATGCGCCGCTATGCCTCGCTGCACGTCACTGCACGCCACTTGGTTGACCACCTTATCCAAGGCCAGCCCCAGCTTAGTCCCACCCCAGCTTAGTCCCACCCCAGATTAGTCCCGCAGTATCGTAGGCGCTGACCACTGCTGACAAAGCGGCATGACTTCCAAACGGGTGATATTGACGTGGGGCGGTAACGAGGCGACATGTAGCGCCTGCTCGGCAATATCTTCTGGCTGTAGCGGTTGGGCGCCTTCGTAATAGTTATCGGCGGCGTTGCTGTCGCCTTTCATGCGAATCAGGGTAAAGTCGCTGGCGGTCATCCCGGGCGCTAAATCGGTAACCCTTACCCCTTGAGGGCCGACATCACAACGCAGGTTATAGCTAAACTGCTCTACAAACGCTTTGGTAGCGCCGTAAACATGTCCACCAGGGTAGGGCGTATGGGCGGCGATAGAACCCAAGTTGATCACGGTTGCCCCAGGCCCAGCGGCGATCAGTTTAGGAAGCAGGTGGCGAGTGACGGTCACTAACCCTTTCACATTGGTATCGATCATGCGGTACCAGTCATCTAAGTCGGCGCTTTGCGCCGGGCCTTTACCCAACGCTAGCCCCGCATTATTGATTAGGGTATGCACGTGTTGAAAGCGTTCAGGCAGTGCCGCCACTACGTTGGCCACGGCCTGAGGGTCGCTTACGTCCAACTGAGCAGTGTACACAGGCACGTGCTTTTCAAGGGTGGCTTGAAGTGTATCCAGTCTTTCTAAGCGGCGGCCAGTCAGTACTAACGCCCAGCCAGCCTGGGCAAAACGGTGGGCGCAGGCAAGACCAATGCCCGAGGTGGCGCCGGTAATGAAGGCGACGGGTGCGGCTTCGTGCATGGTGAAAGCTCCTAAGATAAATTGTTATTGGAAAGCAGCCTGATGGCCTATTGAGAGAGCTAACAGCGGTGGTTAGATATTCATCTTTGGTCGTATGGGGACGAATGGCTACTCAAAATAGCGCGCTATAGCGGCGTTTCTAGCCATCGTATTTCACGAAGCCTGCCTTCTTGAACGTCGATTTGAGCCCTTGAGAGGCTTGTTTCAAGATCGGGTAAGCGCTACATGAAGAGCTACCAGAACCACACCCAATAACGACAACCGTAGAGAGTGATCCCATGCGGAAACAACTGCTTGCCACGCTGGCTACCCTTGGCATGCTAACGGCGGCCCCCTTCGCCTTAGCTAACCCTATCGAAATTCAAGTGAACAACACCATGAGCGAAGGCGGCTCTGAGAGCGCCGCAGTGGAGCGTTTCGCGGAATATTTAGAAGAGCAAGCCCCTGGCCGCTTCAATGTGCGCCCCTTCCTGGCGGGGTCGCTGGGCGGTGAAGACGCCATACTGGAACTGCTCAACCTGGGTCAGACCCAGCTCTCCATTACCGGCGGTAACTGGCGGCAGCAGTACGCGCCTGAGTATGACGCGATTACCGTGCCATTTGTTTTCACTACCTGGGAAGAAGTTGACGCCTATATGGAAAGTCCTTCTGGTCAGGCACTGGTAGAGCAAGCGGAAAGCCAAGGCGGCCTGAAGTACTTTGGCACTCAGCACCGCGGCCCGCGCCATATGACGGCCAATAAAGCCATCGAAACGCCGGCAGACCTACAGGGCTTCCGTATGCGCCTGCCCTCCCTGCCGATATGGCTGGAAGTGTGGCAAGAGATTGGTGCCCAGGTGGTGAATGTGCCCGCGCCAGAAATTTATCTGGCGATGCAAACCCGTCAGGTAGATGGCCACGAAAACTCGCTCTCTTCGCCTTACACCCGCCGCCTTTGGGAAGTGCAGGATCATATTATTATGACCAGCCACGTACAGTTCCCGTGGAACTGGGTAGCAAGCTCACGCTGGTGGGAAGGGCTTGATGCAGAAGACCAGGCGGTGATTGAGGAAGCCATTCATGTCGCCCGTCAACATGGCTCTGATCGTGAACGCGAGTTGGACGAGTACTATTTAGAAGAGCTTGAAAAAGAAGGCATGACCATTATCGAGCCTGATATTGAAGCCTTCCGCGAAGCAGCGTTACCGGCGATTGACCGGGTGATGGCCGAAATGGCCGACGGTGTCCGCGAAGATGCGCTGGGCAGCCAGAGCCAATAACACGCGTTTGGAAAATTTTGCGACGGCCCAACGGGCCGTCTCAGTTTTTAATAACAAATAAGCTTTCATAACAGTTAAAAAAAGATGTCAGGGTAAAGGAGTTCTGCTGTGGAAGACGCTGTAGCACCCAGTAAGGGGCCAGATCGAATCGCTTTCTATGCGTTGCGCGGCATCACCCGACTTTGTGACGGGGTAGGCGTGGCATTAATGGTGGCCATTCTATCCCTGCTCGTGGCGGCGGTTATTGCCCGCGACTTGCTGGGGCTAGGCATGCCCTGGACCGAAGAGGTGGCGTCGATGCTTGCGATCTACGCCATTGGTTTTGGCTCTATATCGGCCTGGGTGCGCAGTGAACATCTGGTGGTGGATCTGTTTAGCCACAAGCTGTCTGGGCTGGGTAAAAACATTCAATATCGGATCACTGCGCTGATTTCCTGTGGTTTTTTTGCGCTCGCTGCCTGGGGCGCGTGGATTATGTCGGATATGAGCGCTAACAATAAAACGGTCTCTCTGAGCATTAGCTTTAGCTACCTCTACTATGGGGTCTTCTTCAGCTTTGTGGGCATGGCGCTGATCGCTGGGTGGCAAACCCTGCGCGGCCCTGTGGCGTGGCTGGAAGTGCCGCGTGAAGAAGAGCTTAAAGAGGAGTTAACTAGGCCATGACCGAATTAGTGATTTTCGTCGGTGGCCTATTAGCTCTCATGGCTATTGGTCTACCTGTGGTAGTTTCCATCGGCGTTACCTCGTTTATCGCCCTCGCCTTCACTGGTGCGGGAGGGTTGCCGGTCGAGCTACTGCCGCTACGCATGGTGCAAACCCTCAATAACTTTACCCTGCTGGCGATTCCGCTGTTTATTCTGGCCGCCAATATTATGAATATTGGCTCCACGACCACGCGGATTTTTGACTTTGCCACTGCCTTGGTGGGCTTTACCAAGGGCGGCCTTGGGCACGCCAACGTGGTCGCCAGTTCTATCTTTGCAACGATGTCAGGCACTGCGGTGGCCGACGCCGCGGGGCTAGGTAGCATCGAAATCAAAGCCATGAAAGAGCGTGGCTATGCGCTGGATTACTCCACCGGCATTACCGCCGCTTCCAGCGTTATTGGGCCGATTTTGCCGCCCAGTATTGCGCTGGTAGTGTACGGCTGGTTGGCCAATGTGAGTATTGGTGGACTGTTTATGGCGGGCCTGCTGCCGGGTATTTTAATGGCGCTGCTGCTGATGGGGATGACGGTACTGCTGGGTGTCACTGGCAAGGTTGTCATGCCTAAGCCGACACCCTTTGATGCCTGTGAAGTGGCGCGCACCGGTAAGCGTGCGATCTTGCCGTTAATGATGCCGGCGATCATTGTCGGTGGCATTTGGGGTGGCTTCTTCACACCCACGGAAGCAGGGGCGATTGCGTCACTCTACGCGGTCATTCTAGGCGGGTTGATCTACCGTGATTTGAATTGGAAGGATCTCTATAACGCTTTCCGTCGCACGCTAATGTTCAGTGCCGTGATACTACTGATTATTGCGGTTTCCAGCTTTTACGGCTGGATACTCGTGCGCATGGGCATTCCCCAGGCATTGGCAGGGTATGTTGCCAGCATTGATATGCCCATGTTTGCACTACTGCTCTGCTTTGCGCTGTTCTTCCTGCTGATCGGCTGCTTTATGTCGGTGATTGAAAGCATCCTGATTTTCACCCCCATTGTGGTGCCCGCCGCGCTAAGCGCGGGGTTAGATCCGGTTCACTTCGGTATTGTAATGGTGATTACCCTGTCAGTAGGCGTAATCACCCCGCCGTTTGGCACGGTGTTATTCTTAATGGTTGGCATCACGCGATTGCGCTACGGTCAAGTGGTCAAGGCGATACTGCCTTTCTTACTACCTATTATTGCCACCATTTTGCTATTGATTGCGGTGCCTGGGCTGGCCACTTGGCTGCCGAGAGTGATGGGGTACTAAGCTGCCTCTATTAATGAAAGGAGCTCGCATGAACATGCCGCCTAACGCCTTTAAACAGCAGCTGCTGGCAGGCCATCCTCAAACCGGGATTTGGCTCGGCTTAACCAGTGCTTATACTGCTGAGATTGCCGCTACGGCAGGCTTTGACTGGCTGTTGATTGACGCGGAGCACACTCCTAATGATCTCGCCAGCTTGCTTGCTCAGTTGCAGGCGCTGGCACCCTATCACAGTCACCCGGTGGTACGACCGCCCACCGGCGATGCGGTATTAATCAAGCGCTACCTAGATATTGGCGTGCAGAACCTGCTGATTCCCATGGTAGAAACGGCTGAACAAGCCGCCGAGCTCGTCGCCACAACGCGCTACCCGCCGCGGGGTATTCGCGGCGTAGGCCATGTGCTGGCGCGCGCCTCCCGCTGGGGGCAGGCGGAAGACTATCTCTCCCGTGCCGATGATGAAATTTGTCTGATGCTGCAGGTGGAAAGCCCCCAGGCACTTGCCAACCTGGAAGCCATCGCCGCGGTAGAGGGTGTCGATGGGGTGTTTATTGGCCCGGCGGATTTGTCGGCTTCCATGGGCCACCTTGGTAATGCTAGCCACCCCGACGTGACAGCGGCCATTAGCGATGCCATCACCAAAATATGTGCTGCAGGCAAGGCTGCGGGAATTGTTACGGTAGACGAGCAGGCCGCCCGCGGCTATTTAGCGGCGGGCTGTACCTTCGTTGGCGTGGGGATCGATACGCTGCTGTATGCCAATGCTTTGCGTGGCCTGGCAGAGCGTTTCAGACAGTGACCAACCAAAACTGAATGAGGCACCAAGCTGGGGATTACTCCCCAGCAGGCAATATCCTTCCTGGGTTCATCAACCCCTTGGGGTCGAAAAGAGCTTTCACACCGCTGATCAACTCCCTTTCAATGGGCGATAGCCGCGCCAGGTACGGTGCTTGCTTGGTGCGGCCAATGCCGTGTTCGGCGCTGATGCTGCCGTGGAAGTCATCCAGCACCTCAAACAGCCGCTCTTCCAGGTCATGCAGGTGGGCTTTCTTATCGCTATCCGCCATTGCTGTGGGCGGCAGAATGTTGAAGTGCAGGTTGCCGTCGCCCACATGGCCATAGGCGATAATTTCGCACTCGGGAGAAGCGGCCATGACCACTTCGCTTGCGCGTGTGACGAAGTCGGGAATTGCCGAGATGGGCACCGAGATATCGGTGCGCAGATGCTCGCCGCGTCGTCGTTGGCCTTCCAACATACTTTCGCGGAATTGCCATAGCTGGGCGGACTGGGTGTCGCTGGATGCCAGCGCGCCATCCAGCACCAGCTCGCGCTCCATGCCGGTTTCAAGTAGCTGTTCCAGCATTGCACCTAGATCCACTGGCCCCGTAGCCGCAACTTCCATTAGCACGTACCAGGGGTAGGCGCTCTCCATTGGGTCGCGCAGTTCAGGTGTTGCTTCGATTGCTAGCTCAATGCAGCGGCGGGGAATCAGTTCGAAAGCGGTCAACAGATCGCAGCACTCCCGGCGGGCCAAACCATAAAGGTCAATCACCGCCTGAACGGAGGGTAGACCCAGCAGCGCGGTACGATTCTGGGTCGGGCGTGGTGAGAGCTTGAGTACCGCGCCGGTCACAATGCCCAGGGTGCCTTCGCTGCCTAAAAATAGCTGCTGAAGATCGTAGCCGCGGTTGTCTTTATGTAGCGCGTTAAGACTTTCCCAGACGCGGCCGTCAGGCAGAACCACTTCAAGCCCCAGCACCAGCTCGCGCATCATGCCGTAGCGCAGCACGTTAAGCCCGCCTGCGTTGGTGGCGATATTGCCGCCGATCTGACAGCTGCCCTGAGCGCCAAGCGAGAGCGGAAAGTCGCAGTCATGCTCAAAAGCCGCCAGCTTAACGTTTTCGAGAATACAGCCCGCATCTACGGTGATGGTGAAATTAACCGGATCAATCACGCGCACGCTATTTAAGCGCTCTAGGCTGATTACCAGCTCCTGACCGCTTGCAGCGGGCAAGGCGCCGGCCACCAAGCCGCTATGGCCACCCTGAGGCGTCATTGCGACGCCTTGCTCATAGCAGCGCTTCACTACTTCGGCGACTTCTGCAGTAGTTGCCGGGCGTGCCACCGCCAGCGGCATGCCCAACGTATCGCCTGCCCAGTCGCTAACGTAGCGCGCCATAACATCCGATTCGCGGACTAAACCCCGCTCACCGAGCAGGGTAGTTAGTTCATTTAGAAACGTAGTGGTGTCTGTCATTAATGCTCTTCCTGCCAGGCCGCACCCTCGGGGTAGCGGTGCTGTGCTTGGGATTCCGTGTGCATGGCGATACTGTAACCCGGCGCCTCAGGCACCTGGTAGCGGCCACGGTTGATGACTACCGGGTCGATAAAGTGCTCGTGAAGGTGGTCTACGTACTCAAGCACACGGCCTTCAAGGCTGCCGGATACCGCAATGTAGTCGAATAGAGAGATATGTTGGGTGTACTCGCATAGCCCAACCCCGCCGCCGTGGGGGCAAATCGGCACGCCGAATTTAGCCGCCATTAGTACCACTAAAATGACTTCATTAAGCCCACCCAAGCGCGCCGCATCAAGCTGGCAATAGTCAATGGCATCCGCTTGGAAGAACTGCTTAAACATCACTTTGTTGTGGCAGTGTTCGCCAGTGGCAACGCCGATAGGCGCAACGCGGTGGCGGATTTCAGCGTGGCCAAGAATATCGTCAGGGCTGGTGGGCTCTTCGATCCACAGTGGATCAAATTCTGCCAATCGGCGCATCTTGGTAATTGTCTCGTCGACTTCCCACACCTGATTGGCGTCCATCATCAGCACGTTGTCCCAGCCGATCTCATCGCGCAGCAGCGCCGCTCGGCGGGCATCCTCTTCGATATCACCGCCAATCTTCTGCTTAAAGTGGGTCCAGCCTTCGGCTAGTGCTTCACGGGCAAGGCCGCGCACTTTCTCGTCGCTATAACCCAGCCAGCCGGCGGAAGTGGTGTAGCCAGGGTAGCCATCGCGGCGCATTTCAGCTTCCCGCGCGGCTTTGCCAGAGGATTGGCGGCGCAGCAAACAGATCGCTTCTTCGGGGGTTAACGCATCGGTGACAAAACGGAAATCAAGGCAGCGCACCAGTTGCTCCGGCGTCATATCCACCAGTAGCTTCCACACCGGCTTGCCCTCTTTTTTCGCCCACATATCCCATACGGCGTTGACGATGGCGGCGGTCGCCAGGTGAATGGCGCCTTTATCGGGGCCAATCCAGCGCAGTTGACTATCGCCGGTAATTTCCCGCCAGAAGGTGCCCATATTGTCGGTAATCGAGGCCAGCGTGCGACCCTCAATCAGTGGTGCTAAGGAGTGCAGCGCGGTGACCACAATCTCGTTGCCGCGACCAATGGTAAAGGTCAAGCCGTGCCCTTCGGGGCTGCCGTCATCGGTGTGCAGGATGACGTAAGCGGCGGAGTAGTCTGGCGCCGCGTTCATGGCATCCGAGCCATCTAGTGAGCGCGAGGTGGGAAAGCGAATATCCTGGATCTCGACGCGAGTAATTGTTGTCATTGTGCTCTCCTTGTCGGTGCGGTTGAGTGGCGTATGAGGTGGCTGAATCAGCGGCGCGCTAAGTGGCGCATCAGCTCGCGAATGCCGTAGGTCCAGGGCGGCAACTGATCGCTTCTGCCTACCGAATTAACCAGGGCGCCAAGGGCGGGTGTGGTGATAGTGACGCGATCTCCCAGGTGATGGGTGAACCCTTGGCCTTTACCGTCGCGGTCTTGAATCGGCGAGAACATGGTGCCGAGGAACAGCATAAAACCGTCGGGGTATTGATGGTGCTCGCCGATGGTTTGGCTAACTAAGTCCAGCGGGTCGCGACTGATCTCGCGCATATCGCTCTCGCCTTGCAACAGGAAGTCGTCATCCCCACCTTCGATGCGCAGCGCTACTTGGCAATTGCGCACACTGTCGATAGTAAAGTGGTCATCAAATAGGCGAATGAAAGGGCCAATGGAGCAGGAGGCATTGTTATCTTTCGCCTTGCCAAGCAGCAGGGCGCTACGGCCTTCGACATCGCGCAGGTTGACGTCGTTGCCCAGAGTGGCACCACGCACCTGACCGCGGCTATCGACTGCCAGCACAATTTCCGGCTCGGGATTATTCCACTGAGAGGATGGGTGCAAGCCTACTGTCGTGCCAAAACCTACCGATGAAAGCGGCTGGGCTTTGGTAAATACTTCCGCATCGGGGCCGATGCCCACTTCCATATACTGTGACCAGCCACCGCGGGCTTGAAGTGCTGTTTTGAGCGCCATCGCCTCATCAGAGCCCGGCTTGATTTTTGAAAGATCAGTGCCGATCAACGCCTGTAGGTCATCGCGTAATTCAACGGCCTTGGTTGGATCGCCTCCTGCCTGCTCCTCAATCACGCGTTCTAACAGACTAACCGCAAAGGTAACGCCACATGCTTTAACGGCCTGCACATCACAGGGCGCGAGTAGATAGGGTGCTTGCGGCGAGGAAAGCTGGGAGTTCGCTATTAATGATTCTACGCTGCCCAGATTGGAGCCCTTGGCACTCTGCACAATCGATAGCACATCGTCGCGCTCAAGCAGGTCAGCCATGGTCGGGCCATGCTCAGTAATATCAATGACCTGGCCATCGCGTACAGTCACCAAGGCAGGGCCGGGGTGAGCGCCTTCTAACCATACGCGACCGACCAGTAGCGCATTATCCAGGTCATGGGGCAGGGAGTCAGTCAGGGAAAGTGGGTTCATATACGCCTCCAGGTAGTTAAAAATTGTTGTTAGTCATCGTTTTTAGCGGTGGTATGCGATTGGCGGTTAATACGCCATCGCCTATCATGTTATAGATGTTGTGTTGTATGACAGGTATGCCAGTTAATTGCCTACTCTAGCGCACCGTTCTATTTCGGGTCGATAGTTAAATCGGCCTAGATGAAGGTGTTTTGCTGAACAGAGCGATTAGAAAAACAAAAAAGTGTTAAGGAGAATTGCATGTTAGACGAGTGGAAAGGTAAGCGCGTATTGATTACCGGTGCCAGTCGCGGCATAGGCGCGGCGGTCGCTAAACAACTCGGTGCGTTGGGAGCACATGTCGCGGTGCACTATCACAGCAGTGAAGCGCCTGCCGAAGCGGTAGCCCAGGCTATTCGCGATGCTGGCGGCGACGCCTTTACGCTGCAAGCCGACGTCAGCCATACCAGTGAAACCCAACAACTGGTTGATAAGGCCGCCGAGCGTCTGGGCGGTTTAGATCTGTTGATCAATAACGCGGGAGACATGATGGGCCGGGTTGGCTTAGATGAGATGGACGATGATCAGTACGACCGGGTTATGGATCTCAATGTACGCTCAGTGATCATGGCCAGCCGAGCAGCGCTGCCGCATTTTCGCCGCGCTGGGGGCGGGAATATTATTCATACCACTTCGATTGCCGCGCGTAACGGGGGAGGCGGTGGTGCGGGGCTATATGCGTCGGCCAAAGGGTTTGTGAGCACGGTTACGCGCAATATGGCCAAGGAACTGGCGGGCGATAATGTTCGCGTTAACGCCGTGGCACCCGGCACCATTGCCACTGATTTTCATGAGCGCCACTCAAGCGATGCTCATCTAAATGCCGCTCGGGCATCGATTCCCATGGGCCGTTTGGGGACGGCGGAAGAGTGTGTCGGCGCTTATGTTTTTCTTGGCACCGACACATTAAGTGGCTATGTCACCGGCCAAATTATTGAGGTCAACGGCGGGCAGTTAATGCCATGAATAGCTCCCTACGCTGTTATGAAATTGCTATCACGATGGGCGACCCCGCCGGTATCGGCCCAGAGATTATTTGCCGTGCGCTAAGCGCCATGTCGCCCGCTGAGCGGGCCACTGCCATGGTGGTCGGTGATCCGGCTATTTTTCGCCGCGCAGCGACGAGCATTGGCGCCGAGCTTGAGTTTGTACCGTTGGAACAGGTAGAACGCGGTAACGATTGTGTGGCGGTGGCTATGGTCGAGGCGCCAGAGGGCCTCGACATTCCCGATGGTAAGATCAGTGCCGCTGCGGGCGATATGGCGTTTCGCTGCGTTCACAAAGCCGTTGAGCTTGTACAGGCAGGGCGAGCACAGGTGATTGTCACTGCCCCGCTGAACAAAGCGGCGCTGCATGAAGCAGGTCACCACTATGATGGTCACACCGGCATGCTGGCATCGCTGACTAGCGCGCCCTCATCGTTCATGCTGCTGGCCTCTGAAACGCTCTCAACGCTGCATGTTTCCACCCACGTTTCGCTGCGAGATGCCATTGATCGGGTCACCCCCGAGCGCATTATTGCCACGGTTGAAGCCGGACATGCGCACTTGGTGGCATTGGGATTAGCTAGGCCGCGTATCGCTGTTGCGGGGCTTAATCCACACTGCGGTGAAGGCGGTATTTTTGGCGACGAAGATAGCCGCTGTATCGCCCCGGCGGTTGCGCGCTTACGGGAACGGGGATTCGATGTGAGCGGGCCGATCTCAGCGGATACGGTGTTTTACCGTGCCTCGAAAGGTGAGTTCGATTTGGTCATCGCTCAGTATCACGACCAGGGGCATATCCCCGTCAAGCTGATCGCCTTCGATACTACCGTGAACGTTAGCCTAGGGCTGCCGCTTCAGCGCACCTCAGTGGATCACGGCACTGCCTTTGATATTGCTTGGCAGGGTAAAGCCGATGCCACCAATATGGGGTCGGCGATTGCCTATGCACGGCGGCTAGCCAGCGGCGCTAAAGCATGAGCAGCTGCCGATTGGCGATTATTGCGGACGATTTGTCTGGCGCGCTGGATACCGCCGCTCCGTTTGCCGCGAGGGGAGCAGACGCCCGCGTGGTGATTAGCCTTGAGGCATTAGCCAAAACGCTTGATACGTGGCAAGGGCAGTTGCCAGAGGTTATCGCCGTAAATACTGAATCTCGCCACCTACCGGCCGACGAGGCGGCCAGCCGTGTGACGGAGGCTGTGCGATTGCTCAAGCGAGCTCACCCGCAGCAGTGGTTTAAAAAAGTGGACTCAACCCTGCGTGGCCAGGTAGTTGCAGAGTGCAGGGCCCTGCGCGAAGCGCTGAGCCTGCCGTTGCTTTTAGCCCCGGCGGTTCCCGCCCAGGGGCGAACAGTGCGCGATGCTGAAGTGTGGGTCGATGGTCAGCTACTGGCAGGCACGGTTTATCAACAAGATGCCCTTTCAGTGCCCATTATGGGCCCGATTGATCGGGCATTTGCTGCCAGCGGACTACCGCTGGAGCGCTATCGCCCTGGCCCAGGAATGCAACTGCCTAACGAGGACTGTATTGCCGATGCTGCTAGCGACGAAGAGCTTGCGAGCCTGTATGAGCGATTAGTTTCCACTAACGATGTTAGAACACTCGCCGGTGCAGCGGGCTTGGCAACGGCGATTGCCCAGCGCTGTTTTGGATCGCCGAATGCCTCGTATCGCTCGCTGAGTGGCGTAACCTCGTTGCTTTATGCAGTGGGGTCTAGAAGCCCACGCGCGGCTGAGCAGCTTCAGCAACTCTGCAAGAACTTTCCCAATGTGGCCGTTATCGAAGCGTGCATGGATGTTCCTGCTAATGACTACGCGTTGAGTACTTGTGTCGTCGTGCCTGGAGCGGAAGTAGGGCGTACGGCAAGTGAGGTTGCTAAAGCAATGGCTGCCCAGGTGGCTGCAATTACTTTTACCTGGAACGGAATTGAGGAGAGTTTACTGTTCTTAACCGGTGGCGATATTGCAATGGCGGTGCTCTCCCGGAAGGGAGTGAGTTATATATCCGTTGAAGCCGAGTGGTCACCAGGGGTTGCCTTAGGGGTCATGGATGGCGATTGGCGACGTCGAGTAATTACCAAAGCTGGCGGGTTTGGTGATCAGCAACTGCTGGTGCGTCTGCAGCAACAGCTTGGCTTGCAACGTGAATAAACATAAACACAACAAAATCCTTGTCGAGATGGTTGCGCGATTGCAGGCAACCAGCTAGGTTTGAAACTGGTGGTATGATACGTATACAGCTCTATGGTCGGTTACGTCGGCTGCCGCCACTCGCACTAAAACCAACAACAAATCTAATGGTTGTGAGGAGTACACGATGAGTCACAAAAGCCAACGCCACCTCAGAATGGGCCGCCTATTGACTGCCTCGCTGATCGCGGCAGGTATTGGTTTTACGGCTGCCGTTCAGGCAGCTGAAAACCTACGCTTCGCGCATGTTTATGAAACGTCTGAGCCGTTCCACAAATGGGCGCTATGGGCCGCTGATGAAATCGAAGAGCGTACCGATGGGCGCTATACCATGCAGGTGCACCCTGCCTCTTCGCTGGGTAAAGAGGAGGATATTAACGAAGGGCTCGAGTTAGGTACGGTGGATGTTATCTATACCGGCACACAGTTTGCTGGGCGCTCTTATGGCCCCATCGGTATAGCTGGCGCGGCCTATATGTTCCGTGACTTTGATCACTGGCAGGCGTTTGCTGACAGTGAACTGTTTGAAGAGATCGCGCAGGGCTACCAGGATCAAACCGGCAACGTACCTATGGCGCTCAACTATTACGGCGAGCGTCATGTGACCTCGAATACTCCCATCAATGAGCCAGCGGACATGCAAGGCCTCAAAATCCGCGTGCCTAACGCTCCGATGTACATGATGATGCCCCGTGCAGTTGGCGCTAACCCTACCCCTATCGCGTTCGACGAGGTTTATCTGGCGCTGCAGCAAGGCGTGGTAGACGCCCAGGAAAATCCGCTACCTACCATTCGTGCCAAGGCATTCCATGAAGTACAGGACTACATCAACTTAACTGGCCATATTACTGATTCATTAATCACCATTGTCGGGGGGCCACGTTGGAATCAGCTAACTGAAGAGGATCAACAGATATTCCGCGAGGTTTTCCAAGAGGCTGCCGAGAACAACACCAAGGATATCCAGCAAGCTGAAGAAGAGCTGGTCGTCTGGTTTGAAGAGCAGGGCAACACCATCAACGAAGTGGATCGCGATGTCTTTCGTGAGGCCGTAGTACCCGCCCATAACGGCGATGCTGCCACCTGGGATGAGGAAACTTACGACCGTCTACAGGCTATCGGCCAATAATCCAATCCTTTGTTACCCCCTCCGCTCTTTTGAGCGGAGGGGGTGGAGTGTTGCGCCATGAACAACCCAAGAGAAGACTCACCGCCCATTGGTGACCCAATGGTCGATTTTGAATCTGCATTTGATGACGCCCCATTTAGGTTCAGTGATTATCGTATCGAGGATTATGTGACCCTGACGCTGTTTTGGGCGCTGATTCTGGTGGTGTTCGCTCAATTTTTTAGCCGCTATGTATTAGGCAGCTCGATTGGCTGGACTGAGGAGATAGCGCGCTATCTGCTGATCGGGGTGGGCTTTCTGGGCAGCGCGATGGCGGCTCGTAACGGCAGCCACATTATGGTGGAGTTCTTCTATCACTACATGCCAGGGTGGCAGGCGCGCTTTCTGGAGCGACTGGTCAATCTTGTCAGCCTTACCTTTTATATAGCGTTGGCATGGGTGGCTTATCAATTGGCATCACGCACCAATAGCTTAATGGTCTCCATCGATCTGCCTAAGAGCATCATCTATTTTGCCGTCTGTGCCGCGTTTGTCTTGATGGCCTTGCGCACCGTGCAGCGGCTCTATTTAAAGTACCGAAACCGTAACAGTGCAGTGTGAACGGTGGTTATTGGCGATGGCGTTTTTTATTGATATGCCCTTTTTAGTGAGAGGCTTCCCATGTCCCGAATGTCCTTAATGCGCTGGCAAACGCCGATCGTGTCTCCCCTGCTGGCCGCTCTGGCGGTGCTGGGCTGCGTGATTTTACCGCTGATGGGCTACGATCTTGGCTTCCTGTTTTTCTCCCTGTTTACCATGCTGGTATTAGGGGTGCCTATCGCTGTCAGCTTGGCGGGTGCCTGTTTGATGTTTGTGCTGATTACCGGGCAAGTACCTAATATTGTTATCGCACACCGCATGATTAACGGCATCGACAGTTTTCCGCTGTTGGCGATTCCGTTCTTTATCTTCGCCGGCAGTTTGATGAATAACGGCGGTATTACCGAGCGGATTTTTAATTTTGCTAAGGCCCTGATGGGTTGGATGCGCGGTGGCTTGGGGCACGTGAATGTCGGTGCCAGCATCGTCTTCTCTGGGATGTCTGGGGCCGCAGTGGCGGACGCTGGTGGCCTTGGAATGATCGAAGTCAAAGCGATGAAAGACGCCGGTTACGATGAGGAGTTTGCAGTAGGAATTACCGCTGCTTCATCTACCATCGGGCCGATTATTCCGCCCAGTCTACCCATGGTGATTTATGGTGTAATGGCATCTGCCTCAGTAGGTCAGCTGTTTGCCGCGGGGTTGATCCCAGGCCTATTGATGGGCGCTATGCTGATGCTGATGATCTTTATTATCTCCCGTCGACGTGGTTATACCCGCGATGCGGTGTTCTCGGTGCGCGTGCTCGGCCATACCTTCAAGCGGGCCTTCTTATCGCTAATGACCCCGGTCATTATCGTTGGCGGGATTATCACCGGTGCCTTTACGCCTACCGAAGCCGCCGTGGCGGCGGTGTTCTATGCGCTGCTACTTGGTGTGGTGGTTTACCGTACGCTAACCTGGCGCAAGCTTTTAAAAGTCAGCATGGAAACCATTGAGACCACCGCCGTCATTCTGTTCATTGTCTCTGCCGCCTCTATCTTTGCCTGGATTCTTACCAGCAATCAGGTCACGCAAAATGTGATCGCCTTAATGGGGCCTTTTGCCGACAGCAAACTCGCCGTGCTGATAATGGCTAATATCGTGCTGATTATCGTTGGCTGCTTTATGGAAACGATTGCGGCAATCACCATTTTAGTTCCCGTGCTGCTACCCATGGCGGTTGCAGTGGGCGTTGACCCCGTTCACTTCGGGGTGATTATGGTACTGAACCTGATGATTGGGTTGTTGACCCCTCCGGTCGGAATGGTGCTCTACGTGCTTTCCAGGGTGTCGAATGTCAGCTTTGAACGCTGCATGCGCGGCACCATACCGTTCCTGATCCCCTTGGTAATATGCCTGCTGTTAGTGACCTTTATTCCAGCCATCTCAATGTGGTTACCCACGCTGATTTATCGTTAGGCACTGTACGAGAAGTCGGCGAGCGCAGGCAGTTTTTGTACAAAGCCTAGGCACTGCCGGTAACGGATTAATAGAAAGATCAGGAGTATGTAACCCATGACTGATACGTCGTCGGATTTTCGTGTAAAAGGTGAAGACCTTAGTCGCTTTATGCAAACCGTGCTGACCGCGGCTGGTGCTGATCAACCCTCAGCAGAGGCAACGACATGGGCGCTGGTGACGGCCTCACGGATGGGCACCGACAGCCATGGGTTACGCCTATTGCCCCACTATCTGCAGGCATTGCAAGGTGGGCGCATTAACGGCGCTCCCAATATGGTATTTCACCAGCGCTTAGCGGCAACAGGGTTTTTAGACGCGGACGACGGTCTGGGGCACTTAGCGGGTTACACCGCCATAGAACACGCGATGGCGATGGCGGAAGACGCGGGTATAGGCGCAGTCGCGGTGGGTAATTCATCGCACTTTGGGGCGGCTGGATGCTATGCGCTGGCGGCAGCCGAACGCGGTTATGTAGGGTTGGCATTCTGTAATTCAGACCCTTTTGTACTGCTGCACGATGGCGCCAAGCCCTTTCACGGGACTAATCCTCTTGCCTTTGCGGCACCGGTAATGGGTGAGTTGCCCTACCTGTTGGATATGGCGACCAGTTCGGTGCCCTGGAATCGCGTACAGCAATACGGTGCAATTGGCCGTGAACTGCCAGATCAGGTAGCGGCGGATGCTACTGGAAAGGGGAGCCGCGACCCTCGTGAAATCGCCGCACTATTGCCGTTAGGAGGCAATGGTTTCGGCTTTAAGGGCGCAGGGCTGGGCGGCATGGTCGAGATACTCAGTTCAGTGCTTTCGGGTATGCAGCACGGTTTTAACCTGCTCCCAATGGGTGGGCCTGATATGGCAACGCCACGCGGGGTTGGGCATTTCTTTTTAGCCATGAAACCCGATGCATTTGTAGAAGAGGGGACTTTTGCCCGCAGGCTAGCTGAGTATCTAGCCGATTTACGAGCCCAGCCAGCCACCCAAGGCGCCCAAGTAATGGCGCCAGGTGATCGCGAATGGCGCTGCCAGGCACAGCGCGATGCCGAAGGAATACCACTCGATTCTGCTAACCAATTAGCCTATGCCGAACTCGCCAGCCAGTACCGAATAACACCGGTCACTAAACTTCATTAAAAGCTCGTTTGAAGGATAATGGTCAGAAATGCAGTAAAATGGCGGAAAATTCCAGGTTAACCAGGGGTGACTGCCTATGAGCAGATACCGGATCGAGCGTAAAACGCTGTCCGAACAGGTCGCCGAACAGCTTGAGGCTGAGATTCTCGAGGGGCGGCTAA
>JAMCZP010000307.1 GCA_023485185.1 Gammaproteobacteria bacterium
AATGCCATGAAGCCTCCTATGCTTTCAGGGTAACTATGTTTTCAGGGAAATTGTGCTTTCAGGATAATTGACGCTTGCAAGTATAAGCGCAGCCGCCACACTAAGCGACGTCTATTCAGTGCTCTGACTCGTGAGGTCATCAATTGTTCGCTGTTTCCAAGTAAGGTTTAACAATTAAGTGTTAACAAGGCTCCTGGGAGGGACCCCGTGCTGAAACTCGCTGCTACTTCGCTATGCCTATTTAGTTGTCTCTCTAGCGTACCTGTCTGGGCGCAGACAACGACAGAAGAGATGCCTGCTATGCAGGTGACTGCTCCCCGCTTAGAACGGGAGCTCTATGCAACACCCGCAGCGGTCTCAACGCTTGATCGCGAAGCCATTGTCCAGGGGCAGCAGCGTGCACGGTTGGATGAGTCGTTGGTAAGGGTGCCGGGTGTTTTCGTGCAGAACCGTGACAATTTTGCTCAAGGACAGCGAATTGCGATACGCGGCTTTGGAGCGCGAGCGCCTTTTGGGGTGCGCGGTATTACGGTGATGGTGGATGGAATTCCCTATACGCTACCGGACGGCCAGGCACAGCTTGATGCGATTGATCTGGACAGCGCCGAGCGCATTGAAGTTATCCGCGGGCCTTCGTCTGTGCTGTACGGGAATGCGGCGGGTGGGGTAATTGATGTGACCACCGCTGACGGACGAAACAACCCTGGGTCGAGTGTACGTGCCGAGGTGGGAAGCGATGGCTATCGTAAAGCCGTGGTGCGAACCGGTGGTGCCCATGGTGATTGGTCGCATCACGTTAGCCTGACGGCGCTCAACGTGGATGGTTACCGCGAGCAGAGCTCAACAGAGAAATATCTGTTAAACGCTAAGCTGCGCCGCGAATTAGGTAGCGGGCGTGCATTAACGGCGATTGTGAATCTGCTGGAGAATCCCCGCTCGGAAGATGCCGGCGCGCTGACTGCTGCCGAAGTAGCCGCAGGACGACACCAGGCCGCGCCTAACTCACTGGCGTTAGATGCTGGGCAAAACGTCGATCAGCAGTTGATCGGTTTACAGTATGAAGACCTTGCTGCAGGCCCTGGTGCGTTTTACCTTCGGGGTTTCATCGCTCAGCGCGATTTTGAACAGCAGTTGCCTTATGTGGGCGATAGCCGTTTGGGCTATCAGCGTGATTACATTGGCGGCAGTGCTGAGTATCACCACGAGATCACGCTGGGCAGCCTGCCGTTGAGCTACATAGCAGGTGTCGATGTTGCCCGCCAAGACGATGAGCGTTTTCGCAATGAGGTAAATCCGCAAGGTGTAGTCGGCGAACAAGTGGCGGAAGAGACCCAGACAGGAACATCGGCGGGCGTCTTTGCTCAAGGCGATTTGGCGCTGACCGAGCAAGTGACGTTTTCGCTTGGCGCACGCTTCGATCGGGTTGAGCTAGAAGTTGATGACCGCTTCCAGGAAGATGGCGACCAAAGCGGCGAGCGCACTTTTAACGAATGGAGTGGCTCAGCAGGGCTAAGCTACCAGTATCGTCCGCAGCATCAGGCCTATGTGAACACCGGCACAGCCTTTGAAACACCGACATTCTCAGAGTTTGCTAACCCAGCAGGCGGTGGCTTTAATCCCTCTATCGCGCCACAAAAAGCCTGGAACCGTGAAGTAGGTTTGCGTGGCTACGTTGAGCCGCTGGCAATGGATTACGATCTTGCGCTGTTTTCGGTACGTGTTCGCGATGAGCTAGTGCCTTTCGATGAGGGTGGACGCACTTTCTACCAGAACGCGGGCGATACTGATCGTGATGGTATTGAACTAGCACTCGGTTGGCAGTTGGCCAATCAGTGGCGGTTGGATAGCGCCTTAACGTTAGCCCGTTATGAATTTGATCAATTTGAAACACCGACGCAAAGCTTTGATGGTAATCGTATTCCAGGTTTGCCCGAGCAAACCTGGGTCAATCAACTAACGTGGGAGGGGTTGGATGAGCGTTTTGCGACGCTAGAGACCCAATATGTAGGCGACATGGTGGCAGATAACGCCAATGACACCGAAGTGGAAAGCTACTGGCTAGTCAACTTGCGGGTGGGGGATGGCTGGCAGTTAGGAGGTGATACGCGGCTGAATGCTTACCTCGGCGTGCGCAATCTGCTGGATGAAGAGCACTACGCCAACGTGCGTATAAATGGCACCTTTGGGCGTTTCTATGAACCCGCCCCAGGGCGCAGTGTTTATGGCGGCTTAGAAGTGCTTTTTTAACCTCTGCATAACGTTAATCTCTGCATAAATAGAACCGGGCGGTGCTCATTGATTATCACTGAGGCCGCCCGTTTCTGTTAGTGGTTGCACTGGGCTGAGTTGCTAGTGTCAGCTAACCGGTTACTCTGGTAGCGCATAACCAATCACATAGTCCCCCATCTTCGTGCCAAATGTACCGTGTCCGCCCGCAGTGACAACCACATACTGGCGGCCATCGCTGCCGGTATAGGTCATTGGCGTGGCTTGGCCGCCAGCAGGCAGTCGTGCTTTATACAGTTCTTCGCCGGTAGTGATGTCGTAACCGCGCAGGTACTGATCCAGTGTGCCGCTCAAGAATGAAACGCCTCCCCCGGTGGTCAGTGGGCCGCCCAGGGCGGGAACACCAACATTTAAACCGATCGGCAGATCGAACGGCATGCTGTCCCGCGTTGTGCCATTGCGATGCTTCCACACCACCTCATTACTTTGTAGGTCGATACCTGCCACGTCGCCCCAAGAGGGTGCTTGACAGGGCAGGTCAAGCACTGAAAGCAGCGGCCCTAGCTCAACGGCATAAGGTGCACCTTCGTTGGGTTGCAACCCTTGCTCGCTAGCGGAACCCTGGCCCTCTTCAACCTCGTCGCGAGGAATCAGTGTGGACACAAATGCCAGATATTTAGCACCGGTAAATAGCGCCTGGCGTTCGGGGTCAACCGCAACGCCGCCCCAGTTCATCACGCCCACATTGCCTGGATAAATAATGCTGCCTTCCAGTGATGGAGGTGTGTACTGGCCTTCGTAGCGCAAAGCGTTAAACTGAATGCGGCACATCATTTGGTCAAACGGTGACGCGCCCCACATATCGCGCTCGGTGAGCGGCGGTGGCAAGAGGTTAAGCGCTGAGCGTGGCTGGGTTGCTGCCGTCCAGTCGCCGTCAACGGCACCTTGGTGCGCAGCCACCTCTTCAATAGGCACTATAGGCTCGCCGGTTTCGCGGTTAAGTACGTAAAGGCTGCCCTGCTTGGTGGGCTGAATGACGGCAGGCTGGATGCCATCGTTAGTGGTCAGGTCAATCAACACCGGCTGCGCAGGCGTATCCATGTCCCATAAGTCGTGGTGTACGAATTGGTAAACCCATTCAACCTGTCCATCTTCCAGGTTAAGTGCCACTAGGCTAGCGCTATAGGTCTCGTCATTTTCAGTCCTGTTGGCGCCGTATTGATCTGGTGTGGCGTTACCCATGGGTAGGTAGACCATGCCTAGCGCTTCGTCAACGCTGATGGGCGCCCATACGTTGGGCGAATTACGCGTGTAGGTTTCGCCCTCTGGTAATGGGTCAGTCTCATCTGGATTGCCGCTATCCCAATTCCAAACCAGTTCGCCAGTGTGTACATCAAAGGCGCGAATAACACCGGATGGCTCATCGGTAGAGCTATTGTCGGTGACATGGCCGCCCAGAATGACCAGGTTTTCGGTCACCGTAGCGGGGGAGGTGGAGTAGTACCCACCAGGGGAGAAGTCGCCAATATTATTGGTGAGATCGACTTCGCCGTTATTGCCGAAGTTAGCACACCGCTCGCCAGTATCGGCGTTTAGCGCAATCAACCGTGCATCTGCCGTTGGAAGGTAGAGCCTGCGTGGGCACATCACATCAGTTTCGCTAAGCATGGGCGACGTGTTGCTATCATCTTCTACGCCAAACAGCAGCGCCAGAAAGGAGAGGTCAAGGCTGAAAATATCACTGTTTCCGAAGATGTCATAAGGCGCTGGCAGGCCGCTCTCGGATGCGTCGCTGCTTATGGAGTAGTTGGCGGCATCATAGTAAGCAAGCCCACGACAGGTCATATGCGCCCAGCCGGAGAAGTCATCCGCCCCCATGGTGCTGATCTCGGGGTCAAACTCCCAAAGGGTTTCGCCGGTTTCCGGTGATAGTGCCATGGCCCGGCTATGCGACGTACAGATATACAGATTGCCGTTCACTTTTAGCGGCGTATTTTGATTGGTGATCTCAGGTGGCGCATTAGGGCCAGCCTTGTCGCCGGTTTGTATGCGCCATACCTCCTCAAGCTCGCCGATATTGGCTGGGGTGATTTGGCTTAGTGAAGAGTAATGGGTACCCGCATTGGTGCCGCCGTAGGCGGGCCAGTCATCACCGGCCACTTGGGCGGGATTAACGGTACTCGAATTTGATAAGCTGTTATCGGCTAGCGTTCCATCGATCGTGGCGGGGTCGTTAAACTGACTGGCAATGGCCACAATGATAGCAGCAGCAATACTGCCAACCAGCGCTAAGCTACCACCGCGAGAATGGAGTGGCTTCCGCCACCAGGGTAGTAAGAGCAAAATGCCTATTAAGCAGGGAATGGCGACCCGTGGCACCAACTGCCACCAGTCCAAACCCACTTCCCACACCGCCCAGGCTAAGGTAGCGAAAAGAATCAGTGCGTAGAGCCACAGCGTCGCGCTGTGGCGCTTGGCGAGTAAAATACCACAGGCAATAAACCCAACACCGGCTATTAAATAGTAGGCGCTGCCGCCCAGGCTGAGCAGCTTGCCGCCGCCAATGACCAGCACTAGGCCTGCAATCAGTAGTAGAGCACCAACGATAATCGCTGGCCATTTATGGTGATTACGCGTGTTTTCTTCCATGAGATATCCCCTTTTTACAGCGTATCCACAACGCGCTCTAACCCATCGACATCGCCGATGGGTTAAAACACACCTTCATCATTAATGATTTTAATTATCAATTCACTTT
>JAMCZP010000112.1 GCA_023485185.1 Gammaproteobacteria bacterium
TAACGCCACCTTTTTTAACGCCACCCCACATCGCCAGGACATGCCATGAGCCATCAAGATAAGCCGTTAACCTTGCTGGGTGACCTTACACCCGCAGACTTCCTGGCCAATTATTGGCAGCAAAAGCCGCTGCTGATTCGTGGCGCCATCCCGGACTTCATCAGTCCCATTGAGGCCGATGAGCTGGCGGGACTCGCCTGCGAGCCTGGGGTAGAGGCGCGCCTGGTTGAGGAGGAAGGCCCCGATGGCCCTTGGCAGGTTTCACACGGCCCCTTCGACGAAACCACCTTTGAACGGCTTCCAGAACAGAACTGGAGCCTTTTGGTGCAGGCCGTTGACCACTACGTTCCCTCCGTGGCGGCGCTACTGGACGAATTTGACTTCCTGCCACGATGGCGGCTCGATGACGTGATGATCAGCTATGCACCTCCTGGCGGAAATGTCGGCGCGCATATTGACCAGTACGATGTGTTTTTACTCCAAGCCAGTGGTCACCGCCGCTGGCAGTTGGGTGGCAAACTGACGGAAGATGCGCCGATTATCCAGGGCATCGATCTACGTATTCTGAAGGAATTCACTGTAGAGCCCGACTCCGACTGGGTGCTTGAACCGGGCGATATGCTTTATCTGCCTCCCGGCTGGGCACACCATGGCGTCAGCCAAAGCGATGATTGCATGACTATCTCTATTGGCTTCCGGGCACCTTCCGCTGATGAGGCGATCACCTCTTATGCGGACTATTTGGGCGAACAGCTACCCGCATCGCAGCGCTACAGCGATGCGGGCATGTCACCTGCCCAGCAGGCCGGTGAATTGGACGATGCGGCGGTTGAGCGTATGCGCCAGCTGCTTATCTCGACCCTCGATAAGCCTGAACAGGTCGCTCAGTGGTTTGGTCGGGTAATGACGCAGCCAAAATATGTCGATCAAGTAGTACCACTCGACACCCCAATGAATGAAGCTGAGCTTGTTGCTCAACTACAAGAGGATGAGCCGCTCTACCATATGCCGGGGTCGCGCTTTGCATGGCGCAGCGATGCCAACGGCACGACGCTGTTTGTCGATGGCGACGGCCATGCTTGCTCTGAAGCGCTAGCCAAACGCCTTGTGGACGCCACACCGCTCTACGCTGAAGACCTTGAGCTGGACGGCGCCGCCGCGCTGATCACCCAGCTGGTTAATACCGGCAGCCTTGGTTTTATGAGCGATGTAGGTGACGAGGATGAGGAGTACTAATGGCAATTGCCCACATTAGCGCTGGCGATTGGGAAACACTGGGTGCGGCGGCCAGCGAGATTCGCCGCCGGGTGTTTATTGAAGAACAGAACGTGCCCCAGGAAGAGGAGTGGGACGGTCTTGATTCAGAGTGCCAGCACTTTTTAGCCATGCTTGATGACCAGCCAGTCGGCACAGCCCGGCTGCTGCCTGATGCGCACATTGGCCGTGTCGCGGTGCTTGCCGATGCCCGCGGCACTGGTATTGGCGTTCTGCTGATGCGTGCCGCAATTGAGGCGGCACGCCACGCGGGCCATCCCGAAGTGACCCTCAGCGCCCAGGTGCATGCCCTTGCGTTTTATGAGCAGTTGGGCTTTGTCGCCCACGGCGAAGAGTTTATGGATGCGGGCATCCCTCACCGAGAGATGACGCTGTCGCTCTCTTGCAAATCAGCATTCTAGCACTGCTTCGGCAGTGCTTTTTTATGCCCTCCTGACAAAAAACGACTACACAAACCCTCCCTTCCTCTACCCCGTTGTCGTCGGGTTACAACGCCTTGTGCACCCAAGTGACAATTGTTGATGAGGTCATCCTGGTAGATAGTTATTGCATTGCAGCGTTAAGAGGATGTGGTGAATTCTTCCCTCCCCCAACGCTGTCGCTGACGCCTCTAATGCCCGCGACGTTTGATTGAGAGACGTTTTGCTCAAAGACGATTGGCCTAGAGACAGCGCAGCGAAATTCAATAATGCTTGGCGTAACTTCGCAGGTGCAGCATAAGAAAATGCTGATTTGCAAGAGAGCGTCAAAATTCTAGCACTACCATCATGACCAAAGAGGGTAAGCTCATGTCAGGACTACTCGACGATATCAAAGCCATGGCTCAACTACGCGAAGCCCAGGGCGGCAAATGGGAAGCGATCAAGCCTGAGTACGCTGCCCGTATGCGTGCCCAGAACCGTTTTCATACCGGCCTGGACATTGCCCGCTACACAGCCAAGATCATGCGCGAAGATATGGCGGCTTATGACGCAGATACGGCCCAGTACACCCAGTCACTCGGCTGCTGGCACGGCTTTATTGGCCAGCAGAAGCTTATCTCGATCAAAAAGCATTTTGGTACCACGAAGCGTAGCTACCTCTACCTTTCCGGATGGATGGTGGCTGCACTGCGCTCCGAGTTCGGCCCGCTGCCCGACCAGTCCATGCATGAAAAAACCTCTGTTGCTAACTTGATAGAAGAGCTCTGCACCTTCTTGAAGCAAGCCGATGCCTGGGAGCTTAACCACCTGTTCCGCGCACTGGATGACGCCAAAGAAGCGGGCGACAAATCAAAAGAGCAGGAGCTTATCGGCAAAATCGACAATCATGAAACGCATATCGTGCCGATCATTGCCGATATTGATGCAGGCTTTGGTAATGCCGAGGCCACTTACCTGCTGGCGAAGAAATTTATTCAGGCAGGCGCCTGCTGCATTCAGTTGGAAAACCAAGTTTCTGACGAAAAGCAGTGCGGCCACCAGGACGGCAAGGTTACCGTTCCCCATGAAGACTTCCTGGCCAAAATCAATGCTGTGCGTTACGCCTTCCTGGAGTTAGGGATTGAGGATGGCGTCATTGTGGCGCGCACCGACTCACTTGGCGCTGGCTTGACGCAAAAAATTGCCGTCACCCACGAACCTGGTGATCTAGGCGATCAGTACAACAGCTTCCTGGATGGCGATGTCATCGAGAACGCCGCCGATATCAATAACGGTGACGTAGTCATCAAGCAGAATGGCAAGCTGGTAAAACCCAAGCGCTTAGCTTCCGGTCTCTATCAATTCAAGGCAGGCACCGGTGAAGATCGCGTTATTCTTGACTGTATCACTAGCCTGCAAAATGGCGCAGACCTGCTGTGGATCGAGACCGAGAAGCCCCACGTTGGCCAGATTGCCAGCATGGTTAATCGGATTCGCGACGTCGTGCCCGATGCCAAGCTGGTCTACAACAATTCACCTTCGTTCAACTGGACGCTGAACTTCCGTCAGCAAGTATTCGATGCATGGCAGGAAGCGGGGCCAGATGTTTCAAAGATGTTTCCGCTTACCAGCGTGAGAAGCTGATGAGCGCGGAATACGACAAAACCGAGCTGGGTCAGCTAGCTGATGAGTGGACGCGTAACTTCCAGCGTGATTCGTCTCGTGAAGCGGGTATTTTCCACCACTTAATTACGCTACCGACCTACCACACTGCCGCTCTATCGACTGACAACTTGGCGAAAGGCTACTTCGGCGACGAAGGCATGCTGGCTTATGTCAAAGGCGTACAGCGTCAGGAAATTCGTCAGGGTATTGCAACGGTTAAACATCAGGATATGGCCGGCTCGAATATCGGCGATGACCATAAAGAGTTTTTCCACGGCGATGCCGCTCTTAAAGCTGGCGGTAAAGACAACACCATGAATCAGTTCGGTTAATAAGGCTTTGTATCAATCTCATTAACCCTGCAACATCACCAACCAAGAGGCTTCGGCCTCTTGGTTTTTTTGTGCCAGACGTATTTGCACACTGTTTTCTTAATACGCTGTTACACTCTCGTCTATGATATTCACTAGCGATTATTTTTATCAGCTTTGATCTTTCTGGACGATAGCTGGTCAAATCAGTCAGTATCAGATATTTTAAAGAACACTGTTCTATAACTTCAGTTACGCTGTACCCGCTATACGAACGGATAAACCATGGAGGTTTTAATGAAACGTCTTCTTTTACCTGTTGCCGCATTAAGCATTCTTACCCTGGCAGGCTGTGCTAACACATCTGGCTACTCTGGCGATGTCTATCGCGGCAACCAGGCACAAACAGGCCAAAGCGTCACCTATGGCACTATCGTGGCCGTTCGTCCTGTGCAGATCCAAGCTGAAAGCCGTGCAGGCGGCCTGTTAGGTAGCGGTGGCGGTGCGGTTATCGGTGGTCTTTTGGGCAACCAAGTGGGTGGCGGTACAGGTCGTCAGCTAGCCACGGTGGCGGGTGCCTTGGGTGGTGCTGTAGCAGGAACGGCAGCCGAAGATGCGACTAACCGCGTTAATGCCCTGGAAATGGAAATTCGCCGTGATGACGGTACTGACGTTGTTGTCGTTCAGCGTGCAGATCGCCAATTCCAAGCGGGTCAGCGCGTTCGTCTGATTGGTAGCGGTGCTAGCATGAGCGTTGCACCTTATTAATTTATGGTGATTGATAGTTAGATGGTTATTGTTTTATAAATGTCGAGCTGTAAAAAGCCCGGCCATCCTATGGATGGCCGGGCTTTTTTGTAGCGATCAATGGAGTGATGGTAATTTAGTGGTGTGTTTTATTACCAGCCCAATTCACCAGTGCCATGATGCCCCAACCAATCAGGCCTAATAAAATCACCACCAGCAGCATTTCTACTGGCTGCACTAGTGTCGTGGCGCCCAGCACTGCCAAGACGATGACCCACATATTACGGTTACTACCGTGGCTCTTCAAAATGCTAGGTAGCATTTTGTCCAACCCTCGGCTAACACCGCTATTCCAGCGTTGATTAGCAAAATATGCAATCAAGCCAAATGCGATCAGCCAAATAATCAAAATCGTCATAACAAGCTCCCAGAATGATAGGGCAAAGGAAAAAGTGATGGTCGTAGGGTATCCCTGGTCACCTTAAGGCGCAATACCGCCAAAAGTTGAGATAGGGGAAAAAGCGCCCTTACCCCCTGACAAGCCGAGCCACACGCGTTACCATATTGGAACATGCACTCACCGAAAGGTTATTCCATGCAAATTGCGCAAAACTCGGTTGTCGCGTTCCACTACACCCTGACTAACGATGCAGGTGAAGTGCTAGACAGTTCTGAAGGCCGTGAGCCGCTTACTTATCTACACGGCGCTGGCAATATTATTCCTGGTCTTGAGAAAGGCTTGGAAGGCCGTGCAGCAGGCGACAAGCTGAACGTTAGCGTGTCACCTGAAGAAGGTTACGGCGAGTTGCAAGAGCAACTGATGCAAGAAGTACCCCGCGATGCCTTCCAGGGCGTTGAAAGCATTGAGCCGGGCATGCAGTTCCAAGCCCAGACTCAAGGCGGTCCTTTAATGGTCACCGTTAAAAAAGTTGAAGGCGATACGGTTGTTGTTGATGGCAATCACCCGCTGGCAGGTCAGCAGCTCAACTTTGATGTTGAGATTGCTGAAGTACGTGAAGCCAGCGCTGAAGAAGTTGAGCACGGACACGTGCACGGCGAAGGCGGCGTTGAGCACTAATTGCTCTCGCGCTTCTGCTCTAGAAAAGGTGGCCCTCGGGTCACCTTTTTTTATGTTTATAAAATAACCGCTTACTCATCAGGTATCAGCACCAATTGCCCATGGCGCACGCTTCTGGAGGAGGTTACTTCGGCGGCAAACTGCTTAAGCGCACTGCCCTGGCCTTTCAGCAGTGCTACTTCCAGGCAGCTGTCATGGTTGATATGCACATGCAGGGTCGACAACGTCAGGTCATGATGATCGTGAGAGTGACGGGTTAAGCGCTTTGACAGCTCACGTGCGGCATGATCATAGACATATACCAGCGCCCCCATGCAGGGTGCTTCCGGAGCAGCCTCTTCTCTCGCCTGTTTCAAGCCACTGCGCGTTAAATCACGAATCGCCTCGGAACGATTTTGATAGCCACGCTCACGCATTAAGCCGTCTACCTCGGCTAGCAACTCCTCATCAAGCGTTACCGTTACACGCTGCATTCACGCCTCCTTTGCCGATTAGCTTTTCATAGTCTGCTTGCGCCGTTAGTATGATGTTATTGAAAAAACATCATACTAGTCGCATGAAGGATAAAAATGATGGCCAAACCATCTCAGCCTATCTTACTGGGTCTTGCGCTAAGTTGTTTAGTGGCTACTAACACTGCTCAGGCAAAAGAGCAGCTAGTGCTTGCTATTGGCGGTGAGCCCGAACAAGGCTTCGACCCGCTGCTAGGCTGGGGACAGTACGGCACGCCGTTATTTCAGTCGACGCTACTTTCACGGGGCAATGATTTATCACCCCAGCCAGAATTAGCCACTGAATGGTCGCTTTCGGAAGACCGCCTGGCCTGGACACTCACGCTGCGTGACGATGCCCGCTTTGCCGATGGCACTCCCCTGACTGCCAACGACGTCGCCTATACCTTCAATACGGCAGCTAAGGCAGGTGGGCGGGCCGACCTCAGCGCGCTTAAAGAAGCCTCGGCCGTTGGTGATCATAGCGTTACACTTCAACTGCGAGCACCACGCATTACCTTTATTAATCAGTTAGTCACGTTAGGCATTGTGCCTCACGCCGGGCGCGAAAACGGCTATAGCGACGCGTATGGTAGACAACCCATGGGCTCTGGGCCCTACCAACTGGTCGAGTGGCAGGAAGGTGAGCAGTTGATTGTCGAACGCAACCCTTACTTTTATGGCCCCACACCTGATTTTGAACGACTAGTGTTTCTGTTTACCGGAGAAGATGCCACTTTAAGCGCCGCCCATGCAGGCCAGGTAGATCTCGCCTACGCTCCGCCAGCGCTGGCAACGAATGTACCGGCAACAATGCAGCGAGTAATTATGCAGAGTGTCGATAACCGCGGCATTCTTTTCCCCATGCAGCCCGACAACGGTGAGCAAGCCAACTCAGGCGCACCGATTGGCAACGATGTCACCGCCGACCTTGCCATTCGCCAAGCGATCAATCTAGCCGTTGATCGCGAAACACTAGCAGAGGTCGCGCTGCACGGTTTTGGACGCCCCGCTTATGGCCCAGCCGATGGCTTGCCCTGGAGCGATGATCAAGAGCGCATCGAAGCCCCACAACCAGCCCAAGCCGAAGAAGTGCTTGATGCTGCGGGCTGGGAGCTGAACCACGATGGCCTGCGCTATAAAGATGGCGTGCCTGCGCGCTTTCGTCTCACCTACCCCTCTAGCGATACCACACGGCAACTGCTCGCGGAGGTAAGCGCTGAGATGGTACGTCCACTGGGTATCGAGATGCAGCCTACCGGCCGCCATTGGGATGAAATCCAGCGTGAAGCTCTGCATCAGGATGCCATTTTATTTGGCTTTGGTAGTCACAGCCCTCAAGAGGTTTACTACCTTTTCCACAGTCAGCATGCTGGCAATGGTTACTACAACAGCGGTTTTTACGCCAACCCGGCCGTGGATGCCAACCTTGACGCCGCACAGGCAGCTGAAAGTATTGAGCACGCCAACCAATACTGGCGCGCGGCCCAATGGGACGGCACGTCAGGTTACGGATTACGCGGCGATAGTAGCTGGGCCTGGCTGGTGAATCTTGAGCATGTCTATTTTGCCAACAGCTGCTTAGATGTCAGCGAGCTTGGCGTAGCGCCTCACGGCCATGGCTGGCCAATCACCGCCAACTTGCTAGATTGGCGCTGGACGTGCGATTAATAGCCTCTCAATTGCTGTCCTGTCGATTACTACCATCGATAGCAAAGCGCCTGGCTCGCCTGGTGTTGGTGCTGCTGTGTGTGGCACTAGTGTCATTTGGATTGATGATGGCTTCGCCGATTGACCCGATTGATGCTTATTTAGGCCCTCAAATGGCGCAGGTAAGCCCTGAGCAGCGCGAATTAATCGCCCAGCGCTGGGGGTTTGATGCGCCGCCTACAGTGCAGTTTGGTCATTGGTTACGCCAGTTAGTCAGTGGTGATTTAGGCTGGAGTCATGTGTATAACCAACCGGTCAGCGAGGTCATTGGCCAGCGCTTTCAACGCTCAATTGCGCTATTAGGTGGCGCGTGGCTGTTGTCAGCGCTACTGGGATTTGGCTTGGGCGTAGTGGCGGGTGCCAAAGAAGGCTCAGCGCTGGACAGGATGATCAGCACCTACGCTTATATCACCGCCTCCACGCCAGCTTTCTGGCTAGCGATACTCGCCGTGCTGCTATTCTCAGTCACACTAGGATGGACACCGACCTGCTGTGCAGGCCCAACGGGCACCTTAAGCCAAGATGTCAGCTTCGCGACGCGCTTGCATCATTTAATGCTGCCAATCGCTACTCTGGCACTGCTGGGTATCGCCAATATCACTTTGCATACACGTACCCGGATGCTTGAGTTAATGCGCTCGGAGGTGGCTACTCACGCTTTCGCTCAGGGCGCTACGCGAATGGATGTCGCTTGGCGACACGGCCTTCGCCATGCAAGCTTACCGGCCGTGACACTGGCGTTTGCCTCGCTGGGGGAGCTGTTTGGCGGCTCGATATTAATTGAGCAGGTGTTTGCCTACCCAGGGCTCGGCCAAGCCACAGTGGCCGCAGGCCTGCGCAGCGACATACCACTATTGCTGGGTATTGCGCTGTTTACTGCCTTGTTTGTTAGCGTCGGCAATATGATCGCCGACACGCTCTATAGCGTTATCGACCCGCGTATTAACGTGAGTGGCTCATGAGACACGTCCAGCCACGTCTGCGTGCCGCCTTCAGTCTCGGCATCACCAGCCTATTGGTCATCAGCCTGATTGCAAGCCAATGGTGGCTAGGCGATTCACCCCAGCAAATGCAATTCGATGCCCGCTTAGCCCCTCCCAGTGTTCATCACTGGTTCGGCACCGATGCGTTAGGACGCGAGCTTTGGGCGCGGACCCTGGCAGGGTTGGCGCTAAGTTTCTGGGTAGGCTGTTTAGCCGCCCTGTTGAGCACGCTTATCGCACTAAGCCTAGCAGCACTGGCAACGCTTTCACGCAGGCTAGATGCGCTGGTTAGTCTGTTGATCGATACGCTACTCAGCGTGCCGCACTTAATTCTATTGATGCTGATCGCCTTTGCCCTGGGGGGTGGCACTCAGGCAGTGATTATTGCCGTTGCGGTTACCCACTGGCCCAGCTTGGCCCGCGTTCTACGCGCCGAACTCCTGCAGGTGCGGCAAGCGCCCTACGTGCGTATTTCCCGCGCACTTGGTAAGTCGCGTTGGTTTGTGCTCCACCGTCATTTACTCCCTCATTTGCTGCCCCACTGCGTAGTCGGCGCCCTACTGCTATTTCCCCACGCCATTTTGCATGAGGCGGCATTAACCTTTTTGGGCTTTGGCTTAAGCCCAAGCCAACCCGCCATTGGGGTTCTGCTGGCGGATGCGATGCGCTATTTAAGCGGAGGTTACTGGTGGCTGGGGGTATTTCCAGGCTTGGGGCTATTACTGATGGTACTTAGCTTTGACCGCCTTTCCAGCCAGCTGCGCCGCGCGCTTTAGCGCTTTTAAGAAAACACTGCTAGGAGGCTTGCCGTGTTAACGATTGATCAGTTATCGCTACAGCTGCCCATGTATGCCTCCTGGTGGAAGCGTGAATGGGCAACCTGTTTAGATGAGCTCTCGCTGTGCTTTTCAGCAGGCGAGGTACATGCGGTAGTGGGCGCATCAGGTGCCGGAAAAAGCCTGCTTGCCTACGCAATAATGGGCTTACTGCCAGCGTCAGCACAATTAAACGGACAGCTTCACTATCAAGGAGAACCACTTGATAAAACTCGCCAACGCCAGCTTCGCGGGCGCGAGCTTGCTCTGATTCCACAGTCGCTTAACGCCTTAGACCCGCTAGTACGCACCCAGCGCCAAGTAGCCTGGGCCGCACAGCGTGCCGGTCACTCATCGGCGGCCGCCTGGCACTCTGCTCAGCAAGCGTTAAATCATTACCAGCTAGATGCCCGTGCGCAGCAGGCCTATGCCCATGAGCTGTCCGGCGGCATGGCGCGACGCGTGCTAACAGCCATGGCCCATGTTAGCCAAGCGCAGCTAGTCATTGCTGACGAGCCCACCGTTGGCCTCGACCCAGAGCAGCGCCAGCGCGTACTGGATGCGCTACGAGGCCTTGCCGATCAAGGTAAAGCCGTGGTTTTAATTACCCACGATCTACGACATGCCCTGCCGATTGCCGACCGCGTTACCATCATGCGGCACGGCAAGCAGGTCGAGACCGCGACCGCTCGCGCCTTTCAAGGTATTGGCGGCTTGCTGACCCAAGCCTATTCGCAAAGCCTTTGGCTGGCACTGCCAGACAATAACTTCTCGACCAGTGCCTTAGGCATGGCGCCTGAGATGCAAAAGGAGGCCAACGTTGCTTGAAGCACGTCAGCTAAGCTTTCAGTTTTCACCCAAGATGCCGCTGATCCAGACAGTCTCACTATCGCTGAACGCGGGAGAATGGGGAGAATGGATAGGCTTAAGCGGCGATTCAGGGGCGGGAAAATCAACGCTGGGCAAGCTATTGGCTGGCTATTTAGCGCCCCAAGCGGGTGAGATCACGCTGGATGGCGAAGTACTGCCTGCAAAGGGCTTGCAGCCTGTCCAGTGGCTACCGCAATCGCCAGAGCTGGCGGTTAACCCACGCTGGCGGGTAGGGAAGATCCTACGGGAAGCCTGGACACCCTCTGAGGCACAGTGCGAAGCGTTTGGTGTGCAAGCGAAATGGCTATCGCGCTTTCCACAATCATTGTCAGGGGGAGAGTTACAGCGTGTATGTGTGCTGCGTGCATTAGCGCCAGGGGTACGCTTTCTAGTGGCCGATGAAATTTCGACCATGCTTGATCCGATTACACAGGTAGAGCTTTGGCAGGCCTTACAACAAGAGGCCGAACAACGCCAGCTGGGCGTGCTGGTGATTAGTCACGATAGCGCGCTACTGGCGCGGCTTTGCACACAGCATTACCACCTAAGCGACGGTAAATTGAAGCAATACCCGTATTGCCAGGGCAGGTTGCAGGTTAGCTAGCACTTGCTTAGCCAACTGACTGGCGACGCTCAAAACGCCATAGGCCGAAAGCAATCATTAGCGTAATGCTGAGCAGCAACCAAGAGCCTAGGCTGACCCCTACCCAACCGGCCCAGCGCCAGAACGGCTCCAACCAGAAGCCGCCTAAACTAGCACCTACATAGTAAAACACCAGATAGAGCGCCGAAGCACTGCCCCGCGCACCGCGGGCATAACGCCCGACCCAACTTGACGCCAATGAGTGCGCCAGAAAAAAGCCGAAGGCATTAACACTTAAACCGACAATAATCATCAACAAGGAGTTCGACAACGTGATCGCCGTGCCCAGCATTAAAATAATCACGCCCACCATCATGCAGACGGCAGGCGAAAACCGTCCGGCTAAACGCCCGGAAATCATCGAACCGAAGGTACCGCCCAGATAGGTCAAGAAAATCAGCCCCAGGCCGCTCGCGGCCAACTGATAAGGCTCGGCCGCCAGACGAAAGGTGATATAGCTGTATTGATTTATAAAGATTAGAAAATTGATGCCGCCCAAACAGTAAGCAGCGAGCAGTACTGGATTACGCAAGTGGCCAAATAAATCGCTTACCGCTTTGCGTAGCTCGAAACGCTGGGGAGTAAAAGCCCGGCTATTGGGTAGTAAGCGCCAAAACACTACGCAGCCGATCAGCGTTATCACGCCTACCGCCAGAAAGGCGGCGGTGGGGCCACCTACTTCAGCTGCGGCACCGCCTACAATGCGCCCACTAATACCGCCAAGTGAATTGGCACCAATATAGAGTCCCACGGCGCTTAGCAGCGCAGGCTTCTCAAACTCATCGCCCATCCAGGCAATCGCGACTGCAGGTAATCCGCCCAGCACAAACCCCTGTACCAGCCGCAGCAGCAGTAAACTTTCAAAGGTAGGAGCAAAGGCTAATGCAAGCGAGCAACCACCGGCTAACAGCAGGGTAATACGCATGATGCCTTCACGCCCAATAGCATCCGAGAGTGGCCCGAATACCAGTAGCGCTAAGGCCAGTGAGAGTGTCGATACCGACATAAGGAGGCTGACACCCAAGGTCGAGACCTCGTAAGCCTCCTTTAACCCTGGCAGCAGCGGTTGCGGCGCATACAGATTAATAAAAACAAGAAATGAGCCAAGGCAAAGCGCCAAGGTGGCGCGCCACCAGGCGCGCGTTTTGGCTTCGATCATGCCATTCCTAAAGTGAGACTAACGACTAAAAACTATCCTTCTAGAAAAAACTACCACCTAGCTGAGCCAAGTGGGTTGGCTCCAGCGCACGGCGTGATTGCCAGTAATGGCGACGCCAGTAACTATTATCCAGGCTGGAGATAATCACCCCTTGTGAGGTCGATGCGTGAAGAAAATAGCCATCGCCCACGTAGATGCCCACATGGTTGTAACGACCCGGGGGGTTGAAGAAAACCAGATCGCCCGCCTGCAGCTCTTGGCGATCGATCTGGCGTCCCTTATGCACTTGCCCGTCGGTGGAACGCGGTAACTCTAAATTAAAGGTATCACGATAAACATTGCGACTGCAGCTCTTGGCGATCGATCTGGCGTCCCTTATGCACTTGCCCGTCGGTGGAACGCGGTAACTCTAAATTAAAGGTATCACGATAAACATTGCGAACCAGCGCCGAACAGTCAATCCCTCGTTCTGAGGTCCCGCCAATTCGGTAAGGCGTCCCTGCCCAGCGTTTATGCTGTGCCAGTAGCGCTTCACGAACGACTATTGGTGGTGGAACTTGCATACTAAGCAACTGGGCATTGATGGGATCAACCGGCGACATTAGCGGGTTAACGCCCTTCTCCATTCCCGGTAACGACATGGAGAAGTAGTTGTCTGGGGCCTGCATACTGCTTTGGCGAGAAGAACCAGCACAACCAGTGAATAAAGTAACTAAAAAACAAATACTTAAAACACGGACAGCGGTCACAGCGGGGCGTGGCAACGCAACCATGCGATTAACCTCGGAACATTAATGACGTGGGCGACATGAGAAAACTCATTTTTCTCAGCCATGGACTATAAGCTAGTTATCATATGTTTGGCGAGCTTCAATGTAATGTTCGTTGATCACCTGGCAACGTATCGATATGTAGCGGCGCAAAATGGCGCGGTTTATTGCCGGGAAAGTCGAGGCTCACCCAGGGTCCAGCCAGAATCGGCGCGCCACAGATCCACGCCACCAGGGCCTGCCGGAAGCCCGCTAAAAAACTCTCCCGTTCAGGAGTTTCGCCCATAAAAAACGAGAACCCGGCATACATTCCCATGGCGTACTCTTGCCATCCGGAGTAGTGATCTGCCGCCAGTTGGTAGGCGCTATCCAGCACTTGTGCAAAAGCAGCACTGTCCAGCCAGCCTAGCTGCCGCGCGGCAATGGCCAAATCGACCAGCTGAGCAATATCCCAGGCCGCCATATCGACCTCATTACAGCCATCTTCATTGTCACGTACACGGCATAGCCGCAGTAAATGATGGCGCTCGTCTTCGGCACAGTCACCGGATTCAAGGATAGCGATCTCGGCATCCAACCGCTCAGGGTTGAGGGTATAGGGCGCATAGTTGATCTGATACTCCTGCCGATCCCCCGACTCGAGCATGTAGGTTAAAAACTCCTGCATATCCTCAGCGCTGTTTAAGTGGTAATGGCTATCCACCCACTCACGAATCTCAGCGCACTCACGGGCGCTTTCGGGCTGAGGCTCGCTCCACACCGCACTGTTCAGCGGGCCTACCAATGACATGGAAGTGAAGTGGCTTAAGGTAGGTCGGCTGCCAGGTTCACACCAAGCATCGTGCCGCCAATCCAGCCAGTGAAACAGGCTGCCGGGGTCTTCCATGTGCCAGATAATCTCATTCACCAATGAGGCGTGCTCAGGCTCGGGCAAGCAGCTTTCCCAGGCAAACCACGCATCTAATAAGCGTTTGGCATTGGGGTAAAAACGACACAGGCAACTGCGTAGGGCGCTGGCATACGCCATAAGTGGCTCACGCTCTAACAAGCCGCTGTCTAATGACATATGCAGGTAGAAGGCGAATTTTTCCGCCATGTGAATCGTCGCCGCGTGGCGACTGACACCTTTGACGGCGTTGCGCTGCTTTAACTCTTCAGAGGTTGGCTGCCCAAACCAACTTTGCGACGGCGGCAATACGCCGTGCACGGCGTCAGCAGCTAATTGATTAAGATGGTGCGCTTGGGCAGGCAGCCAGTAGCGCGCTAATGCCTCAGCGCCCTCGTCAGCATGCAGACCTAATGACTCCTGTAGATACATTGCGGCATCAGCACGCTGCTCTTCCGGTAGCGCCGCTGAAGGGTCGATCTGCCGCAGCATGACATCGGGCTCACGCACGCTGGCCAACGCTAGCAGCCAGTGATGGGAAGTATTGCGCCATTGGCGAATGCGCGTTTGAGACGCCTTGCGGGTTGGCTCATCTAATAGCGCTCCCGGTGGTCGTTTCCAGGGGCTGTAAGCGCTATGCAAGAGTAACTGATGGCGCTCGCTAGGCGTTTTGCCACGCCGATCCATACCGTCAAACAAGCTTTGCCCCCGGCCATAGCTTTTCAGAACAGCGTACCAGTCGTGATAGCGGCGACTAATTAAATCGGCGGCGTGCCCTGCCAAGTCATCGGCCTCCTCCTGACTGAGCCAACCACAGCACGCGCCAGCCCAGGCGAGTTCCACTAAACGCAACCAGTCCCAGGCTGCCCACTCCAAAGGCTCACCCTGGGTAACAAATTTATTCAGCACTGGCGCATAGGGCGACTCTTCTACCACGCTGCGCTGCCACTCCATACGCTGAGCGTTGTCCATGCTTAATAGCTCGCGGGCCTCAATGTCCCAACGCTGGCGTTCCCCTTGAGCGCCTAGCCAAAGCATTGCCCCAAGTAACGCGTCGCGATTATGAACATCCCACACGTGAGCCAACCATTCAGAGGCATCAGGCCAATCCGCTTGGCTGGCGGGATAGATGATAATCGGCCGAAACAGTGCGCACAGCCGCCAGCTTTGCGCCTGGGGCTGCTGGGGCCACAGCGGAGCGGGCGCTGGAAGCTTAGCCAGTGTATTTTCTAATGTCTCCCAGGTAACTCCCTCGCCCTCGGCTTCTAAATTGGCCAGCGCTTGGCAGGCATCGATAAAGCGATCATCAGCGCCCACTTCCCAGCCGCGTGCACCTAAGGCGCGACGTAAATCTGCCAACCAAGCGCGCAAATCACTATAATCACTGGTAATGCGCCGCGTTAAGTGGTGCGCCCATGCTCGCGCTTGGTCAGCCTCTAGCCAGCCAGCGGCACCGGCAAGCGCTGCCCACTCCAGCGCGCCCAGCAAACGGTCGGCATGCCCTGCGGGCGCCCCCAGCCCATGGAACAGCTGTTCGGCTAATACGCCGCGGCTGTTAATGCCTAATTGCAGCAGGCGCTGTTCAGCGGCCCCTGCATCGACCGCTAGCGGATGAGGGGTAAACGCCCAATCACACAGCACGAGCTGTTGAGCCCACCAAGCATTTAACGCGTCGATCAAGAGGCACCTCGAAAAAACAACTGTGTCACCAACAATAGGTCACCGACAGTGAGCCGGGATAAAGCCGCCTAGTGTAACGGAAAGTGGCGTGAACACCGATAGCCACCGTTATGCGGGAGGTAAAACGACACCGCCCGGCACAAAGCCGGGCGGTTGTTGATAGCTAGTGAATCACTCGCTACGCACTTCTGACCTTACTAATCACCCACAACAGCACGACAGCCCCCACGGTCGCGGTGACCAGCGAACCAATAAAACCACCGGCTTGTAAGCCTAAAAGAGTGAATAGAAAACCACCGATAAGCGCACCAATGATACCAACACCAATATTACCCAAGATGCCGAAACCGCCGCCGCGCATGATGTTGCCAGCAATCCAGCCCGCCAGACCACCAATGATTAACCATGCTAAAAAGCCCATATAGTCTCCTTACTATTTTAAGTACCATTTTAAGTGCTGTTGCAAGTACTGTTTTAAGCACTCTTTTAAGTACTGGTTCAACAACTAATTCAAGTACGGGTTTTAACGACGTACGTTAGGACGTGTTTTACCGCTAGTCATGCTTGTTCTACCATAGCACACAGCGCTACTGTTCGGCGCCTACTGGTGTAGATGTTAGGTAACTCTTAAAGGAAAATTCATGATCCCCGATTCGCTCAAACAATTGCTTAAAAGCACACAAGGGCAGCAAGCGGCCAGTTGGGAAGGTCGCAACGTTGTGCTTTTTAATATGCCTTGGGGGGAGTTGGTGATCAGCCTGCAGGGCGCTCAGGTGCTCCACTTCTGCCCAGCAGAGGACACCGACTGGCTATGGTTGACGCCCACCCCTCAAGCACTGCCAGGGGCTATCCGCGGGGGCATTCCGCTGTGCTGGCCGTGGTTCGCCGACGAACGCTACGCCGATGAAAGCCCAGCGCGTGATGGCCCGTTCCACGGCCTCGCCCGCCATGCTGCGTGGCGTTTAGATGCCGTTGATGAGCATGCTGAAGGCATTGAAGTTCACCTTTCCCCAGAGCAACGGCTGCATACCCAGCTCACCGCGCGTTTGGTGGTTCAGGCCAACGCTCAGCGGCTCAACGTTGAGTTGATTAGCGAAAACATTGGCGAAACGCCGGTTAAAACCAGCGACGCACTGCACACTTACCTCGCCGTTGCGGATATTCATCAGTGCCGTTTAGAAGGCCTTGCCGGTGCACGTTACCTCGACAAATTGCGCGGCTTCGCTGAAAGCGAGCAGCAAGGTACGCTTGCGATACACGGTGTGGTCGATCGCATTTATCACACCAATCAAGCCGTATTACTTAATGATGGTAAGCGCAGCCTACGCATTGGCAAACAGTCCAGCGACTCCACGGTCGTTTGGCACCCCGATAGCGACCTCCCCAGCGACACACCCGCCGAGGCTGCGCGCTATTTTATCTGCGTTGAAGCCGCCAATACACGTTTAGACCCTGTCTGGCTGGTGCCCGGTGCCCAACACTTACTGGGTACGACACTTAGCCGCGGTTAACCGCTGGTTCATCAATGTGTTGTTACCATTGTTGTTATCATAGGAGGGGAAAACCGTTAAGGAGCGTATATGAGTCCACAGGACTGGCTGGAAGCAGCGACGTTAGCATTTAATCTCATCGGCATGGTGGTATGTATTGCTGGTCTTACTCTGGCAAAAAAGATGACCCGACGCTGGCCAGGCTATGTTATTGCGGTGATCGGTTTTCAAATCGCTACAATGCCGATGTTTTATCAACTGGTGTTAATGTTACGCCAGTGAACGTCAAACAGGTGAAGGTTAAGCCCCCTACCCTCTATTAATGGATAAAGCATGCTCCAGCCGTTAAATCGCGAACTGAGCAACTTGTTAGAGCGTGGTCGAGACCGTCAACTACGCCTAGCGGTGACCGGCCTTTCACAAGCGGGCAAAACCGCTTTTTTGACCTCGCTGGTCAATCAACTGCGCCATGCAGGCGTTGAGGCTCGTCTCGATTTACTGCCAGCAGCCCGTGAAGGCCGTCTGCTTGGCGCTCAGCGGCTTAACCAGCCTGATCTGGGCGTGCCGCGTTTTCCCTATGACCCAGGCATGGCCGCGTTGCGGGATATACCACCGCGCTGGCCAGAACCGACCCGCGGCATTAGCGAATTACGTTTACAGCTACGCTACCGCCCGGCCCGTAGCGGCTGGTTTACCCCTGAAATAGCCCATCTCACGCTTGATCTGTTCGATTACCCTGGTGAGTGGCTGCTGGATTTACCGCTACTGCAACACGACTTTTACAGCTGGAGCCAAGCCCAGGCACTTCACCAAGGTGAACAGCGCCGCGGCCTGTTCACTGAATGGCTGGCGGCGGTGGAACCCCTTGACCCCGCTGGCGAAGCAGATGAAGCGCAGCTTGCGGCACTTGCTGAAGAGTATGCCCAAGGCCTACGCCGCGCCAAACAGGCTGGTTTTTCCGACTTACAGCCGGGGCGCTTTTTGTTGCCCGGCGAGCTGGAAGGCGCGCCAGTGCTACAGTTCTTTCCGCTGCCGCAGCTAACTGTATCCAAAGAGACGCTGGAAGCACTGCCCGCCAATAGCCTCTATGCCACCCTGGCGGCGCGCTTTCGCTACTATCAGCAGCAGGTGGTGAAGCCTTTTTACCGTGATCATTTCCGCCGATTTGACCGCCAAATCGTACTAGTGGATGTGCTTGGCGCGCTCAATGCCGGCCCCGAACGCTTTGAAGACCTTTCCCGGGCGCTGCGCCAGTTAATGCACAGCTTTGACTACGGCAAACGTAGCCTGTTAACACGCCTGTTCGCCCCTAAAATTGACCGCTTGGCGATTGCCGCTACCAAAGCAGACCACGTGACACCTGACCAGCACGGCAACGTGGTACAGCTATTAGAGGCCTTACTGGCAGAACCGCTCAAAGACCTGCGTTTTGCAAACGTACCTGTCAAAGCTCTTTCGCTGACGGCTATTCGTGCCACAGAAGCCCGTGAAGTCACCCACGAGGGTAAGCGTTCACCTGCACTGCGCGGCACTACGCTGGATGGTGAGGAGGTATTAGTTTATCCCGGCGATGTGCCCGCCCGCTTACCGACCGCCGATTTTTGGCAGCAGCAGGGCTTTGACTTCCCAAGTTTTCGACCTATGCCCACCAGCTCAGAAGCGCTAGATCATATCCGCATGGACGCCGCCATCGACTGGCTGATTGGAGATAAGCTCACATGACCACCCCACAGCCACGCCGCCACTTTAAGCTGGACGATAAGCCGGAAGAGGTTGCTGAAATCGAGGCCTCCCTGCGCCAGCGCGAAGCGTTTGCCGGTACCAGCGAGCATCATCCGCTTGCCCCGCTTCCTGAAGAGAAAGCGCTACCTGCGGCGACCTTAGGCACACCGCGCAAACGCCGCTGGGGGCTGCTATTTGCACTGACCGGTGGCGCGGCCCTAGGCACTGCCGAGCTGGTCACCGGCATACCTGATGCAATAGCGCAATCCCAGTGGCTAGCCATTGCCTGGCAACTGTTCGGGATCAGCCTGATTAGTTTAGGGGGGCTATCGCTACTTAAAGAGCTGGGGCGTTTACGCCGTCTGAAGCGCCACGATAAATTGCGCGCCGACTTGGTGGAGCTACCACAACGCTCGCCCCAGCAAGCCCGCGCCATGGCCGAGCAGCTTAGGCGTCAGCTTAAACTCGCCGATGATGACCCTCACTGGCTGGCCTTTCAGCGCGCCAATCAGCCCCACCATAGCGGCGAAGAGATTCAAACCCTACTGCGCTATCACCTGCTGGCGCCCCGTGACCGTGAAGCCCAGCGCCTAATTACCCGCATGTCCGGCGAAACCGCGATCATGGTGGCAATCAGCCCGCTTACCCTGGTCGACATGGCGCTCGTCGCCTGGCGCAGCTTGGCGATGGTGGATCGACTCTGCCGCCTTTATGGATTAGAGCTAGGCTACGCCAGCCGCCTGCGGCTATTTCGCAATGTGCTGCACAATATGGCATTTGCCGGTGCCAGCGAACTGGCTACCGACGCCAGTATGGATATGCTCTCCCTCGACTTGGCAGCGCGGCTTTCCGCCCGCGCAGGGCAAGGCCTGGCCACTGGGCTACTGAGCGCACGCTTAGGCCTGCGCGCCCAGCGCCTGTGCCGCCCAGTGCCTTTCACCACCGAAGAACAGCCTAAGCTTGCCGACCTTCGCCAGGATCTGTGGCGGCAGCTCAAACGCTTAGACAAAGAAGCGGTTCCGCAGGAACAACAAAAACGACCCTAAAATGCCAGAACAAGACCATCGTTCACTCTGCGTTGAAAACAATTTGGGTTTTAACGCTGAATAACGCCATGATGGACGACTGGCATAGCTTCTCCACTATTGGAATAATATTTTATGAATCCTCCCAGCGATCCCGATTCGCCAACGATGGCTGACGACATGCAGACCGACTATGTTGTTGGTCAGGATAATATCCAGGGACATCTTGGCCCTTTTGGTTTTGACATCCATAACCGGGTTTTCGTTGTATCCGCAGTGGCCTCAATCATCTTCATCGTTTTAACACTGCTATTTCCAGAGCAAGCGGGAAGCACTTTCCAGTCTATTGTCGCCTTCTCCACGGGAACACTGGACTGGTATTTCATGATCGTAGTGGATTTCTTTATCCTCTTCTGCCTAGCGTTGGTCGTTCTACCCTACGGGTCGGTCAGACTGGGTGGGGCAGATGCCCGCCCAGATCACAGCTACCTTTCCTGGTTTGCCATGCTATTTACTGCGGGTATTGGTATCGGCCTGCTGTTCTTTGGTGTACTCGAACCGGTTTATCACGCCAATGTCTCGTTGCCCCTGGGCGTCGAGTCTCCGTTCGGTGCTGATGGTGAGTTAAACCCAGCGGCTATTGCTGACGCCAGTGCCTTAGGGCTCGCCGGTACCTATCTCCATTGGGGCATTCATGGCTGGGCAGTGTATGTGGTGATGGCGCTTGCGCTGGGTCTATTTACCTATAACAAGGGCCTGCCGTTCTCTATTCGCTCAGCCTTCTTTCCGATTCTCGGTGAGCGTGTCTGGGGCTGGTGGGGGCATGTGATTGATATTCTGGCCGTGTTTGCCACCCTGTTTGGTCTGGCGACCTCTCTGGGGCTGGGCGCACAGCAGGCCAATGCCGGGATGAATTTCGTCTTCGGCCTGGACGTTAGCACCATGACTCAAGTCATCGTCATCATTCTGGTGACGGCGGTGGCTCTGGTCTCGGTTTGGCGCGGGCTTGAGGGCGGCTTAAAGAAGCTCTCCGAAATCAATATGATCCTGGCTGTGCTGTTTTTCTTCTTTGTGCTGTTCGCTGGCCCTACCCTATTGGCCTTGAGCGGTTTCTGGTCAGGGCTTTCGACCTATGTGATGGACTTCCTGCCGCTCTCGGCGCCCTTCGGCCGTGAAGATGACGCCTACCGCCAGGACTGGACTATTTTCTACTGGGCGTGGTGGATCAGTTGGGCACCGTTTGTAGGCATGTTCATTGCTCGGGTGTCGCGAGGCCGTACGGTACGTGAATTTGTACTCTGCGTATTGCTGGTTCCCAGCCTGTTTATTTTCATCTGGATGGGTGTTTTCGGCTCAACGGCGCTAGAACAACTCTATGCCAACCCTGCGAGCAGCCTAGTTAAAGAGTATGTGATCGACAATTACAGACCTGAACTTTCGCTGTTTGGCATGCTTAATGAACTGCCGTTGACGGGATTGATGTCGACGCTGGGTATTGCGCTGGCACTTATTTTCTTTGTTACCTCTTCGGATTCAGGCTCCCTGGTCATCGATACCATCACCGCCGGTGGCAAGATTGATGCGCCACGGCCTCAGCGGATGTTCTGGGCGATTGTCGAAGGTCTTATCGCTATTGTGCTACTGATTGGTGGGGGCTTAACTGCACTTCAAGCGGGTGTGACCGCCACTGCGATTCCGTTCTCCATTGTCATGCTGCTGATGTGCTACTCGATCATCAAGGCGCTCAATGGCGAGCTGCGCCTTATTCGCTCCTGATAAGTGAAACGGTCAAAAAAAGCAAAACAGCCCTGCTGGTTACAGCAGGGCTGTTTTATGTTTCGATGCAGAATTAAATACTAAAGCGCTTCTTCAACCACGCGGCAACAGCGGCTTCACCGTGGTGACCGATCCGTTCGGCCCCCTGGATACGATCAAACAGCTCAGGGTGGGCATTGGCCATTACCTGGGCCTCCGCTGCTAAAACGAGCATTTCGGTATCGTTAAGGTTATCGCCAAAGGCCAAACAGTCTGCGGGCGTTAAGTCCAACCGTTCCAGCAGTGCCGCTAACGCCACGCCTTTATTGACCCCACCCGCCATGATCTCCAGCGAATCAATCGTAGAGTAAGTAATATGCAGCCCGTCGCCGTGGGCTTCATGGGCTTGGTTTTCCAACGCTTGCAGGGCAACTGGATCGCCCAAATAGAGCACCTTACCCACGCCGTTAATGTCCATTTGTGCAGGCGGCACTACTTCGTAGGTGAAGCCGGTGGAAGCATGAAGTGAGAGCAACTGCGGGGCTTGCGCATCAATATGCCAGCCGCTTTCACGATATAGGCTGAGCCGCACCTGTGGCGGGCGTGGCAGATTAATCAGCGTTTTTGCATGCTCAGGATCAACGTGATTAGCAGCCAATAAGGTGCCTTTTGGATCATGCACATAGGCGCCGTTAGTGCTGATCAAGTGCGCGGGGATATCCAACTGATCGCGAAACACCTTCATATCGTGATAGTGCCGACCGGACGCAAGCGCTACATGGTGGCCTTGCTTTACCAATGCTCTCAGCACTTCAACGGTACTTTCGTGCAGCGTGTGGTCGCTCCCTAAAAGGGTGCCATCCAGGTCAGAAACAATCAGGCGGGGTGTCATAGTGCGCTCCATCGGCATGGGTATTTAGCTTAACCGATTCATTCGAGCGCATGTAAGCCTTTGACTCGCCGTTATCCAAGTGAACATCATGGCCTACTTCAATCGGCGACAATTGGCGCGGCCTGCGGGAATCCGTATAGTGGCACCCTAACTCTCGCCAACTGATTGAGCTCATGCTTCAGAATAACGCCATGCTTGCCCAGCTCAAGCAACAGATTCGTCAAACCACCCCCCGTGCTGAAGGGGTGATCAAAGCCACCGACAAAGGTTTCGGGTTTCTCGAAACCGACGACGGTGAATCCTATTTCGTCCCACCGCCCGCCATGAAGCAAGTGCTTCACGGTGATCGCGTTGAAGGCGTGATTCACGAGAACGGTGACAAAAAATCCATTGAGCCAGAAAAGCTGATTGAAGCTGGGCTGGATCGGTTTGTGGCCCGTGTGCAGAAGCGCGAAGGCCGCCTGTCCGTCGTGCCTGACCATCCGTCGATTAAAAACGTT
>JAMCZP010000182.1 GCA_023485185.1 Gammaproteobacteria bacterium
GCCGATAACTTTCGCCGTGTACTGGCCACGGAAATCTCGCGTATCTCGGTGGCCAGTGCCAACATCAATTTAGCTGCCAACGGGGTGACCAACGCCACTATCGGACGAATGTCAGCAGAAGAGTTTTCGTTGGCACTTAAGGGGGAAAAAGTGGGGCGTCGCGTAGCGGAAATGGCGCTCGACGGCTACGACTTTTCCACGGTGCTGGTCGACCCGCCGCGCGCTGGATTAGACGAGCAGAGCTGTGAACAGCTCAGCGAGTATGCTCAGATCGTCTATATTTCATGCAACCCGGCCACGTTAGCCGAAAACTTGACCATACTGACCAAAACGCATCAGATTGAGCGTTTTGCGCTGTTTGATCAGTTTCCATTTACCAATCATGTTGAGTGTGGCGTGTTATTACAACGGCGTGACGTTTAATAGGCCTAAGACCTAATGCGTAAATGGCATGCGCCATGAATAACTCGTCAAGTGATTAGGGGCGCGACGATAGGTAGCGTAAGCTAGCCGCTATGTTGGCCTAAAGGCCTATTGTCCTTCGTTTTTTGGCCAACTAATGGCCTAGGCAGTCGAGGTGATGGATGCACTACGTTGCGATTGAAGAGAGTCGTCAGGATCTTTTGAAGCAGCTTCAGGAGCGCTTATATGCGCGCCTAGAACCTGCGCGAGCTGCGACCATTGACGCCTTTGCTCGACACTTTTACGCCACCGTTCCAGTGGAAGACTTAATTGATCGTCGCCTAGATGATTTGTATGGCGCAACGCTGTCTATTTGGCAGTTTTTGCAGCATCACGACCCCAAAAGCCCGAAAGTTCGGGTATTTAACCCGGACTTTGAAGAGCACGGCTGGCAGTCAACGCATACGTTCGTGGCTGTCCTGCATGAGGATATGCCGTTTCTGGTCGACTCGGTGCGTATTGAGCTCAATCGTCGTGGTTTAACGGTACATGCCATTCAAAACGCCGTGTTAGCCGTCGCCCGTGACGAGCGGCACCAATTGCAGTTGCTGACCTCCCCACGCGATGAAGATGCCCCAGAAGCGCGCGAATCGCTGATTGTAATCGAAGTCGATCGGCACACCGATATGGCGCTGCTCGAAAAAATTGAAAACAATTTAAATGACGTACTTCGCGACGTACGCACCGCCGTCGGCGATTACGATGCCATGTGCGCGCAAATTACCGCATCGATTAATGAGCTTGAAAAAAACTGCCCGCCGCAAATTGACCCTGATGATCACGAAGAGGCGATTGCCTTCTTAGAGTGGCTGCTCAAAGATAACTTCACTTTCTTGGGGTACGACGAATACTTGCTAGACGGCGGTGAGTTGCAGCGCGATGCCGGTAGTGTATTGGGCGTGTTCCGTTTAGACCAACCGCGCTACTGTGAGCGCATTCGCACTGAAGAGGGGGTGGATGAGCACAATGAGTATGTGCTGGTACCGCAGCTCCTATCGTTTGCTAAGAGCGCTCATCACTCTCGGGTTCACCGTCCTACTTATCCTGATTACATCACCATTGACCGTTATGATGATGGCGGCAATGTGATCGGCGAGCGGCGCTTCTTCGGCCTGTTTACCTCCATGGTTTATAACGAGTCGCCGCGCAATATTCCGCTGCTGCGTCGTAAGCTCAAAGCCGTTATGGACATCGCCGGTTTCAACCCCCAGGGCCACAACGGCAAGCAACTGATGCAGGTGCTGGAGGTCTACCCCCGCGACGACCTGTTCCAGATTGATACCGAGTCGTTGGCAAATACCGCGTTGGGTATTTTGAATATTCGTGAACGTCGTCAGGTACGCCTGTTTATTCGTGCCGATATCAGCGGCAAGTTTTACTCCTGCCTGGTTTTTGTACCCCGTGACGTGTTCTCCACCGACCTGCGCCAGCGGATTCAAAACGTGCTGTGCGACGAGTTGGACGCCCACTTTGGTGATTTCAACACCTATTTATCTGAGTCGGTGCTGGCGCGTATTCAATTAATTCTGCGCTTTAACGGCGATGCGCCCAGTGACTACGACCTTAAGCGTCTTGAAAGTAAAGTGGCGCGGTTGGCACGCAGCTGGCGAGATGAGCTGCAAAGCGCCATGATTGAAGGGTTTGGTGAAGAGCGCGCAAATTACTTATTGGATCATTTCCGTGAGGCGTTCTCTGCCAGTTACCGTGAGGACTTCTCTGCGCGTACCGCCGTCTTTGATGTTCAGCACCTGCTAACGTTGAATAACGGCGCCGATTTATCGCTTTCACTCTATCGCCCGCTTGAAGAGCAAAGCGGCGGCATGAATTTAAAGCTGTTCCACCGTGAATCGCAGATACCGCTCTCTGATGTACTGCCGATGATGGAAAATCTTGGCCTGCGCGTGATTGGTGAACGCCCCTACGACATTAACGCCCCAGATCAGCGTTACTGGATTCACGATTTCGAGCTTGAACACAGCGGTGCGGACGTCAGCTTAGGCGATATGCGCGATGTATTCACGGAGGCCTTTAAGCGTATCTGGACCGGCGAAGCTGACAACGATGCTTTTAACCGCCTAATCATCGGCGCAGGATTGGATTGGCGTGAAGTAGCCATGCTGCGGGGCTACGCTCGCTATCTCAAGCAGATTCGTTTTGGTATGTCGCAAGACTACATTGCCGCCACCTTGGCTAACTACCCTGCAATTACTCGGGAGTTGGTGGAGCTGTTTAGACTGCGCTTTGATCCTGAGCAGTCAAACCATGCTACCGACGAGTGCGTGGCAAGCTTAAACGAGCGCTTAGAGGGTGTAGCCAGCTTAAACGACGACCAACTGCTACGTCGTTTTATGGAGCTGATTCTCGCCACGCTGCGTACGAACTACTACCAGCTCGCCGAAGGCGGGCGATTTAAAGATTACATCGCCTATAAACTTGAGCCCTCCAAAGTTACTGGCATGCCCAAGCCGCGCCCGATGTTCGAGATATTTGTTTGCTCGCCGCGGGTTGAAGGCGTTCACCTGCGCGGCGGTAAAGTGGCCCGTGGTGGTCTGCGCTGGTCCGACCGTTTTGAAGATTACCGCACCGAAGTGTTGGGCTTGGTGAAAGCCCAGCAGGTCAAAAACGCGGTAATCGTGCCGGTAGGTGCCAAAGGCGGCTTTGTATGCAAGCGCATGCCTGAAAATGCCAGTCGCGAAGTTGTCCAGAAAGAGGGCATTGCCTGCTATCAAATCTTTATCCGTGCACTGCTGGATGTCACTGATAACCTGGTTGGCGGCGACGTTGTAGCGCCTGAAAACGTGGTGCGCCATGATGAAGACGATGCTTATCTGGTAGTCGCGGCCGACAAAGGCACCGCCACCTTCTCCGATATCGCCAACGAAATTTCTATCGAATACGGCCACTGGCTAGGCGATGCCTTTGCCTCTGGCGGTGCCAACGGCTACGACCATAAGAAAATGGGTATCACCGCAAGGGGCGCTTGGGAATCCGTCAAGCGTCACTTCAAAAACCTTGATGTGGATACTCAGCGCGATCACTTCAGCGTGGTCGGTATCGGCGATATGGCGGGCGACGTGTTCGGCAATGGCATGCTGCTATCCGATAAAATTCAGTTGGTAGGCGCCTTTAACCACCTGCATATCTTTATTGACCCTAATCCGGATGCCGAGGCCTCGTTTGCCGAGCGTAAACGACTGTTTGCCCTGCCGCGCTCAAGCTGGGAAGACTACAGCCGTGAATTAATCTCTGCCGGTGGTGGAATCTTTAACCGCAGTGCCAAGTCGATCACTGTTTCACCGGAAATGCAGCAGGTATTCGGGATTCGCGAAGAGCGCCTGTCGCCTAATGAACTGATCCGCGCGATGCTCAAATCCAAGGTGGACTTGATCTGGAACGGTGGCATTGGCACCTACGTGAAAGGCTCCGATGAAACTGATGCCGATGTAGGCGACAAGGCTAACGACACCTTGCGCATCAACGGTAGCGAGCTGAACTGCCGGGTAGTGGGCGAGGGTGGTAACCTCGGTTTAACCCAGCGAGGCCGTATGGAGGCCGCTGCTAAAGGCGTGCGTGTTTACACCGACTTCATTGATAATGCGGGTGGGGTGAATTGCTCCGACCACGAAGTGAATATCAAAATTTTGATTGATGAAGTGGTCAAGCGCGGCGATATGACCGACAAGCAGCGCAATCAACTGCTGGCGGAAATGACTGACGAAGTGGCGGATCTGGTCATCCTTGATAACTATCGTCAAAGTCAGGCGTTGGATCTGTCAGCCATTTTGTCGCTGCAATCCATGGGCCCCTATCGGCGCTTTATTAGCGAGTTGGAAGCTGCTGGACAAATCGATCGTGAGCTTGAGTTTTTGCCTACCGATGACGTGTTAAAAGAGCGTTCCAGCAATGATCAAGGGATGCGCCTGCCAGAGCTTTCGGTGCTGATCTCCTACGCCAAGAGCACCCTGAAAGGTGATCTGATTACCTCAGATGTACCAGATGATAACTATATTCACCGTCATTTGGAGCGGCTATTCCCAGCGGTATTGACCGAGCGTTTTAAAGACGAAATGTATGAGCACCGTCTGAAGCGTGAAATCGTCGCCACCCAGGTGGCTAACGACCTGGTTGACCATATGGGGATCGTGTTTGTGCGCCGCCTAATGGACTCAACCGGTGCAGGGCGTGCCGATATTGCCCGGGCCTATATCATTGCGCGGGATAGCTTCAACTTAGCTGGGTTGTGGGCGCAAATTGAGGCACTGGATAATCAAGTGCCGAACCGCATCCAGTACTCGATGATGCTGGATCTGATGCGTCTGATCCGCCGCGCAACGCGCTGGTTCGTGCGCCAGCATTTAGGTCTTTCAACGCAAGACACCATTGAGTATTTCGCGCCCCGCTTGGCACAGTTGCAAGAAGGTATTGGTGAGCTGCTTAGCGGTGAGGAGCTTAGCGCCTGGAGCATGCGCCGAGATACGCTAGTTGAAGCGGGGGTGCCTGAAGCGCTG
>JAMCZP010000170.1 GCA_023485185.1 Gammaproteobacteria bacterium
GGTCTCGAAGTGGCCGAGAGCCAGGCCGATTTGTTTCAGCGTTCAGATGTGCTGAGCCTCCACCTTCGCTTGAACGACGATACCCGCGGTATTGTCAGCGCTGAATCACTCGCCCAAATGAAGCCAACGTCGTTGCTGGTCAACACCAGCCGCTCCCAGTTAGTGGCACCAGGTGCACTCGAGCAGGCACTTCAGGCTGGTCGCCCAGGTCAAGCAGCGGTAGACGTATTCGATGCCGAGCCCGTGTTTGAAAACGCACTGCTGGCACTGCCCAACTTCGTCGCCACACCACACCTTGGCTATGTGGAAAAAGATAGCTATGAGCTCTATTTTGGCGATGCATTTAGCAATCTTCTCGCTTATATCGATGGTCAGCCGGTCAATAATTTAGCCGGTTAATTGAGCGCATTAAGAGTGCAGCGACCACCGCCTCTGTGCCAATTGTGCTAGCCTTATAGGCTAACGAGTAACACAGAGGCCATTAATGCTCACCATTGCTAGTAACGTCACCCTGGCTGATTGGGAGATTGATATCAGTCAGATCCGCGCCCAAGGTGCGGGCGGACAAAACGTCAATAAAGTCTCATCAGCGGTGCATTTGCGCTTCGATATTGCTAGCTCCACGCTACCTCCTCATTATAAAGAACGCCTAATGGCGCTGTCTGATCAGCGCATCAGCAAAGAGGGTGTGGTGATTATTAAAGCGCAAAGCCATCGTAAGCTTGAACTGAATAAAGAGGATGCGTTGGCGCGTTTAAAAGAGCTGATACAAAGCGCCACCAGAGTGCAAAAAGTACGCCGAGCCACCAAGCCCACCAAAGGCTCGCAGCGCCGCCGCGTTGACCATAAAACTCGCAAAGGCAAAATTAAATCGCTGCGCGGCAAAGTGTCTGCTTCGTAAACTATTGCCCAGCTCTGAAGGCTCTCATTAATGACAAAAAGCCACCTAGCGCTTAAGGTACGCCCTGTTTCACCTTGCGTGCGAATCTGCCAAATTGAGCCATCAACATCGCTATGCCACGGCTGCGGGCGTACATTAGATGAAATCGCGGTTTGGGGCAGCATGACCGAGGCGGAAAAAGCCCCGGTATGGGAACGCCTGGAAGCCGAAGGTTATGTCGATGAAGGCTCCGTGCGATGATGACGATCACGCAATATATGGTGTAGCTCACCGCAAGCCACCATCGGATCATCACAGTTGATCACGATATCCGAATGCGCCAGCACATAGCTGCGGCCAGTAATGGTATTTTCCACCACTTGGTAAGCGCCCTCTTGATGGGTACCCGTGAAAGTGCCGATAAACCCCGTCTCACGTAACGAAACCGTCTCCAGCTTATCGCCTACCTTCAAACGCCCCTCATAGTTCATTAGCGCTAAACGAGCCGACGTACCCGTACCCGTGGTACTGCGACAAATAACACCTGGATGAACATAGGTCGTCGAGCGTGAACGCACGAATCCTTCCCCCACCTGCTCTTCCGGTCCCATAAAGTGCAGAAACGGCAGCGGTCCTACATCGCCCAGGGTGTAGTGGGAAAACCCTCGCTGAGCTTTAATCGCTTCGACAATTTTATAGGCACACTCTGAGAGTGCGCGCTCCTCATGACGAACAAGCTTAAAGCCTAGCTCAGTGGCGTCGACCAAGGCGTAAAATCCCCCGCTGTAGGCTATGGAGTAGGTGACTTGGCCAATGCTTGGCACCTGGATCGACGCTTGGTAGGTATCAATATAGCTGGGCAGCCCCTCACAGGTGACTGACTCGACAACGCCGTTATGCACTTTCGCTTCGATTTGCACTAACCCAGCAGGCGCTTCCAGCTTAAAGCGTTGAATGCCCTCCTGCTTGGGCACAATGCCACTCTCCAGCACCGCAGTAGCGGTACATAGCGTGTTTGAACCGGAGTAGATGGGGTAGCCCATCACTTCCATAATAATGTAGCCCGCCACTGCTTCGGGGTGGCAGGCAGGCACCAATAAATCCACCGACATTTCCGGAATACCATAGGGCTCTTCAAGCAGCAGGCGGCGTAGGCCATCGGCGTCATCGCGCAGGTACTCCATCTGCTCGCGTACGGTAGCGCCAGGCAAACGATCAATACCACCGGTAACAATACGGCTAACATCGCCACCTGCATGAGTATCCATCAATTGAATAGTATGGATATTATTCACTAGCGGTGCTCCTGAGCGGCAGTTGACGCTGACTTATCCAGCGCAAAAGGCGCTCCATGGGTTACCCACTGCGCATCCGGCACAATGACAATTTTACCCAGATAGTTGCTGCCTCGATTGACAAAATAGCGCTCAGCGTCATGCAGTTCAGAAAGCTTAAACGCCGCATGCAGCACAGGCTTTAACTCACCACTACGAATCCAAGCCACCAGCTGTTCGGCCTCTTCACGGGTGCCGTGGGAGACCCCAAAGATCTGCACCTGATAAAGATAAACGCGGGTCCACATCATTTCGCTAAGATTGCCACCGCTGGCACCTGCAATGGAAAGACGGGGATAGCTCGCTCGCCCCTGCATATCAACAATCATGGTGTCGATAAACAGGTTGGTCATTTCGCCACCTACCAAGTCCATCACTACATCTATCGGTTTGCCATCGGTGGTTGCCAGCACCCGCTCAACAAAGTTGGGTAAGTCACCACGATCAATCACCGCTTCAGCCCCTAACGCGGCGAGCGCATCGGCTTTATCTAGCTGGCTTACTGCGTAAGGAATAGCACCTACAATGCGACAGAGCTGAATTAGCGCAGTACCGACCCCGCCGCTGGCGCCGCTTACCAGTACCCGCTCACCGGCGCTAACGTTAGCGGCGGTCATCATATGATAAGCCGTTTGATACGAGCACATGCCCATTGATGCCAGCTCAGCATCGTGCAGCTCTGGGTTGGGCACATGATAAAACTGATCAGCAGGGACGGCGATATACTCCGCATAGCCGCCGTCGGCACCATGGCCATAGTAATCCGGGGTAAGGTTTATATCGCGGCGCTCATCGGCGTAGATATTAAAATCGAGCAACCCGCGCTGACCGATGCGCCCGGCGTCTACGCCCTCTCCCACGGCTACGATACTGCCTGCTACATCGGCACCTTGAATGCGCGGGAAGGTGAATGTAGGAGTGCCGCCCATGGCGAACGACGTAACATCGCCTTTGTCCTTGGTGGGGTACAGCCCTTCGCGCGCTTTACGATCAGTATTGTTCTTTGCTGTGGCAGTCACCTGTACCAGCACTTCGCCCGCCTGAGGCTGCGGCGTGGCGACATCCTGATGATATTCCAGCTTTTCGATATCACCATGTCCCGTCAATAGCATGGCGGCCATCGTCGTCGGCACGGTAAGCGAAGCTTCAGACATGGGCTGGCTCCTTATTTGAGAAATGATTGCTGAAATGACAATAACAAACTTTCACTGAGTCTCAAGCCGAATAAACAATAATGGCGGTAGCACAAGGGAGTACTACCGCCAAAAAATAAATATACGCTAGGTGACTGCAGCAGTTATTGGCTCAAAAAAAGCGATTGACTAAAACAGGTACTAGCCAAAGACAGGAACGCCAATCAGTACAGCGTGTAAATAGAAGGCAAAAACTATATACGCCACTAAGCCTATTACTACGGTAGCAATGGTCGCCATTTTCGAGGTGCTAACGTGTGTAGGCGGTGTAAGACGGTCACGCTTTTTGGCCGTTTTAAACGCCAGAATGGCCCAGATAAGAAAAGTAGCAAAGAAGATAATATCGCCTAGTCGGCCATTGGCGAGCAGGTGCGCCAACGCCCAGATTTTTACCGACAACATCATCGGATGGCCAAGTTTGGCTTTAATGGCGTTGCCTGGCACATAGGCCGCCACCAACATAATAAACGCAGGTAGCATGAGTAGTGCCACCGCATGGCGCATGCCCATGGGTGGGAGCCAGACATAAATGGGGTCAAGGCGCATCTGGCCAAAGCCATAAATAGCAATCGCTAGACCAGCAATAGAGACGGCTGAGTAAGCTAATTTCCAGTTATTTTGGCCAAGTTTGGCAATCTGCTGCTGACGCCAGTTTTCAGCAAAGATACGTACAGAGTGGCTGCCTAAAAAGATCAGCAGTCCGATAATCATAATCGTCATGAAACAACTCCCAGTGGAAACGCTAGTCGACGGCTTAATGCCCTATTAGTCTTGGTCGCTGCAGAGGATGCCACAGACAGCCATCATCCACCTATGCATGCGTCAATTTTTATTCTGCAGCAAGCCTAAAACCAGCGCTTGCGCTTAAACAACCAAATCATGACACCGGCAATACCCAGCATGGCTCCCCAGACAAAAAAGTAGCCGTATTGATAACGCAATTCGGGTATGTTTTCGAAGTTCATGCCGTAAATACCGGCGATAAACGTGAGTGGCACAAAAATCGCAGTAATCACCGTTAGGACACGCATGGTGATATTCAGCTGATGCGATGAAATTGATATATAACCATCGATTAAATCACCGCAAATGTCGTAGTACATTTGGGTCAAGGTGTAGAGACGCTCAAAGCGATCCGCCACGTCATTGATCGCGTGTAGCGTTTCGCTCTCTTCCCGGGGTAAATGTTCGTAGTCGTAGGCCGTCAGCTCTTGAGTAATCCCTTTGTGATAACTAAAGATTCGGCGCATTTTGACCAACCGAGATCGGTAAGTAATGATTTTGCGCATCAAAACATCATTACCGTTCTCTAAAAGTTCATCCTCTAGATCACTTAACTCAGTCTCAAATTCAAGCAGGCTGTCGATATAAAAGCCCGCCGATATGTACATTACGCGCAGTGCGACTTGCTCCGGGGAATGTGCTAAAAGCGCTCGGCCTTGCTCGTTGAAAAGCCGCTCAATGCTTAGCGCTTCCCCTGGATGGAGTGTGATCAGAAATTTCTCGCCTACAAAGAAGCAAACCTGCTGAGGCAA
>JAMCZP010000160.1 GCA_023485185.1 Gammaproteobacteria bacterium
ATATAAAAAGCTGGCGCAAGCGCCCAATGCCGCGCCCGTGCCGCCTACGCTGCCAAGCACATACGCATTCAAAAAATCCGCGGGCATTTGGCCGTATCCCAGCGGCATCTGCTTGGAAGTGGCGCGCTGACCACTGACTAAGCTTTTCAGTAAGCCACCCCAGCCTTGATCATCCAACTGACCGATGGAGTTCCCAGCGTAAACGGCAATATGATCCGGGTTTAACTGCTGACGCAGTGTCTCCCAAGACAAACCGCTGGCACCTAGACAGTCGCTGGCACCGAATACCGCCAGTGATAGGCCACGGGGGTGGTGCACGCTGCGGTAAAGGCCCGCAGGATCAAAGCCGCTGGGTAACTGGGCAGCAGCGCGCACTTTGGAGACCTGCGCGTCCGGTAGCAGTACGTCTAATATCCCAGCAGGCACGCTGACCTCTACCTCGCGGGCATCAATATCGCGCACTTGCCAATCAGTGGGCAGGTGTTCAGGCAATTGACGGCGGCGCAGCGTAAAACGCAGCGGCTCAGCAAACTGCATGCTGGCCTGACGGTTAGACGGTAGGCCAGGGGCGAGAAAACGCGGGTCTTCATTGCGACGGATCAGGGTGTGATTAAGCACCCGTTCACGAAGCGAATCGGCCGGAGCGTCTACAGGATGGCCAGAAGTGTCGTGCCAGCCATTTTCTGAATGCTCAACAAGACGCATAAGCGCCGCCAAGCCTTCCAGTGTCTGGCGTTGCTGGTCGGCAGGAAGGGCATCAAGCACAGTGCGGCGGAAGGCCTGATGGCCAGAGGTTCTGCCAGCGGGATTGATGCCGCCCATGCCGACAATCACCGGTAAGTGTGACAAGCCGGGTTCCTCGTAATGCGGTGGTGGTAACAATTATCGGCAACGGTATGAGCAAATTAGGGCTAGTACCATGCGCTTAATAAGTACATTAATAAGTTCGTCAGGCGTGATCATAGCACCGGGCGCGTAACGGCGTCATGCCGCAAGCGTTCGAGACTGATAGAATCATGCTTTTCAGCCGAGTGATGGCATGCAGCATAATTCTCGACCAGTGATCTCAAATCAGCCAGGTCCGCATCAGGATTTGATCCGCCGTGTAAACCGAGCGCTGGCGCATCCACTGCGCAAGCCGATCGCTGAACATACCAGGCATAACTTTACGTTTGCAGCAGAGTGGCTCCAGTCCCGCCAAGCCCCATTAATACTTGATTCAGGCTGTGGCGTGGGGATATCGACACGCCAACTGGCGGTGCAGTTCCCTACCCATGTGATCATTGGTGTGGATCGCAGTGAGGATCGCTTGGCACGTGACCACGGCGAGTTGCCACCTAATGCGCTACTGGTGCGGGCTGATCTCGTCGACTTCTGGCGCTTGGCCGAGCAGGCCGGATGGGCGCCCGAGCGGCACTATTTGCTCTATCCAAACCCGTATCCCAAAGCAAGTCACTTAAAAATGCGCTGGCATGGCCATGCGGTTTTACCCACACTGTTGGCGCTTGGTGGACGGCTTGAGCTGCGCTCAAATTGGGCAATTTACGTTGAGGAGTTTTCTCTTGCGGTTGCTCAAGTAACCGGTAAGAAAGCAATAATTAGCGAAATTGCACCTAAAGAGAAATACTTAACCCCGTTTGAAGCTAAGTACGCTAAAAGCGGGCAGGCGCTCTGGAAATTGTGCGTTAATTTACAGCGGACGTAGCGTTTTATTGGAGAGACGTGGACGCAGGTATTAGTGCTGCAGCTGATTTATAAAATGATGTTATTCCTAAATAAATGTGCATTGAGGTAGGTTGACGTAATGGATTTTCTTCACGCTTCTTTTATGGGTTCTATGTTGACCTCTGACCGCGTACGACGCTGGTCACTAGTGGCTGGATTTGCCACGGCGGCACTATGTGCCAGTTCTAGCCTGTTCGCCGATTTTAATCGTTTAGGTCAGTTGCAGGACAAGGGGTTTTCGATTAGTGCTGAGGCACGCCTGTTAGATGCAGACTCCGGATCAAACCCATTACTGGGTAGCCTCAATCCCGAGCGACAGCTGTCTCCAGCATCAGTAACCAAGGCTTACTTAGCGGCGGCAGCGCTAGAGCGTTTTGGCCCGCAGCACCGTTTTACCAGTCAACTGGTTAGCTTAGGCAGTGTTGATGACGGCGTATTGCGCGGCGATTTAGTGTTTGAAGGCGGCGGTGACCCAGGGTTAACCACTGAAAATCTGTGGCGCTTAGTGCAGCGCTTGCACTTGGCAGGTGTGCGGGAAGTGGACGGAGCGCTGGTGGTGAGTCAGTGGCGCTTCGGTCCGGTAGAGTGCATTACCACTGACCGTTGCAATGCCCGAACGCGAGTTGCCAATGCATATAGCGCGCCGCTCTCGTCGGCGGGGGTGAATTTCGGCAGTTGGTGCGTTAACGTCGCGCCAGCGGCGAGTGCCGGTGAACCCGCCAGAGTAGGTCTTTGCGATAGCCAAACATCGTTGATTACCATTGAAAATCAGGTGGTTACCCGGCCAGCTAACAGTGGCACTGAAATTAGTGCTGAGCGGCTTACCGACGAGCGTGGTGATGTAATGCGCTTAACCGGGCAAATTTCGACCAATGCTTCCGCTCAAGATATCTATCGCGGCGCAGGCGATGCCGCAGATAAAACGGCGCAGGTGCTGATGGGCATGTTGAATCAAGCGGGAATTCAGGTGCGCGAGCCGTGGCGGGTTAGCTCAACACAGCCGCCCAGTAACGCACAGCGCTTGGCTGCGGTGGATAGTCAGCCGCTGCAAGAGCTGTTGCTGCGTATCATGAATTACTCCAACAACTATATGGCCGATGTACTGGCGCTGGATCTGGTGGATGCACCTCAGGCACAGCTGCGCCAAGCGGGTCAGGCCATTGAAACCTATGCTCAAGGCTTACCCGGTCACGGGCCATTAACCATGTACAGTGGTAGTGGGTTGACTACTGAAAACCGCACCTCTGCCCAAGGTGTTAACGTAATGCTTGAAAATATGTTCCACCAAAGTGCGCTGTTTCCAAGCTTCGTCGCCTCTTTTCAATCCCCCGCCAATGGCGTAATGCGCTTTATTCGCCGCGGCTCACCCACGTTTCAGAACAATGTCATGCTGAAAACCGGCACACTTAACCAACCGTTTGCTGTGCGCGCCGCCGCAGGCTATTTCCGCACTGCACAGGGGCGCTGGGGGGTGTTTAGTGTCATGGTGAATGGCAGCAGCAGTACGCCCTACTTGAGCTGGCCTGAGGTGCTGGATCCATTGTCTCTGGATCTGGATGCGATGATTTTAGCGAACTAATTTTACTCCACGCTCACAAGCTGAGGCGACCTGCATGAAACCTGGGCATACCGGCTTAACCCATTTAGTTCACTCCACACGCTACTCGATGAAAGGCTTAAAAGCAGCGTTTAGAAACGAAGCGGCCTTTCGTCAAGAAGTGGTGATTACCGCGCTGCTGCTGCCTTTTGCCTGGTGGATAGGGGATAGCATCATCAGTTGGCTATTACTGGTAAGTAGCCTGTTTTTTGTGCTGATCGTCGAGCTTCTCAACAGTGCCATCGAGAATGTGGTAGACCGGATTGGTACTGAGCACCACGAGCTTTCTGGTCGGGCGAAGGATATTGGTTCGGCGGCGGTGATGCTGTCACTGATCATGGCGGGACTCACCTGGGGATTATTGGGCTGGCATAAGTTCTTTGCATAAGTACTTTGTATAAGCTCTTTGCATAAGCTCTTTGCATAAGTACTCGAATAATTCCTTGAAGAAGCATGTGGTATCAGTTTTTAAGCACAGACTGTTTTCAGTAGTCATTAAAACGCTTGGCAGCGAGGTGGTATTGATATGAACGATGACTTTTTGCCGTTGGCGGCGCTGCCAGCGTCGTTGCACAAAACAACTAATGCTGCTTGGCAGCGGTTGAGTGACGCGCTTTCTCAAGCCGATAATATAGCCTCCATGACCAAGCAGGAACTGCCTTCAAGCAGTTGGCAGGCGCTTTCCGTTCAGCGGCGTGAGGCGTTAGCCAAAGTGTTGGCCATCTCAACATTTGCTCTGGATACCTTGACGCGCTACCCCCACTGGTTAACTGAGCTGGATATTGCCGGTGAGCTTGATGCAAACCTGGGTCGGGAAGAACTCGCTGGCTGGCTTAATGAGTCCCTGGAGAGTGCTGAAGACGAAGAGGCCATGCAGCGGACGATTCGGCGCTTTCGTCGTAAGCGCATGCTAGGCATTATTTGGCGCGATCTTAACCGTGCCGAAGGCCGCTCCATGTGGAATACCGCCCATGCGGTCTCCGAGCTTGCTGAAATGTGTCTAGAGGCAGCGTTAACCTGGCTTGAGCAGTTCTACGCGCCGCGATGGGGATTGCCTGCACCCCGTAAAGATGGCTCACCACAACGCCTTGTTATTCTGGGCATGGGCAAGCTGGGGGCGGGGGAACTGAATCTCTCCTCCGATATCGATCTTATTTTTGCCTTCCCAGAAAAAGGCGAAACCCAGGGCGGTCGCAAGCCACTAGCGCATCAGGAGTATTTTACCAAGCTAGGCCAAAAGCTGATTGCCGCCCTGGATGCGATGACCGCTGATGGCTTTGCCTTCCGGGTTGATATGCGCTTGCGCCCGCTAGGCGATGGCGGTCCGTTGGTGGGTAGTTTTGCCATGCTCTCCAGCTACTATCAGGATCAAGGCCGCGAGTGGGAGCGCTATGCCATGTTGAAAGCGCGCCCGGTGGCAGGGGACTTGGACGCGGGTGACGAACTGCTGGCGGGACTACGACCCTTCGTATATCGCAAATATCTAGATTTTGGCGCGATTGAGTCGCTGCGTGAGCTCAAAGCGATGATCAATCGCGAAGTAAAACGCAAAGGCATGCAGAATAATATCAAGCTCGGCCCCGGTGGCATCCGTGAAGTCGAATTTGTGGTGCAGGCGTTTCAGTTGATTCGTGGTGGCCGGGATACGGAGCTGCAGGTCACGTCGCTTAACACCGCGCTCAAGCGCTTGCCTGATTTAGGGTTATTGCCGCAGGAGGTCGTCGATGAACTACTGCCCGATTACGCCTTTTTGCGCGATGTAGAACACGCCATTCAAGCCCTGGAAGATCGTCAGACGCAAACCTTGCCTAGCGATGATGTCGACCGTGAGCGGGTAGCGTTGGCCATGGGCCATGAGGACTGGCCGGGGCTGATTGCTCAGCTTGATGAAGTGCGTGAACGGGTACGTCAGCACTTTGATGCTGTGATTGCCGATCCCGAAGAGGATGTCGATGAAGCCAATGATGATGGCCAGCTTGGTTTAGCTCAGTGGCGGCTTATGTGGCGCGGCGAGCTCGATACGGAGGAGGCAATTGCGCACCTTACTGAGGCTGGTTTTAACGATCCCGACAAAGCCTTCAAGAGGCTACAAAGTCTTTACCACTCACGCCCAGTACAAAGCATGCAGCGCATTGGCTTTGAACGCCTAGACGCGTTAATGCCGCTGCTGCTGGATGCCGTGGCGGATAACGAAACACCGGATATCGCTTTGATAAGAGTGCAGCCGCTGATTGAGGCGGTGCTAAGGCGCACCGCTTATCTGGCGCTGCTGCGTGAAAATCCACAGGCGTTAGAACATTTAATGCACCTGTGTGTGGCGAGCCCCTGGATTGCAGAACAACTGGCACGCTACCCGATTCTGCTTGATGAACTATTGACGCCGAATACGCTATATACCCCTGCTGATAAGGCACGCTTAGCCGATGAACTGCGCCAAACGCTGAACCGGTTACCCGAAGATGATGAAGAGGCGCAGCTTGAAGCCCTGCGGGTATTTAAGCACGCACAAACGTTGCATGTAGCAGCATCGGATGTTGCAGGCACGCGGCATTTAATGAAAGTTAGTGATTACTTAACCTTTATCGCTGAAGTGATCCTCGATGCGGTATTGGCGATGGCGTGGAAGCATATCACCCGTAAGCACGGCGTGCCGGAAGGCCTTAATACCCGTGAGCCTGCGTTCCTGATCGTCGGCTACGGCAAGTTGGGCGGTATCGAATTGGGCTACAGCTCCGATTTGGATCTGGTATTTTTGCATGATAACGACGGTAAAGGCACTACAGATGGCCCGCGTCCTATTGAGACCCCGCTGTTTTTTACCCGTTTAGGGCAAAGGGTTATCCATTTGCTTACGGCGGTAACACCCGCAGGCTCTCTTTATGAGGTCGATATGCGCCTGCGGCCTTCGGGAAATTCGGGTCTGTTGGTGACGTCATTGACAGCGTTTGCTGATTATCAGCGCCAGAATGCTTGGACCTGGGAGCATCAGGCGTTGGTGCGCGCCCGCGTGGTGGCAGGCAGCGATGTACTGGCTGAGAAATTTAACCAACTGCGAGGCGATATCTTAGCTGGCGAGCGTGATAAAGCGACACTGCGCGAAGAAGTCGTCAAAATGCGCCATAAAATGCGTGACCACCTTGGTAGTAAAGCAGCCAGCGGTACGTTTAACGTCAAGCACGATGCAGGCGGTATGGTGGATATCGAGTTTCTCTGTCAGTACGCGGTGTTAGCGCTTGCTAACCAAACGCCTGAGTTGCTTACCTATAGCGATAATATCCGTATTCTAGAGATGTTAACCGAAAGTGGGCACTTACCTGCAGAAGAGTCAGAGCGCTTGCGCGAGGCTTATTTAGCCTATCGAAGTGCTACTCACAGAATGGCTCTCACCGGAGAAAAGGCGCTGGGTGATGGTGATGAGTTTCGTGCTCATCGAGAGGTTGTGACGGCGCTCTGGGAGCGCTTTCTTGAGCCACCTACCAATCATAAAGCCTAGGAAAATGTGACGATGCTAAGGAGCAAAGTAAGGAGCAAAGTAGGGCTGCCCGCATGATTGGACATATTCTGGCGACGTTGTTACCAGTGTTTTTAATTGCGGGCTGTGGTGCTGCTTATGGGCGCTACCGTACTCCGGATATCCGCAGCCTCAATACACTCAATATGGAGCTGTTCGTTCCGCTGCTGGTATTTGCTGTGCTAGCGGATCGTCAGGCGCCCTTAGCCGAGTACGCGTGGCTTGCCACAGCGGCTGTGGCGGTGGTGTTAGGGTCTGGCATTGTGCTATGGCCGCTAGCAAAGTGGCTGAAGCTGGATATTAAAACCTTTCTTCCCCCGATGATGTTCAACAATGCGGGCAATATGGGTGTGCCACTACTGGTATTAGCCTTCGGCCCTGATGCGCTACCCGCCGCAGTGGTGGTGTTCATTATTGAAATGTTGCTGCACTTTTCGGTCGGGCTTTATATGCTCAATCCGCGCACGTCGTTATGGCGCATGCTGCGCATGCCAATTGTGTTGGCGAGCCTGGCGGGTTTAAGCGTCAATATTAGTGGCTTGCCGTTACCGGGCTGGCTATTGGAAGCCATGCATATGCTGGGTGGAGTATGTATTCCGCTAATGCTATTTGCATTGGGGGTGCGGCTTCTGGAGATCGACTTTAGCGATTGGCGTACCGGCATGTTAGGGGCGATCTTGTGCCCGCTTTCTGGATTAGTGATTGCCTTGCCACTGATGTGGTTACTGCCATTAACCGAGCTACAAATGGCTGTTTTGCTGGTGTTTGCCGCGCTACCGCCGGCTGTATTGAATTACTTGGTGGCAGAACAGTATAAACTGGCACCGCAGAAAGTCGCGTCGCTGGTGCTGATTGGCAATTTAGGCAGTTTGGTAGTGATGCCGCTAACATTAGCAGCGGCATTCACGTGGATATACGCGCCTATTTAGTAAAATTAGCTATCTAGTAAAATAAACAGTTGCTAGGCGACACATTAATTATTCATGTTTTCAGCTCATGTTTTCAGCCGCTTATCGGTCATCTTTAACTTCGTAGTGGCCTTCCAACACATTCTGATGTCCGGGACGAGCACTGTGTGAAGCTTCATGGGAGGATGCTTGATAGGAGGCATAACCACCACCAATATCTTGCGCCTGCTGCGCACGCATCTGCTCCATGCGTTTTTTCATTTTATGACGCATAAACGGCATCATTGCCCAGCCAATCAGTAAGAAAAATAGGCCAAATACCACGCCTACTATCATTAACGCGCCAAAGGCCAGCCAAGTAAACAGCAGCTTCAAGCCGCCAGTTAAACCGGTTGGTTGGGTCTGCGCAGCACGGGCACGCCATTGATTGGCGGCTTGCCATGCAGCGTTGCGTTGGTCGCGATTCATTTGTGGCATGAGAGCCTCCATCGGTTATTCGCATCCATTTGAACATAGTTGGTCGAGCAAGTTCACTTTTGGGCAATGCAGTAGCGAAACGTTGAATCACAGGTCTTGATTCAATTAAGTGACATAAACGTACCTGTAAATGCAGTTAGGTTGTTCAAATGTTAGTATTTAACTGTACAAGCGAGCGCCTAATGCACAATGTTCATCTAACAGGATGGTTATATGTCTACACATGGAGGCAAGTCGGTTTTCATTGCATCAGTAGTGATTATCTTTGGCTTGGTAGTTGTCGGGGCAGCGTTCCCTGACGGTTTTACTAACGCAGCAGAAGGTGCATTAACGGCGATTACTGAGCTGTTTGGCTGGTTTTATCTGTTTTCTGTCTTTGGGTTCGTGATTTTTTTGTTCGGCCTTGCGCTGAGTAAATATGGAAAAGTACGCTTAGGCCCACAGGATAGTCGCCCCAGCTACTCGTTTTTTTCCTGGGTTAGCATGCTATTAGCGGCTGGTTTTGGCGTAGGTTTGGTGTTTTATGGTATGGCCGAACCGATGTTTCACTACATTGAACCACCCTATGGCGATGTAACCGCCGAAACAGAAGCTGCAGCCCGTTACGCGATTCAGTACAGCTACTTTAATTGGGGTATTCACCAGTGGGCAGCGTTCTCCATCGTTGGTTTGATCATTGCTTATTTTCAGTTTCGTAAAGGGCAGGCTGGATTGGTCTCTTCGGTACTGTCGTCGGTAACGGCTAAGCATCCCAGAATCCGCCCATACGCTTCTTGGTTGGATGTGTTTGCCGTCGTCGCCACTGTCATGGGGGTTGCCACTTCGCTTGGCCTGGGCGTCCTGCAAATGAATGGCGGTTTGAATGCCGTGTTTGGTCTGCCTGAAAACGGCCTTTGGCAGTTTGTTATTCTTTTTGTGATGTTCTGTGCCTATATGGCATCTACCTGGTCTGGACTGGATAAAGGCATTAAGCGCCTTTCCAACCTTAATATGATCTTATGCATTGGGTTGATGCTGTATGTGCTCATCACTGGGCCCACGCTGGCCATTTTAGAAACGATTACCGTGGGGATTGGCGATTATTTGCAAAATTTTATCGGCATGAGTCTGCGTATTTCGCCCTATAGTGATAATGAGTGGGCCAGTAGCTGGACGATCTTTTACTGGGCATGGGTCATCGCATGGTCACCCTTTGTGGGGACTTTTGTTGCCCGTGTATCTCGGGGCCGCACCATTAAAGAGTATGTGTTTGGGGTGTTACTTGTACCCCCCCTGCTAGCCTGCCTGTGGATTGGTGTATTTGGTGGTGCGGCACTGCATATGGAGCTTAATGGCACCGATGTAGGGCTTGCCGAAGCAACTCAGGCTAATATAACGGTGGCGTTGTTCGAGATGTTTGAGCTGATGCCGTTTTCAGGCGTGCTTTCCGTTGTGGCCATGATGCTGATCTTTATTTTTCTGGTCACATCTGCCGACTCAGCTTCGTATATTGTGGCGCAAATGACCGATAATGGTTCGATTAATCCACCGTTATATAAGCGTGTCATTTGGGGTGTTTTGATTGCGGCTATCTGCCTGACGCTAATTGCCTCGGGAGGTTTAACAGGGCTTCAATCGGCAGCAGTGCTGTCAGCACTGCCATTCACCTTTATACTGTATATGATGATTATTGTACTAATGCGTGAACTGCGCGCAGATCGCAAGGCGATGCTGACACAGCTTTATCATCGTCATGGTGAAACACCTGTTGGCGCTGACGCTTTTGAAGCTGAGTTATTAGGTGAAGAAGAGCGCCTGCGTCGCGCGCCTAATGTGATCAATCGGCGTATTAATAGATAGTCTAAATATGCTTGCGTTAGCGTCTGTTATGGGTGCAGGCAATTCCAGGAGCAACGACACATGGAGCGAGGATGCTAATGGCTCGGCATGGACGCCACGGTGCGACGCGAAGGCAGCCTAAAGGGGTAGCCTTTGACCGATGGCTTGATCGCGTGGTGACCGTGGCGGTGCTAACGGCTATGGTCATTGGCCTTACCGCGGTGCTCGCCCACTGGTTACTCTAATGCTACTCGTGCTCCTCCGTAAGCAGTGGTCGTTCGCCCGGCTTTAGGCCGGGCGTTTGCTTGTAGCTACCCGGTTACGACCCTGTTTTTTAGCTTGGTAGAGCTGCTGGTCGGCGCGTTCAATAAGCGTTTCTGGACTGATGCTTTGTCCGGGAGACATGCTGGAAACCCCCATACTAATGGTTAAGTCTGAATGAGTGCTTGAAAAGGCATGCGGAATTGCCAGCGAGAGCACTGCTTCGCGTAAACCGTTAGCAATGCTGACCGCCTCATCATGGTCTTGGTTGGGCAGTACACAAACAAACTCCTCTCCACCGTATCGTGCCAGCAAATCCCGGGATGGATCGATGCAGTGATGGAGTATATTGGCCACCGCGCGCAGTGTATCGTCGCCCATTGTATGCCCATAGTGGTCATTAAATTCTTTAAAATTATCGATATCGATAAAAATGACCGACAACGGCTGTTGAGTGTGTTGAGCGATATGCCACTGCTGTTTATAAAACTGATCGAAGAGACGGCGATTAGGCACTCCTGTTAAGCCATCGATATTAGAAAGATGATGCAGTTGATCTCGCTGTTCCAGACCTTGCTGGAACGCGTTTAAAAGATGATCAAGACTATCGACTAAATGACCCAGCTCATCGTTCTGGTGACCGCGAAGGCGTGGCTTAGGCCATTTGCCTGGCTGGGTGGGGTCGGTGCCGATAATCGCTGCGTGTACTTTGAGTAGTGGACGGGTAATAAAAAAGTGGAAAAAGGTAATCACCACAATACTTAAAATAAAGGCTTGAAGTATGCTGAGTCCTACCACTGAATAGATGCGCTCTAGAAACTGCTGAGTTAAATAAGCTTCGGCTAATCGCAGCTCAATGTTGCCCACAATGGCATCAGGCATATCGCTGCCCATGTAATACTCAAGATCCGTTTGATGATGCAACACATCGCCAAACAAACGCTGGCTAAGCCAGGTCGAATTAGCTTCTCCAACAGCGTTGAATTCCGCTAAGGAGCGGCCAAAATCATCTCGAATAACCACCCAAGCCACTTCATCATTAAATAAACCATAGGCGATTTGGTGCGCAAGGTCGGGGTTCAGTTGAAAGGCGGCCTCTGCTGCAGCGCCGTTGACAATTGCAAGCTGCTGCGCGGTCCGTAGCTGTACCTCTTGGCGCATATTTGAGGCGTGGCTAATTAACTCAACGCTGCCCGCTACCGTACTAATGAGCATGGCGATCAAGAGCGTTAGTAGTGCTTGCTTGAAGGTTAAACTGCCTCTTCTAGGCGTAGTGCCCGCAGCAGAGAACGATAATTTGCTACGAGGCCGCATTATTGATCCCCTGCTACAGGGGGGAGTAACGTATCCAGCTGTGTTTGCAACCGTGCTAGCAGGACTTCAGATACGCTGGGGTGGCAGGCGAGATAGAGCGGGGCGTGGGAAAAAGTAAATAAATGCGCTAGCGCTATATCGAGCTCCTCTGCCATAAACTCACCGGTTGCTTTGCCGGTCACAATCACATCAATCAGGCCAGCCTTTAAGCGCGCAATATTTTCTCTTTCTGACGGTGCGCGCAGAACATTAATGTCATGGTTGGCAACATAATCACCAACGGCGTCTTCACGAAAACTACCTACTCGCCAAACGTTTAAATCTGCCAGGGAGGTTATCGAAAGATCACGTTCGGCTAAGCTAAACGCTGCCCATTCATTGGTCACCAGTGGCCCTACCCATTGAAACAGTGCTTCACGTTCAGGTGTTCGGGTGGTGGAGTAGACGCAGTGATGACTGCTTAAACGTGCTGCAGTGTAAGCGCGTGCCCAAGGCAATAGCTGGAAACGAGCTTGAATGTTGGCCTGGCGAAGCGCGGTACGCAGCAATAGCGTGGCACTGCCGATAATTTGCCCCTGGTCATCTAAGTAATTGAACGGTGGGTACTCTTCGGTGTTAATGACCAGGTGCATTGCGTGTATTGGCATGGCATGAAGCGATACTCCGAAAAAGCCGATAGCGATGAGAAGAGCTGGTCTTATGCGGTTCAGCCACCCGCGATTTATGTGTTTATCCATCATTAGCTACCTTTGAGAACGCTCACTCTGCACCTTTTCCAGCGCCTGCTGCATTAATGATATCAAGCGACTATCGGTAGCCTGATTAATGGCGAAGTATAAGGAAGATTCACTGAGCGTATGAACCGGCATTAAGCTGTTGGGGGGATAGCCCTCCGATTCAGCAATCCACGTGGCAACGTCGGCACTGTAGGCCCACAAGTCCACGCGCCCTCGTATCAACATATGCAATGCGCTGCGGTTATCCATGGCGGATAGCATTAAGTGTTCAGGGTAGCCTGCTTCTATCAATGTCTGGGCACCAATATCTTCTCGAATGACTGCTACTGTCAGACCTCGATCAATCGCCTCTGACAGCGTGTCGATAGAGAGTGGGGCGTCGTGATGGGCTAGCAGCACGACTTGGTCTTGGGCAATCGGTCCCACCCAATGAAAATTAGCCTCTCGCGCTGCGGTGCGCGTAGTTGAAAACAGCACCGTGTTAGGCTGGGTTAGGGTAAGCTCATAGCCGCGTACCCAGGGGTAATAGCGAACATCGTCTCGACTAAGCGGCGTGTGGGTTGCCTCAAAAATAGCCTCTAATAAATCTATTGATGTGCCGGTTAACTGTTTGTTAGCAAGGTAATTATAGGGGGGATACTCTTCGGTAATAAACACTAGGGGGGCTAGCGTATCAGGCGTCTCTGCATGAGCAGTGGGTTTAAGCATCAGCCAAGTGAATATCATCACGGTGAGGATTCCCCAACGTAAACACCGTCTGGATTTGGCTAATTCCATTGAAATCTATCCACGCTGCTTATGAATCAATCAAACTTAGTGCAACGCTGGTCCAGTGTCACCTTTAATCTATTAACGCAAGCCGTGGTAACTAGGTAATATCACCTGCTAGGCTTATTGATTCCTCTGTGAGAGATAACTAATGCTGGCTGCTAACTCTGCCAAGGCAACGGATCACTATGCAACACGCCGTGAGATATTCGGCTGGGCGATGTTTGATTTTGCCAATCAGGCCTACACACTACTGATTATTACCGTCGTGTTTGGCGAGCTGTTTACAACGGTTATTGTGGGTGATCGTGGCGATAATTTTCGGCTAGCCAACTTTTTATGGAGCCTTGCTCTGGCCATTAGTTACCTAATGGTCGTGGTCACTGCGCCTCTTTGTGGGGCGATAATGGATTATCGGGCTGAGAAGAAACGCTTTTTGCTGATTAGCTATTTAGCCACTGTAGCCACCACAGCAATGCTCTACTTTGTAGAGCCTGGCTACGTGATTGCCGGGTTATTATTGATTGTGTTGTCTAACTACGCATACTCGATGGGTGAATCGTTTATTGCTGCCTTTCTGCCAGAGCTGGGGCCGCCAGAGGCGCTGGGTAAGATTTCCGGATTTGGCTGGGCATTAGGCTACATCGGTGGGTTATTTGCGGCAGGTTTCACGCTGATAGTGCTCGGAGAGGCAAGCGCTGAAAATTTTGACCGTATTCGCTGGGTGGGGCCCTTTGCCGCTGGCTTCTTCCTGATTACCGCCATACCCACTTTTTTGTGGCTAAAAGAGCGTGGGATACCTGAACCCCGCGGCGTATCTTATCGCCATATTGCGCTCACTCGCGTTACCAGCACGTTTCATGAGTTACGTCACTTCAAAGACTTAACCGTATTTTTGTTTTCGCTGCTGTTCTCCATGGCGGGCGTTTATATCATCATCGCGTTTGCGTTTATTTATGGTGCCCAAGTCATTGGCTGGGACGAAGGTGTGCGCAATATCATGTTCATTATTGTGCAAGTGACCGCAGCGGCAGGAGCCTTGGGGTTTGGTTGGTTGCAGGATCAATTAGGTGCCAAGCGCACTTACCAAATGACGCTGGCACTTTGGGTGGTGGCCATTATTGCGATTTGGGCAACTCCCGAAGTCACCGCATGGGTCAACGGGAATTTTGATGTGCAGTGGCAAGCCCAGTATGTCTTTTTAGTTGTAGGCTGCTTAGCGGGGCTTAGTCTAGGGTCTAGCCAGTCGGCGAGTAGAGCATTAGTCGGATTATTTTCACCCTTGGCGAAATCAGCAGAATTTTTCGGTTTTTGGGGGCTGGCGAATAAGTTGGCAGGGGTATTGGGTATTATAATGTTAGGCGTATTACAAACCCTGATAGGCTTACAAGCGTCTATTCTATTATGTGTTGCCTTATTCGTGATTGCGATGCTGATTTGCGCACGGGTCAACGAACGCCGCGGTCGAGAGGCTGCGATTGCCTGGGAAGGGCAATCATAAAACATATCCATATGCCCTTGCCTCAGTGGGGTGAAACATGGCAACGCAAAAAGGAACTCGCATAGTCATTCAGTCAGCACAGCGCGGTGGTGTCGTTATGATGCTGCTATTTTGGATATTGCTGATGGCGGTAGGAACTTGGTGGATACACGGGGGGCTTGAAGACATGATGCGCCCCAATGCCAATATTGTTTATACCCTTCCAGCGGGGGAGCCGGTCACTCTGCAGCGCAATCGAGCTGGCCACTATGAGGCACCAGGGAGAATTAACGGCCAACCGGTAACATTTTTACTCGATACTGGCGCCACCTATGTGGCGGTACCTGCTGAGCTAGCCAATGAATTAGGCTTGGAACCAGGTCGAAGTGCCTGGTTTAACACTGCTAATGGAAGAGTAGAAGGCACCTTAACCGAGCTTGAAGAGGTTTCGCTGGGCGGCTTAAAGGTGCAAAATGTTCAGGGCTCGATAAGTCCTGGGATGGAAAGTGATACCGTACTGCTCGGCATGAGCTTTTTAAACCTGCTGGCGATTGAAATGCAGGCGGGAGAAATGGTGCTGAGTCTTCCCGAGCAGTGAGTGTCGCTTGTGAACCAATAGCAGATATGATTAGCTAAATACATACACATGCCAACACGCTAAAAGGAGTTACTATGGGCATTGAAGTAGGTGGTTTATTAGGGTTAATTTGGCTGGTCATCGTAGTTTGGGCCATTGTGAAGGTAGCTAAAAGCTCTGCTGGCAGCCTTGCCAAACTAGTGTGGATACTGGTGCTGCTAATTTTCCCGCTCGTTGGCTTAATCGCTTGGTTCTTATTTGGACCCAAGGGATGACGAATTAAAAAGCGCAGTTGATCAAAAAAGGCAGGCCTCTTGGCCTGCCTTTTTGATAACTTGCGTGGTAACACTAGTAAGCGTGGTAATAGTACTAAGCCTTAATTTCGCAAATATATATCCAGCAAAACAGTAGCTGTAACTACACCGATGCCGTACTTACAGGTGGTTAAAGGACGCTTTATGCAAACGTGGGTTATGCAACTGAGTTTTTCACTCATTGGGTGGCGCTTTGTAGTGTCCGGGAATTTTTAACTTCTCTCCGTTCGGCAGGTCGCGCACTTGAGTAGGAACATAAACACGTTTAATGACACTTTTCGTTTTGCTACTTTCCATGGCAGGTTTCTCCTGTCAGATTGTCGACAGTCAGCGCTTTTACATTAGCTCTCGCTAGGGTAAGAATCAAGTGCAAAGGAATAGTTCATACCATCGAGCGTTTAATTGTAACGACAGAAGCAGGTGTTTTGATGGTTTTGAGTTATCCTGTGGGCCAACAATAGGGCACCTGCGTTGAGTATGGGTGAGCGGGTGAGATATCAAACTGCCTAAGCGGAGTGCATAAAGAGGATGGTAGATCATTTGGAACAGCAATTTCAGGCGCTTGAGTCGCAAGAGCCTGTAATGCCTGACTATCCCGATCAAGATCATGTTTTGATCATTGAGGATGACCAACGTCTGGCTGAGCTCACTCGGGATTACTTGGAAGCAAATGGCTTCCAAGTAACGCTGGAGGCTGATGGCGCTAAGGGGGTTGACCGCATATTAACGTTGCAGCCCGATTTAGTTATTTTAGATTTAATGTTGCCGGGCGAAGACGGTCTAGCCATTTGTCGTCGTGTGAGGCCCAACTTTGCTGGTCCCATCATGATGTTAACTGCACGAACTGATGATTTGGATCAAGTGCTGGGGTTAGAAATGGGCGCTGACGATTACGTGCCAAAGCCTGTTCAGCCACGGGTCCTGCTTGCTCGTATGCGAGCCCTGCTACGCCGCGCCGATGGCCCAGCACCTAATGGTGAAATGCGCTTAAAGTTTGAGAACCTAGAAATAGATAATGCTACTCGTGAAGCGTGGTTAGCCGGTGAGCGGATTGATTTAACCAGCGCCGAATTTGACCTGTTATGGCTACTGGCTCGTAACGCAGGTCGCGTGCTAACCCGTGAAGAGATATTCAGTGATTTACGGGGCATTAAGTACGACGGACAAGATCGCTCCATTGACGTTCGTGTATCGCGTATAAGGCCCAAAATTGGCGATGATCCGAACCAGCCGCACAGGATCAAAACCGTGCGCAGTAAGGGTTATTTATTCGTCAAAGATAGTTGATTATTAAGAGGGTCGGCATCATGCGGCGGGTGCTCAGTAACGGCTCTTTTTTGCGTTTTTATGTGTTACTGGGTCTTGCGCTGGTGGTGGTGTTCGCGATTGCATTAGCGGGGCGCTCGTTTATCGAGCAGGTGCGCCGCGAAGACTACCGCGAGCAGCTTGCCACCTTGCCGATGTCGCTCATGTCGCGTCAATTAGCTGATACAGCGGTAGATCAGCGTGAAGCGTTACTCAATAGTCTGGCTGAGCGGCTGGATATTCAGCTGACACTGCTACCGATTAACGACGCTGATTTGGGTTATTTTGAGCGCGCACGTTTAGAACAAGGCAAGGTGTTAGTTGCAGAGAACCCTTGGCTATTGCAGCAGCGTTTACCTGGAGAAACATGGCTGCTGCAAGCCAGGCTAGATGATTGGAGCGAACATCAATGGTATGGAAGCATTATTCTTGTAGGAGAATGGCTAGCAGGCCAACCTCTTGAACAGCGTACCAGCCGCCTGCAAGAACTGCGTTCTGGTAGTTGGCCATTAGAGCTTTTATCTACGCTTCCTGCCTCCCTGACCGCTGAGCAACAGGTACAGTTGGCTAGCGGTAATGTGGTGACTCGGCTAGTTTCCGATAAGTTGTCAATTACGCTACTTTATCAATTGCCGGGCGAATCCGAATGGCTGCAGGCAGGGCCGATTTCACGGGGTGATACGCTACCGCTGAACCTGCACCTACCACTCTTAGTCGGGCTGATGATTGTCCTCAGCCTGATTATTTATTTGATTATGCGCAGCATTGAAGCCCGCATGGCGCGGTTAGAGTTGGCCGCCACGCGGATTGCCAGCGGCCGCTTGGAAACCCGCGTAAAAGTTGAAAGCGGCGACTTTTTAGGCCGTTTAGGCATGGCATTTAATGGCATGGCTAATCAGGTGCAAAGCCTGTTACGCGGTCAGCAAGAGATGATAAGGGCGGTTTCCCACGAATTGCGCACGCCGGTGGCGCGCATTCGCTTTGCCGTGCAAATGGTCGAAGATATGACCGACCAGCCAGCCATTCGTCGCCAGCTGCAGGGTATCGATGCAGATATTGCAGAGCTCGATGAGCTGGTTGATGAAATTCTCACCTATGCGCGCTTAGGCGGGGAGACGGTGAACGGTGCGGAGCTTGAAACTGCCCTGGTAGAGTGCCGAGCGATGGCAGAGCGGGTGATTGATACGCTTTCACCACTACATAAAGGGTTAACCCTTACGCTAGCCCCTGGCCCCGAAATTGAACTGTTGGCAGAGCCACGCTACTTGCAAAGAGCGCTACAGAACCTAGTCGGTAACGCCTGCCGCCATGCCAAGACTAGTGTGGTGATTCAGCTCTGGGATGAGCCTAATCTGGTGCGCATTGATGTTGAGGATGATGGCCCTGGCATCCCACTCGAAGCGCGGACAGATATCTTCAAACCCTTTGCACGCCTTGACGATAGCCGCGCGCGAAGTTCTGGCGGTTATGGATTGGGGCTTTCGATTGTCCAAAAAATAATGGCTGGGCATAGGGGCAGCGTCACCATTGACACAAGCCCCACCTTAGGCGGCGCGCGGTTTACGCTGCTGGTTCCGCGTCGCGATCCGCTGGTTTAACCCCCGACAGCACTGCAAAGGAGGTCTCTCGCGCGGTGCGTAAGAAGTCCTGCATCCATGGCGCTTCCTGAGTTTCTTCACGTATCGCGGCGTACAGCGTGCTCCACACACCATGCTCGCCTAGCTTTACGGCGCTAACATAGTCGCGCTCCAGATACTCGGTGAGCGCCCAATTGGGCAGTGCGCAGACACCACGCCCGCTGGCTACCAACTGCATCATCATAATGGTCAACTCTGCGGTGCGGATTTCTCGAGGGCGCACGTTCGCTGGCTGCAAAAATTGCGTGAAAATATCCAGGCGTGCCTGCTCCACCGGATAAGTGATTAACGTTTCATCGACCAGGTCCTGTGGGGTAATAAATCCGCGGCCCGCAAACTCGTGCTGACGGGCGACGGCCAATAACCCCTCATAGCGAAATAGTGGTGCGTAATGGATCCCTTCAAGCGGTTGAGGGTCGGCGGTGATGACCAGATCAAGCTGCTCGCGAGAAAGAGCCGGGAGCGGGTCGAAGTGATGGCCGCTGGGAATATCAATCTCCACTTCCGGCCAATGGTCACGAAAGTAATCCACCGTTGGCATTAACCACTGAAAGCAGCTGTGGCACTCAATGGCCATGTGTAAACGGCCCTGTTCAGTGCCTGCTAGGCGCGCTAAATCACGCTCCGCCTTACGCACTTCTGGCAGGATCTGGTCGGCTAACGCAAGTAAGCGAAGCCCGGCACGGGTGAACTCTACCGGCTTGGTTTTACGCACAAAAAGCGCGCTATCCACTCGGCTTTCCAGGTCTTTAAGCTGATGGGACAAGGCTGATTGGGTGAGGTGAACTCGGTCAGCCGCCTCTACTAGAGAGCCTGTTTCACGCAAGGCAAGCAGCGTGCGTAGATGGCGCAGTTCAATCATGGATTAGCTCGGTAATGGTGAATATTATTCATCTTCGGTATTAAAAACTTTAGTTTGATTCATTGGTGAGTGATGCCCAGACTGTGTGAAATCATTCACGTTGGTAGATTTCATCATGACAGTTTCTCATATTCTCGGCTATCCCCGCATTGGCGCCCAGCGCGAACTTAAAAAAGCGACAGAAGCTTACTGGAGCGGCGATTGCTCACGTAGCGAGCTTGAAAGCACTGGGCGGGAGCTACGCTTGCGCCACTGGCAGGCTCAGCAGGACGCGGGCTTAGACTTTGTTAGTGTGGGTGATTTCGCCTTTTACGATCAAGTGCTTAACGTTTCTGTGGCGTTAGGGGCCGTGCCCGCTCGCTTCAATGCTCAAGATGAAGTGTCCGCTGGCGACATTGATCTCGACACCGCTTTTCGTATGGCCCGTGGCCGTGCACCTAGCGGCGAACCTGCCGCGGCGTGCGAAATGACCAAATACTTCGATACCAATTATCACTATTTAGTCCCTGAGCTGCATGCGGGGCAAACATTTACCCTGGCATCGAATCGACTGTTTGATGAAGTGGATGAAGCCTTGCGGGCAGGCTATACACCCAAAGTAACGCTAACGGGGCCACTAACCTGGCTATGGCTGGGTAAAACGAAAGGCAGCGACTTTGACCGTCTAACGTTATTAGACGGCGTGCTCAATGTGTATAGTGAGATACTCGCTAGGCTCGCTACTCAAGGAATTGAGTGGGTCCAGTTGGATGAACCTGCGCTAGTGCAGGATTTGCCGCTGGCTTGGCAACAGGCCTATGAGCGTGCTTATCACCGCTTACAGTCAGCGCCGCTTAAGCTGCTGGTGGCGACTTACTTTGGAAGCTTGGGCGACAACCTCTCACTGGCTACGCGTTTACCCGTAGCGGGTTTACACGTTGATGCGGTGCGTGCCCCTCAGCAAGTGGAAAGCGTAATCGACCGCCTTGGGCCTCATCAGGTGCTATCGATTGGCTTTGTCGATGGACGTAATATTTGGCGAGCCGATTTAGCTGCGCTGCGCGAACGCTTACTACCGTTAAAAGTGCGTCTGGGTCAGCGGCTATGGCTGGCGCCAAGCTGTTCGCTGCTGCATGTGCCGGTGGATTTAGCACAAGAAACAGCGCTAGGGGAAGAACTCATTAGTTGGTTAGCTTTTGCGCAGCAGAAACTGGAGGAGGTGGTTACGCTCACCCGATTGATTGATAACCGTACCACGCCTGCCGACGAGCAGCGTTTAAATGAGGCGACGCAGGCGCTGGACGCTCGGCGTGAATCTAACCGCATCCATCAGCTCGCTGTCAGCGCGCGGTTGGCGGCCATTAGCCCCGAGGATAGTCAGCGCCAAGCCCCCTACTCAGTGCGCGCAAACGCCCAGCGGCGTGCCCTCAAGCTGCCGTTATTCCCAACCACTACCATTGGCTCTTTCCCGCAAACCAATGAGATCCGTGCCGCGCGGCGCGCTTTTAAGGCAGGCGAGCTTGCATTAGCCGATTATGAAGCGCGTATGCAAGCCGAGATTGCGTATGCCGTTGAGCGCCAGGAAGCATTAGATATTGATGTGCCGGTGCATGGTGAAGCCGAGCGCAACGATATGGTGGAGTACTTTGGCGAGCAGCTTGAAGGATTTGCCTTCACCCGTTTTGGTTGGGTACAGAGCTACGGTTCACGCTGCGTTAAGCCACCGGTTATCTTTGGCGATGTTTCGCGCCCAGCACCGATGACAGTACGTTGGAGTGAGTACGCTCAAACCCTAACCAATAAACCCATGAAAGGGATGCTCACCGGCCCAGTTACCATTCTACAGTGGTCATTTGTGCGCGATGACCAGCCGCGGGAAACCACCTGTCGCCAGATTGCCCTGGCACTGCGCGATGAAGTGCTGGATCTGGAAAAAGCGGGCATCACTATTATTCAAATTGACGAGCCTGCACTACGTGAGGGGCTACCGCTACGCCAGCACGAATGGCAGCACTATCTTGATTGGGCAGTGGAGAGCTTTCAGCTAAGTGCGGCTGGCGTTGCCAATACCACTCAGATTCACACCCATATGTGCTACTCAGAGTTCAACGATATCATCGGCGCGATTGCCGCCCTGGATGCGGATGTGATCACCATTGAGACGTCGCGTTCAGATATGATCCTGCTCGATGCCTTCCAGGACTTCGCCTATCCCAACGAGATCGGGCCAGGCGTCTACGATATCCACACCCCGAATATTCCTGAGGTGAGTTGGATGGTCGATTTAATGGAAAAAGCGCTCGAGAAAATTCCCGCTGAACGACTGTGGGTCAACCCTGACTGTGGTTTAAAAACCCGTGGTTGGGCGGAAGTAGAACCTGCGCTGGCCAATATGGTGAAAGCCGCCAAGGTACTCCGCCAACGCTACGCATAATCGGTTAAAGATTAGAGTGAACCCCGTTGCTTAGTGCGCGGGGTTTTGGCATTTAACGCTAGCTTTTCGAGGCATAGGCGTAGAGCAGCGTTTCCTGGGCGCTGATGGCATCGCCATCACCAGGATCTTGTAGCTGATAGCTACCGTCGGTCTGCAGCAGCCAGCTCTGGCAGTTATCCACCAGATAAGTTTCAAGGTCTTTGCGTACGCGCGTAGCGAGCTTTTTGTCCAGCAACGGAAAGCAGGTTTCCACACGGTGAAACATATTACGCGACATAAAGTCCGCACTTGAGCACCAGGTTTCCGACTTACCATCGTTGTGGAAATAGAAGACGCGGGTATGTTCCAGAAAACGTCCAATGATTGAACGAACGCGAATATTGTCAGAAACTCCTGGTATGCCGGGTTTCAGGCAGCACATTCCGCGAATAATTAGGTCACACTCGACCCCCGCTTGGGACGCGCGATAAAGCGCTTTAATAAGCTTAGGCTCGGTCAACGAATTGCATTTGATAATGATATGGCCACGTTTGCCCTTGCGCGCAAGCTGCGCTTCACGGTCAATCATTTCCACTAGCCTTTCATGCAAGGTGAACGGCGCGTGGAGCAGCGTATCAATTTTGCGCGCCCGGCCCATTCCCGACAGTTGCTGAAATACTTTATGAACGTCAGCACATAGCGCTTTATTAGCGGTTAGCAGGCTGTAATCGGTATAGAGTTTTGCCGTCTTGGAGTGATAGTTGCCAGTGCCGAGGTGAGCGTAATAGCACAGTTCGCCTTTTTCACGGCGCACAATGTGCAGCATTTTAGCGTGGGTTTTATACGCCATAATCCCGTAGATAACGATGGCTCCCGCTTCCTGCAGGCGTGAAGCAAGCTGTAGGTTGTCGGCTTCATCAAATCGCGCACGCAGCTCGATAACCACCGTGACCTCTTTGCCTTGACTGGCGGCTTCCACCAGTGCGCTTACAATCGGG
>JAMCZP010000056.1 GCA_023485185.1 Gammaproteobacteria bacterium
ACCAAGTGCCATTTTACGTGGTAGCCCCTTACACAACGATAGATCCCGCCTGTGCCACCGGCGCGGATATTCCCATTGAGCAGCGCGACCCTGCCGAGATCCGTGGTGCGGCTGGTGCCTTTGGCGAGGTCATGTGGGCACCCAGTGATGCCCCGGTGTGGAACCCGGCATTTGATGTCACCCCCGCCAGCCTCGTCACCGCCTGGGTTTTGGATACCGGCGTGTTTGATGCGGCCGCGATAGCACGTGGTGAACACTGCAAGGGGCGCTTTTAGCCGTCGAGCTAACAGTAACGTTAATAGCTAACCCAATAATGTAAGTTCATAGATGTGGCGGATACGCTGACCATCCCAGTCATAGCCGAGATGACGCCCTTGCCGAGTTGCGGAGAGCACGGGCGGCCGTAGCACAGCGGCGCACTCGCCATCGGGGTCTCTAACGCTGGGGTAAACGATGCCGTCTGCTTGCTCCTCCCTGGCTTTTCTACCCAAGGTTTGCCCGGCAGCCCAGCTATCCGAGGTGAGAAGCGCTTGGGCAGCATTGCATCCTCGTAAATCAATCAGTTTTCCCTCTAAGTTCGACAGGTAAACACGCTGCTGAAGCATCATGGGCGGTTCGTCGGACTCCCCCATAAAGCGCTCTGTGTGGTAAACGGTTTCGGCGATGGCAGTGGCTTCTGTTAACGCGCAGTAGTAAGCACCAAAGGTGCCATCGCTAAAACGCGAGCCGGTCGCGGGGAAGTGGCAGAAGGCGGCCATGACCGGCGTCCAGCCGGGGCCGTAGCGACGGTCATCGTCGCAAACCAGGTGAATGGCACCTGCTTCCTCGCGCAGCCTTGCGGAGGTTTCACCTTCCAACTCATTAAGTAAGTCCCAGTCATCAACGCTGCTGTTGACACCTTCGAATAAATCAATCGGTGGGAAACGCGAGGGAATAACACGGTAGCTGGGGCGCCATGTGACGTCGCTCATTGGGAACGTCATGCATGGCCCCCACCACGGGCGGCATCCAAATGTTGGCGAACAACGTAGAGGTCGGAGACCTGGCCATTTAACAAACGCTCCATTGGCGAGTGGCCAGCAAAAAGAGGGTTGCTGTTGGCACGCTGCAGCCAGCTGTTAGCGGCTTCTTTATTGGGCAAAAGTATATGCAGTGCCTTGTAAATGCCGAGAATTAACGACATCCGCTCTAAATGGTTCGCATCAAGCCTCGCCTGCTCAGGTGACTGCTTCCAACGCCGGTAGGTGGAGTCCGGTACGCCTAACAACAGCGCTGCTTCGCTCTCTTTCAAGCCCCATACGTGTGAAATGTTAGGGTAAGTGCGCATTGCGGCGGCCCCCATTTCGCGACGCTTATCGGCTGATTTATGCTGAATGGCCATATAGCTTTCTCCTCACTCACCTATAGTTTACGCCAAGTGAGCGATTTTTGAAAATAACGACCATTTGAGCCTTTCTAATTCCCGCCAGTAAGAACCACTGCACGCACTGATTCAGCTGTTTTACTCAGCTTCTTGATGCGCTTGGATTACGCCCAGGAATCCCTCACCGTAATCCGCCAGTTTGCGCGCGCCGATACCGGAGATTGCGCCCAGTGCCTCCAGGCTTTGGGGCTTCTGCTCGACCATTTCAGCCAAAGTGGCGTCGTGGAAGATCACATAGGCAGGCACGCCCTGGGCCTCGGCCAGTTCCCGACGGTGTTGGCGTAGGGCTTCCCATAGCTCCCCATGGGGCAGCGTGGCCGAGCCTGCTTTGCTGCCCCGCCGGGCGGCCTTGGCCTTGCTTGGTTTGCGCAGGGTAAGCGAGTGTTCGCCGCGCAGCACCGGCTTAGCGTTGGCGGTGAGCTTAATGCCGCCGTGGCCCTCCATATCGACACTTAAATAGCCGCTGGCAATCAGCTGGCGAAACAGCGCTTTCCAATCGTTAGCGGTGAGCTCTTTACCAATCCCGAAGGTGCTTAGGCGGTCGTGGCCAAAGCGGGTGATTCGTTCATTGCTTTTGCCTAACAGTACATCCACCAGATAAGTCACGCCAAAGCGCTGCTCGGTGCGGTAGACGCACGACAGCGCCTTCTGCGCCGCCACGGTGGCCTCCCAGGTCTCGGGTGGGGTCAGGCAGTTATCGCAGTTGCCGCAGGGCGCATCCAGATGATCGCCAAAGTAGTGAAGCAGCGCCTGGCGCCGGCAACTGATGATTTCGCACAGCCCCAGCATGGCGTCGAGTTTCTGCTGCTCAATGCGCTTTTGCTGGTCGGCGGCGCTGGAGTCCTGCTGCATCTGACGCAGCGTGATGACATCCTGAAGCCCGTAGGCCATCCAGGCATCGGCGGGCAGGCCATCGCGCCCGGCGCGGCCGGTCTCCTGGTAGTAGGCTTCGATGCTCTTGGGCAGGTTAAGATGCGCCACAAAGCGCACGTCCGGCTTGTCGATGCCCATGCCGAAGGCGATGGTGGCGACGATAACTACGCCATCTTCCCGCAGAAAGCGGGTCTGGTGGCGCTGGCGCTGCTCAGCGGGAAGCCCGGCGTGGTAGGGCAGTGCGGTTAGTCCCTGGCGCTCCAGCCAGGCGGCGGTCTCCTCCACCTTGCGCCGGGAGAGGCAGTAGACGATGCCCGCCTCGCCGTTGTGGTATTCGCGGATAAAACGCAGCAGCTGCTCTTTGGCATTGCCCTGATTTTCAGCGATGTGGTAGCGAATGTTGGGCCGGTCGAAGCCGCTGTTATACAGCGCTGCCTCTTGGAGCTGCAGGTGCTCCATGATGTCATGCCGGGTGGGCACATCGGCGGTAGCGGTGAGCGCGATGCGCGGCACGTCAGGAAAGCGCTGGTGCAGATGGGAGAGCTGGCGATACTCGGGTCGAAAGTCGTGGCCCCATTGGGAAACGCAGTGGGCCTCGTCGATAGCGAACAGGGCTATCCTGGTTTGTTCAAGCAGCATCTGCATTCGCGGCGTGGCGAGCCGTTCAGGCGCCACATAGAGCAGATCCAATTCGCCCACCCGCAGTCTGTTCTCCACCTCGACCGCCTCGTGATAATCAAGGCTGGAATTGAGATAGGCCGCTCTGACCCCGTTCTGTTCAAGCGCCGCCACCTGATCCTGCATTAGCGCAATCAACGGCGAGACCACAATCGCGGTGCCTTCGCGCAGCAGCGCAGGGATCTGATAGCACAGCGATTTGCCACCGCCGGTGGGCATCAATACCAGTGCATCACCACCGGCAATCACATGTTCAATAATCGCCTGCTGTGGGCCGCGAAAGCTGTCATAGCCAAATACCTCCTGCAACACCTTGAGGAGTGCCGGGTCGCCGTGCATCACTGCTCTCCTTGTTTCGTGCTGGAGAGAGAATTATTGCACGAAACGGTTAAGGCGCGTTTGCTTAGCGAATACCTGCCCTTAAAAACGACTGAACGAACTGGCGCTGAAAGAGCAGAAAGGCGATGAGCAACGGGGCGATGCTTAATAGCGTTGCGGCGCTGACGGTGGCCCAGTTCACGCCGGTTTCTGGGGCGGAGAAAACACCCAGCCCGACCGTTAGCGGGCGACTTTCCACCGAGTTGGTCACCACTAATGGCCACAGGAAGTTATTCCAGTGGTGGCTGATCGAAACCAGCCCGTAAGCAAGATAGGTAGGCTTGGCCAGCGGGACGTAGACCTTCCACAAGATTTCCATCCAGTTGCAGCCTTCAATGCGTGCAGCGTCCTCAAGCTCCCGGGGAATGGTTTTAAACGTCTGTCGCAGCAGGAAAATACCGAAAGCGCTGGCCACATAGGGCAGGCCGATACCGGTGATGGTGTTGATCAGCCCCAATCCACTAGCGATGCGATAGTTCTCGACGATCAGTACTTCTGGGAATACGAATAGCTGAATCAATACCAGCATAAACAGCACGTTCTTACCGGGGATGGGGAAGCGCGCAAAGGCAAATGCAGCTAACGTACAGACCACAAACTGGGCAAACACCACTCCGGTTACCAGAGCGAAGGTGTTTAAGTAGTAGCGGGCGAAGGGCGCCTGGGCCCAGGCGTTTTTAAAGTTATCCAGCGTTAGTGGGGCAAATAAGTCAAAGCGCACCATATAGGCAGGTGGATGAAACGCCGCCCAAAAAGCGTATAGCAGTGGAAAAATCCAAATGATGGCCAGTAGCCATGCCGCTACCGTTTCAAGTGACGGTATTGAAAAGTAACCAGAGCGAGGCGCATAGCCGTGTGATTTAGCGGTACTCATTGGTAATGCGTCCTACGGTCTAAAATCGTGAACTTCACCGTGGCGACGACGGCGAGCACCAGTAGAATAACCACGGTAATCGTCGCTGCGGTGGTGCGGTCAAAGAACGAAAACGCGTTCTCATAAACGTAATAAAGCAGTAGGTTGGTGGCGTTATTGGGGCCGCCTTTGGTCAAAATAAACAGGTGATCCACCACACGGACCGCGTTAATCAACGCATTAATAAGCACAAACAGCGTCGTGGGCATCAGCAGTGGGAAAGTGACACGCCAAAAGAAGCTCCAGCGACTGGTTCCCTCAAGGTCGGAAGCCTCTTTAAGTTCGGGGGGAATACCCTGCAGCGCCGCTAGGTAAAAAATCATAAAGAAGCCGGCTTCTTTCCACACCGACATCACAATCACGGACCCCAGCGCCACACTGGGGTCGCCCAGCCAGTTCACGCCGGAAAAACCTAATGCGCCGAGCAGCTTATTAAATAGACCAATCTGCGGGGCGTAAAAAAACATCCATATATTGGCCGCTGCAATCATCGGCAGAATGGTAGGCGTGAAGTACGCCATACGTACAAAACCGCGGCCGCGAAGTTTGCCATTTACAAATAGCGCCATGACCAATGCCAGCGCGATAGACGTAGGGATGG
>JAMCZP010000220.1 GCA_023485185.1 Gammaproteobacteria bacterium
TGCCCTTGCCATTCGCTAGTAGTTATCGCCTACTATCCTGAATATCAGGGTGAGGCGGTGATCTTCCTACAGAGGACTTCCACCTCATTAGTTCATGCCCATGCTGGGCGTACACAAAGCAATTAAATTCGCTCCCTTCGGTCGCCGGACGCTCGTTCCTCGCGCCGTTTATTGCGGGCGTTAGCTGTAATTGTTCCACCTGCATAGTGATACTATAGTGTCACTATCAATTTGAATCAGGGATGAGCCCATGAAAGTTGAGCTTGTTACAAACCTTAAACGCCAAGCCACAAAAATCTTAGCAGACCTGCATCTGTCTAAAGAGCCGGTGCTGATCACTGAACATGGCCAGCCATCGGCTTATCTTGTTGATGTGCAAGATTACGAATTCATGCAGCGTCGGCTTGAGCTACTTGAGGGGCTCTCACGGGGAGAGCGTGCTGTACTTGAGGGAAGAACGTACAGTCAAAGTGAGGCCAGGGAGAAAATGAGTAAATGGCTGAAGTAATCTGGACTGAGCCAGCCCTTCAAGAGTTAAACGCAATCGCAGAGTACATTGCTCTAGATAATCCTGGAGCTGCGAGCCGCCTGTTAGAAGAGATTTTCGATAAAATCGAGCGCTTGGAAGATTTCCCCCAATCCGGGCGGATGCCTGCAGAACTCCCTAATTCGGTGTATAGAGAAGTCGTTGTTCCACCATGTCGCATTTTTTATCGTGAGGATGAGATGCGGGTTCTTGTCCTCTATGTTATGCGAGAGGAGCGGCAGCTTCGTGCGTACATGCTTGGGAACAGCTAATCCGGTGCGTCACTCGAATACTTTTTTCTCCGCTTCGTGACGTCAAACCTATCGGTGCGCTTCGCGTTATAGAAAACCACCACTGGCGCCTAAGTGTTGGCAGGTCAAGCAGTGGTCAGCATCCTGCGCTTAAAGAGCAATTGTTCCTCCAAACCCAACAATTAATGCGTGTGAAAACCCACTGGTACATTTCTTTGAGGGATTCCCGTGACCAATGTTCCATTACATTTGTGGGAAGGATTTTCTGGTGCCACTTTGCAATCAAATGGCGTGCTGTTTGAAGGCCTCGACCGTAAGCTGTCGCCGTTGCCTGAAAGCACAGAGGCACCGGTCCATAATCCGTCGCTCAACCTGGCAATGCGCTTTCAGGTCTCCGGTGACTTTGAGATCAATATCACCGCTACGCTGACCGCGGCCAACTCCACCTACTTCTTGTTCCACGGGGTTATCCCGATGGTGCAGGATGAGTGGTACTCCGCGATGAGTACCTTCAAAGCCCAGATCGTCAACGGTGACTGGTGTTACTGGACAATGTATCACCCTGACAATACCGAGTCGGGGAATGCTGCTGCCAGTGTAGGTGCCAATGTGGTTTACACCTTCAAGCGGGAGGGCACCGAGCTGGTGTTCCTGACCAACGGTGTGGAAGTAACCCGTCAGTCGGATATGTGTCTGTTTGCCGATGGGGTGGTTTATCTAAGCCTGGATGAAGTGAACGTGGGGGCAACGTTCCTTGTCACCCAGATCACCACGACCGGTAGCGTGGAAGAGATGCCTGTGCGTAGTGTGCCGAAGACAGTGGGCACCTTGCGTGATAAGGCCGGTAAGTTCCGAGTGGGTACCGCGGTGTCCACCTACCCGATGGTATTCGATGAGCAGTACCGCGCCATTCTAGGCAATGAGTTTAACCAGATCACCCCTGAGAACTGCATGAAGTTCCAGTTCATCCAGCCTGCCCGTGGCGTCTACGACTTTTATGAGTCGGATAAGCTGATCGACTACGCCGAACGTAATGGCATAGAGGTGCATGGCCACACGGTGGCGTGGAACGAAGCGACCCCGCAGTGGCTGTGGGATGGCTGGCTCAATGGAACCATCTCCGCTAGTGAAGTAGGTGAGATCCTCGACGAGCATATCGAGAGGTTGTTCGGTCGCTATAAGGGGCGCATGCTGTCATTCGATGTGATCAACGAGCCGTTCCTGGGCTGGACAGATCAGCTACGTGATTCTGTCTGGTACCAGGCATTAGGAAGTGGCTACATTGAACGGGCATTACGTAAAGCTCATGAAGTGGATCCGGACGTACTGCTGTTCATTAATGAGTGGGGGTGTGAAGAGGCGGGTGACAAACAGGACTTCCTGTTCAACCTGGTGGTCGAGTTGCAAACCGCCGGCGTGCCCATTCATGGCATTGGCTTGCAGATGCACGAAGACGTGAATGCTGATTACCAGGCGACCTGGCCACGCAATACTTCGTCTGTGACCAAGGCAGACTTGAAGTCGGCCATTGCCCGTTTCAAGTCGCTGGGTATCGAGGTACGGGTGTCGGAGCTGGACATTAACCAGTATCAGAACTTTGCCGATACCTCAAAGGCCGTAGCCGATTGGTATGCCCAGTACTTGGAAGCGTGCATCGAAGAGGGTGCACACTCGTTCACTATGTGGGGCTTCACCGATCGTTGGTCGTCACTTAATGAGTGGTACGACTATTACAACCATGGTAACGGGCTGATTTATGATGCCCAGTATCAACCCAAGCTGGCCTACCAAGCGCTTTCCAATACATTGGACGAGATGGCAAGTTCTCTTACCTCCCTCTGAAAGCAATGTTCTTATGAGCATCGGCATCGAATAGAGGCGGCTCACATAAATGTCCAGGCCAATATCCTCGTCACCTTATTTCCCTGCTGCATCTCTATTTCCCGACAATCAACAGCGCCGAGCTTACCAATCAGCTTCTTGGCAGGCTTCACATTGTCGGCTTTTGAAACCAGGCTGCTAAACCAGCGGCATTGAGTTGAATACGTTTGGCTTTCTCTGATTAGCTTTTTAAGAAACAACTGCTCGCCGCCCTTACACCAAAGCTCTGCGCCCAACCCGCCGAAATTCAGCGTAGGCGATTTGGTTTTTACTTTTTGTTCACCGCGACTACGTGCAAGGTTATTGAGTTTACGCTGGCTACCTTTAAGTGCCTCATCGAGCGAGGCATGGAAGGGTGGGTTGCATACACTGATATCAAAGAACTCGCCCGCTTGAATGATCCCTTCAAATATATGGTTTTTATCGGGCTGCGTGCGCAGCCCGAAGCGATTTTTGAGCGTGGGATTGTTGGCGATAATTGTGGTGACGTTCTCAAGCGACTGAGGGTTAATGTCACTACCCACACACTGCCAGCCGTAAATTTGGCAGGCCAGTAGCGAGTAGATTCCATTGGCTCCCGTTCCTATATCGAGCAGTTTTATATTGGGCTGCTGCTCACGTCCAAGCTCATGCCCAATTAAGTCCGCCATGTAATGGATATAGTCGGCTCTGCCTGGGATGGGAGGGCAAAGCGCGCCCTCTGGGATATCCCAATCGACAATGTTGTAGTAGTGGCTTAATAACGCGGCGTTGAGCTTATTTACGGCCAATGGGTCTGCGAAATTGATGGAAAGCTTGCCATAAGCGTTCGATTTCACATGTGGAGCTAGTGCGGGGTGGCTCTTTATGAGAGCAGGGAAGTCATAGCCTTGGTTATGTAGATTGTTCGGGTGCAGGCCTTTGCGAACAGGCTTGGCTCGGCTTTTTGCATTTCGATGGAGGGTGTTCACAGTAGTAGGCCTGAGGCTTGGCATTCAATAGTCGGCTGGGTTGGGCTTGATCCATGATTATAACCTTAATAAAGGAGAGATAATGTCTAACACTGCCATCGTTATAGGCGCAACGGGCGCTATCGGCACTCAGTTAGTCACTCAGTTAAGCCAACGAGATGATGTGGCTAACCTCATGGTGATCACCCGTCGAGAATTAAATCTGCAGCGCTATTTTCCCGAAGCCATCCCCTCAAAAATCCAGTCCCATATTGTCGATTTTGAGCAGTTGGAGCCGCAAGCAGCGGCTTTGATGCCGTCAGGTTCAATCGCCTTCGTCGCGTTGGGTACAACCAGAAAGCAAGCTGGCAGTGAAGAGGCGTTTCGACGTATTGATCATGGCTTAGTGCTGGCCTTCGCGCGTGCCTGTAAAGGGGCGGGCGTTAGCAGGTTGGGGGTGGTGACTGCGCACGGCGCTAATGTTAGTTCTGCGGCTTTTTATAATCGTGTTAAAGGCGAAGTGGAGCGCGATATTCAGGTGCTTAATTTGCCGTGTGTATTTTTTGCGCGGCCTTCATTACTATTAGGGCGGCCCGATGATGGTCGTTTAATTGAAAAGGTGGCAAGTACGTTGCTTGCGCCTGCTTCATCGTTTTTACCTAAATCGGTTAGGCCTATTTCAACTGCACGCGTTGCGGCGGCGATGATTGATGAGGGTTTTGATACAGGCTCTAAGCCTTCGTCTTTTGTGCTATCCAATGCCCAGATGCATGAGCGTTAGAAGTGAATTTCCTGACTTAGGCTTGGAGCTTGATTCAGGCACTACAGCGCGGTGTTCAGGCGGGCGCTTAGCTGTTCGTACCAAGTGATTTTGGGTGTCATTATCACCGCGCGCTAAAGCGCCCACCCACGGTGAAACTAGTGGTGTGCATTCTTTAGCGCTCCCTCTATCTCTATCAGGCTGCTTTGAATTGATAGAGGGAACAGCAGTGGGGCTTAGTTAGTTGCTTGATTGGATATTGCTACTTTTTGCTGCTCGTGCATTTGACCTCTTTCTATTAGGTCTTTCATCTCATTATCCGTATCTTGTTCAATGGTTAGCGTAGGCGGCTGGAAAGTGCGTAGCTGGCGCTTTAGGTAACGAGTGTAGAGGAACTGGTTGTAGACCGCCCAAAGGTGGAACGTTAGGAAGGTCACAACAAAGCCAATCAACACTATCTTTATCATAATTGAGCTATACAGCTGTTCCAGGATCGCTTCTTCGACGAAAA
>JAMCZP010000286.1 GCA_023485185.1 Gammaproteobacteria bacterium
TAGAAAGATCAGGAGTATGTAACCCATGACTGATACGTCGTCGGATTTTCGTGTAAAAGGTGAAGACCTTAGTCGCTTTATGCAAACCGTGCTGACCGCGGCGGGTGCTGATCATCCCTCCGCAAAGGCAACGACATGGGCGCTGGTGACGGCCTCACGGATGGGCACCGACAGCCATGGGTTACGCCTGTTGCCCCACTATCTGCAGGCACTGCAAGGTGGGCGCATTAATGGCGCTCCCAATATGGTATTTCACCAGCGCTTAGCGGCAACAGGGTTTTTAGACGCGGACGATGGTCTGGGGCACTTAGCGGGGTACACCGCTATTGAGCATGCCATTGCAATGGCGGAAGTGGCGGGTATCGGCGCGGTCGCAGTGGGTAACTCATCGCACTTCGGGGCGGCCGGGTGCTACGCGCTGGCGGCGGCAGAGCGCGGTTACCTAGGAATGGCATTGTGTAACTCAGACCCTTTTGTACTGCTCCACGATGGTGCTAAGCCTTTTCATGGCACGAACCCCATTGCCTTCGCAGCACCGGTAGCGGGCGACGCACCTTATCTACTTGATATGGCCACCAGCTCAGTCCCCTGGAATCGCGTGCAGCAGTTTGGTGCTATTGGCCGCACGCTTCCGGATCAGGTAGCGGCAGATGCGGCTGGCAAGGTGAGCCGTGATCCTAGCCAGGTCGCCGCACTGTTGCCGATGGGAGGCACTGGCTTTGGCTTTAAGGGGGCAGGGTTGGCAGGCATGGTTGAAATACTCAGCTCCGTGTTGTCGGGTATGCAGCACGGCTTTAAAATTTTACCCATGGGTGGGCCGGATATGGCAACACCCCGTGGCGTCGGGCACTTCTTCCTGGTGATGAAACCCGATGCATTCGTAGAAGAGGGCACTTTTGCGCGAGGGTTGGCTGAGTACCTAACCGACTTGCGTGCTCAACCCGCCACTGAAAATAATAGCGTGCTAGCCCCCGGTGATCGTGAATGGCGCTGTCAAGCCAGCCGCGATGCAGAAGGCATCCCCCTCGATTCTGCCAATCAATTAGCCTATGCCGAGCTTGCTAAGCAATACCGGATAACGCCGCTCACAAGACTTCCGTAAAGTTCGTTTAAAGGATAATGGCAAGAAATGCAGTAAAATGGCGGAAAATTCCAGGTTAACCAGGGGTGACTGCCTATGAGCAGATACCGGATCGAGCGTAAAACGCTGTCCGAACAGGTCGCCGAACAGCTTGAGGCAGAGATCCTCGAGGGGCGGTTAAGTGAAAACGATCAACTGCCTTCAGAAAGGGAGCTGATGGAGCAGTTTGGGGTCGGCAGGCCCGCCGTGCGTGAAGCGCTGTTTCATTTACAGCAACTGGGGCTAATTGCCATCAATAGTGGCACGCGTGCCAGGGTTATTCGCCCCACTGCGGATGCGGTAATGGCCAGGCTTTCTGGCGTAACACGGCAACTGCTTTCCAAGCCTGATGGCCAGCAGTATTTTCAAGAAGCCCGTGCCATGTTCGAGATCTCCCTGGCTCGCTACGCGGCTCGCCATGCCAGTGAAGAAGATCTGGCGAGGCTGCACGAAGCGCTTAAAGCCAATCGTGATGCCATTGGCGATGAAGCACGCTTCAAACGCTCTGATAATGATTTTCATGGCGTGTTAGCCAGCATTTGCCGTAATCCCATCTTCGATGCCATTCACGTGGCGCTCTCTGAGTGGCTGGATGATCGCCGGGCACTGGTACTGCAGCAGAAAGATGAAGATAAAGCCGCCACCACTGCTCACACTGAAATCATTGCCGCGATAGAGTCCCGTGACCCTGATGCGGCCGAGGCAGCCATGCGACGCCACCTCGACCGTCACTACGGTACTTATATGCAGCTTAAAAAGCGTCTATCAGATGCCTCTTAAGCCTGTGCATGCGGTTTAGCTCTCGCGCTTGCCGTCGACTAATCGAGAGACGTTAAACGGATTGCCATCACGCAGCGCTTCAGGGAGTAGACCTGCGGGTAAATCCTGATAGCAGACCGGGCGCAAGAAGCGATAGATAGCCGCGCTACCTACCGAGGTGGTGCGTGAATCCGAGGTGGCAGGGTAAGGGCCGCCGTGTACCATGGCGTGACCAACTTCAACCCCAGTGGGCCAGCCATTGGCCATGATGCGTCCAGCGCGGCGTTCAAGCACGGGTAGCAGGCGTTTAGCGTCGGCGAGGTCGCCATCGTCCATTTGCAGTGTGGCGGTCAGTTGGCCTTCCAACTGCTCGGCGACGCGTTGCATTTCATCACTATCACGGCACTCAATCACCAGTGAGGTCGCACCGAAGACTTCGTCTTGTAGTGCTTCGTCGGTTAAAAAGTCGCTGGCGCTAGCGGTAAAGAGGCCTGTTTGGCAGCTATGGGGTGCTTCATCTGTTTGCCCACGGGCGATTTCCGTAACGTTGGCACTGCTTGCCAGCGCCGCTACGCCGTTTTGATAAGCATCGTGAATGCCGGGCGTGAGCATGGTTTGTGCCGCGCTGGCTTTAACGGCTTCACCGGCGGTTGCTACAAACGCATCCAGGTCGGGGCCTTTAAGGCCGATAATTAAGCCAGGGTTGGTGCAGAACTGGCCTGCGCCCATATTAAGCGATGCCACAAAGCCTTCGGCAATCTTGGTGCCGCGGGCCTTAAGGGCCTCAGGCAGGAGAAAAACAGGGTTGATACTGCTCATTTCGGCATAAACAGGAATTGGTTCAGGGCGTGCCTGCGCTGTTGCCATCAAGGCAGTACCGCCACTACGTGAACCGGTAAAACCAACCGCCTTGATACGTGGGTCAGCGACCAGCGCCTGGCCGATCTCTTTGCCCGAGCCAAACAGCAACGAGAACACTCCTTCAGGGAGCTCGCATTTAGCAACGGCGCGTTGAATAGCACGACCCACGAGTTCAGAGGTGCCGGGGTGGGCAGAGTGGCCCTTGACCACTACTGGGCAGCCCGCTGCCAGTGCAGAAGCGGTGTCGCCACCTGCGACGCTAAACGCGAGCGGAAAGTTGCTGGCACCAAACACCGCCACTGGGCCCAGTGGAATATGACGCTGGCGAAGATCTGCGCGGGGCAGCGGCTGGCGCTCTGGCAGGGCAGGATCGTGGCGAATATCCAGCCACTCACCCGCGCGTACCACAGAAGCGAACAGACGCAGCTGGCCACAAGTACGGCCACGCTCACCCTCAAGGCGCGCCCGAGGCAGCCCAGTCTCAGCCACGCCGCGCTCGGTAAGCTCTGCACCAATGGCCTCAATCTCATCGGCAATGGTTTCTAAAAAGCGTGCACGGGCTTCAAGCGACGTCTCTCGATAGTCATCGAATGCGGCGGCGGCAAGCTCACACGCCTGTTCCACCTCAGCGCGAGTGCCACCAGCGTAGTTCGGCTTGAGCGCTTCACCTGTCGCCGGGTTAATTGCATAAATGTCAGCCTGTGAGCCGGTAACGGCCTGCTGACCGATAAGCAGTGTGCCTTGCAGTGTCATGTTGGCCTCCTTAGATAAGGGCGTTTTTAAAACGTTAACTATCGAAAGCGATAGTGATTAGCGAGCGAGTCATCACGTTAGTTACCACGTACGGCGGTGAGTTCAGGTAGCCACGTTACGATGCCAGGAAATGCGATCAGGATTACCAGCACGACTAACAGAGCGCCGTAGTAAGGCAGCATGGCTCTGACGAGCTGTTCCATGGAAACCTTACCGACCCCACAGCCCACGTAAAGGCAGGTGCCCACTGGCGGAGTTAAAAGACCGATTCCCAGCACGAAGGACATCAATACGCCGAAGTAGACCGGGTCGATACCTACTGACGTCACAATGGGCGTTAGCATCGGTGCCATAATCACCATGGCAGGGGTCAAATCCATCACAAACCCTACCAGCAGCAGTAAACCGGCCACAATCAGCAGCAGTAGAAAAGGGTCTTCGGTAATTGCCTGAACTTGGCGAACCAGCGTTTGCGGTACCATGTTAATGGTTAAAAACCAGGCAATGACGGTGGCAAACGCCAGCAGCAGTAAGACCATACCGGTTAAGCGGGCGGTGCGAATCAGCATGCCCCAAAGCGCGGTAATCTTAAATTCACGGTAAACCACCAGTGAGATAAACAGCGAATAAAGCAGCGCTGCAACAGCGGCTTCGGTCGCGGTGAATACACCGCCGATAATGCCGCCAATCACGATTACCGGCAGTACTAGCGCAAGCCAAGCCGCTTTGAATGCTGCCCACAGCACATCAAGGCGGAACTTGCGGGTCTGACCCGCATGGCCAATGGTGGCCATAATAAAAGTTGTCACCATCAGCGCGAAAGCAATCAAGATGCCTGGCACGATGCCGGCAATAAACAGGCGGCTTATCGACGTTTCGGTAACAATGCCAAATAGAATGAGTGGGATAGAGGGTGGGATGATGATGCCGATCACCGATGAGACGGTGTTAATGGCTGTCGCTTGAGGCGCGGTGTATCCCTGCTGCTTCATTGAGGGAATCATCATTGCACCGGTAGCCGCCGTATCCGCCACGGCTGAGCCGCTAATGCCACCGAAGAACATTGATCCGCAAATCGCTACCTGGCCTAAGCCACCTCGGACAAAGCCTACTAGGGCGCCGGCCAGTTCCATCAAACGACGAGCGATACCGCCGTTGCTCATCACTTCGCCCACCAAGATAAAGAACGGAATCGCCAACAGGGGGAAACTATTAACACCTCGAATCGACTGCTCGATCATGATGGATAGTGGAATATCAGAGAGCAGTGCCATCACCACAGCCGCGATACCCAGCCCAAAGGCGATGGGTAGACCAAGTGCCAGTGAGGCGAACAGGATGCCTAGA
>JAMCZP010000338.1 GCA_023485185.1 Gammaproteobacteria bacterium
TGTTTTACCATCTGCTCTCTTCTGATGAGTACGCTCTTTCTGCCGGGCTTTTCCAGCAGGGCGCTAACTTTGAAATGAGCAGTCAGATATTCATCGAGCAAAAGCCAGACTATTACGACTTTGCCAATGAGACGCCGACCATGACCGGCGAGCAAGCGTTTGCGCACTTCTCGGAACATGATAATTAAATGTAGTGCTCTACAGTATGCTGTAGTCGAAATTCATCCAGCCATGCCGACCTTAGGCGTCTTTCTTTCCCGCGCTAAGTGCATACAATAAGTGTGGCTTTCTCGCAGCCTTACGACAGCTACCGCGCGCGCTATAAAACGCACAACATAAAAATAGCTAAAAAAGGATCTACCATGACGCTGACACGCTCTATGGCTCGTTTCACTGCCGGCTTGGCCGGGGCGGCACTGCTTTCCGCTTCGCTTTCTGCACAAGCCCGCGAACTTTCGGTTTCCACCGTTTTATCTGACGCTTTCCCCTGGGGGCAAGCGGCGGAGAAGTGGGCTGAGCTGGTGGAGGAGCGCAGCGGCGGTGAGTTAACGCTGCGCGTTTATCCTAATTCTCAACTGGTTTCTGGTGATCAAACCCGTGAATTTTCCGCTATGCGCTCGGGGTTAATCGACGCTGCAGTCGGGTCAACGATTAACTGGTCGCCCCAGGTGCCGGAACTGAATCTGTTCTCGTTGCCGTTTTTCATTCCCGATGAAGCTGCCGTCGATGCTGTCACGGGTGGTGAAGCGGGTCAGTTAGTGTTTGAAGCCATTGAGTCCCGCGGGGTTATTCCGCTGGCCTGGGGCGAAAATGGCTTTCGTCAGGTCTCTAACTCACGCGGGGCGATCACTCAGCCAGATGATTTGGACGGCCTGAAAATCCGCGTTGTTGGTTCGCCGCTGTTCCAGGATACCTTCTCAGCCCTTGGCGCTGACCCCACGCAAATGAGCTGGACTGACGCTCAGCCAGCGCTAACCACGGGTGCGGTGGATGGCCAGGAAAATCCGCTTTCGGTGTTTGACGTGGCGCGGATTGATCAAGTGGGTCAGGAGCATTTAACACTCTGGAATTACATGAATGATCCGCTGATTTTTGCGGTCAATCAGACCGTCTGGCAGTCCCTGGATGAAGAGCAGCAAACCATGCTGCGTGAAACGGCTCGTGAAGCGGGTGAGTGGGAAATTGCCATGACCCGTGAGCAGGAGAGAGAGCGCTTGGCGGCGATTCAAGAGCGCGGTGTGACCGTGACTGAATTAACCGATGAGCAGTACCAAGCGTTTGTTGAGGCGACTCAGTCCGTTTATGAAAAATGGGCGCCGCGTATCGGTGAAGAGGTGGTGAACGCTGCCCAAGCCGCCATCGACGCGCGCTAGTTACCTTTAATGTTTTAACTCCCAGCCCTTAGAGCTGGGAGTTTTTTTGCTATGAGGCTGCCATGAAAGGCTTTCCTGATGCACGCCTTGAGCGCTGGCTGGGCGCGCTGGCATTAATCATTATCTCGTTGATCAGTTTAGGAAATGTCATCACTCGCTACATTACCGGTGGGTCCTTCTCGTTCACTGAAGAATTCTCAGTTTTTCTGTTAGTGGTGCTGACCTTTGCGGGCGCTTCCGTGGCGTTGCGCCGCAACCGACATATCCGCATTAGCTTTCTAGAGCGGATGCTGCCGCCCCATTACCGAACGCTATTAATCCTTTTTCAAGCGCTATGCGGTGTCATCGTACTGGGGTTAATTACGTGGTACGGCGGCAAGCTTGCCTGGCAGGAGCAGCAGTGGGAGTCGCTATCGCCGGGGCTTGGCCTACCACAGTGGTGGTATTTGGTATGGCTACCCGTGCTGACCCTCGCCATGCTGTGGCGATTAATTCAACAAACCCGTGACCGCTTGAGCGGGAGACTCTCCGATGAGCCCTGATGTATGGATGATTTTGGCCTTTGCAGGGCTGCTGATTGCAGGCGTGCCGGTGGCGTTTTCGCTAGCGCTCTCCGGGGCAGTGGGCATTGTGATCGGGCTATCGCCAGATATGCTCGCGACTCTTGGCACCAATACGTACAACAGCATCGCTAAATATCCGCTCATTGCGATTCCGCTGTTTATATTAACGGGGCTTATTTTTGAGCGCTCAGGGGTGGCGCTGCGTTTAGTGCGTTTTGCGCAGGCACTGATTGGCCCGCGCCATGGTGGCCTGGCGTTGGTGGCGGTGTTGGTTTGTATGATTATGGGCGGTATGAGTGGTTCAGGGCCCGCCGATGCGGCGGCTGTGGCGATGGTCATGCTGCCCAGTATGACCAAGGCGGGTTACCCCAAGCCGTTTTCGGCCACGCTAATTGCCGCTTCTGCCTCTACCGCTATTCTTATTCCCCCTTCGGTAGCGCTGATTCTCTATTCGATAGTGGTGCCAGGAGTTGATCTTCGCGCGTTGTTCGCCGCTGGCCTGTTTCCCGGTATTTTGGCGGGACTGGCGCTGTTAGTGCCTGCGATGATTGTTTCCAAACGCTACGGCTGGGAAGGAGGCGCGCCGGTAGAGGGGGCCGAGCAGCTTAGTGTGCGAACTACGTTTAAGCAGGCGATACCTGCACTGTTTGCTCCAGTGCTGATACTGGGGGGCTTACGCTCTGGGCTGTTTACACCCACTGAAGCTGCTGTGGTGGCGGTAGCCTATGGCGCACTCGTAGGCCTATTCCTCACCCGTGAGCTTTCGCTGCGAGATTTATGGGAGCTGCTTGGCGAGGCGGCGATTATCTCTGGTGTGGTGATGCTGATTATCGCGCTTGCTGGTATTTTTGCCTGGGCAGGCACCATGCTAGGCACCTTCCGCCACTTAGCAGAGTGGATAATTGGCCTGACTGATAACGGCGTGCTGCTGCTGATTTTGGTAATGCTAGCGGTGCTGGTCGCTGGGATGTTGTTGGACGCCATATCGATTTATCTAATCATGATGCCGATCTTGATACCCGTTATGCAGCACTTTGAATGGAATCCGGTGTGGTTTGGGATTTTATTAGCGATGAACATTGCGATTGGCCAGTTTACGCCGCCGGTAGCGGTAAATTTAATGGTGACCACTGAAATAGCCAAAATTCGCTTGGAGCATACCGTTGGATGGGCGCTGTTATTTGTCGTGGCGATGGGCTGTGCGCTGGCGCTGGTAGCTATTTTTCCCGCTATCGCGCTGTGGCTACCCAGCGTGTTGGGCTACAACATTTAAACTTCACGCTCGCCACCGACTAGGCTCTGTCTGAAAACTGGCTGCGCTCGACCATACGGCGTTAAAAATCGGCTCGTGCGCGAGTCCGATCAAAATGCTCATTTACACTATGTAAACTCCGTCTTTTCGCCGATTTTTGCCTTGTCTGGCCTTCGCTCGCCGACTTTTCAGACAAAGCCTAGGCAGTTGATAATGCAAAAACAGTCGGTGTCGAGTGAGTCGCTAGCATCCTTATCCCCTATGCCAAAATGGCATGCTTGTTAACGCTTACTAAACGTTACCTAGCGCTAAACTACTATCTAACAGCGTAGGAAAGTGCTTTAAATGGGAGATGGCGTAGCTGCCCTGCTTCGAAAGTGCTTTTTTTCGCTAAATGCTTTGTTTTTCGCTAAAGTAGTATTAGCAGGGAGCTATATATCCGTTTGAAAATAGCTGCTTGTAACAGACTGTCTTGAAAAACGTTTTAGCATAAACCACCTGAGGGAACGGTTCACCAGGTGAGAACAAGACGCGCGATGTTAATAACATCAAATAAGCTCATAAAATCAAGATAAAGAGGTGTGTTCATGAAACGCCATGTATTTTCCACCGCAGCCTTCTCTGGCGCGATGATTGCTGCGGCAACGTTTGCTTCCCCAGCCGTTGCCCAGGATCGCTACATCACCATTGGTACCGGTGGCCAAACCGGCGTTTATTACGTCGTAGGTCAGTCGGTTTGCCGTATGGTTAACCGTGGCAGTGATGACCACAATATCCGCTGTAACGCACCTTCTACCGGTGGTTCAGTTGCCAACGTTAACGGCATGAAGAGCGGCGAACTGGACATGGGCGTTGTTCAGTCTGATGTTCAGTTCCGCGCTTACAACGGCGAAGCTAACTTCGAAGAAGAGGGCGCTTGGGAAGATATGCGTGCCGTGTTCACCATGCACGGTGAGCCGCTAACTGTTGTTGCCCGTGCCGATTCCGGCATTGAGAACATCAGCGATTTTCCTGGCAAGCGTGTCAACATCGGTAACCCAGGCTCTGGCCAGCGCAACACCATGGATGTGGTCATGGATGCGTTCGGTTGGGATGAAGACACCTTCGCACTGGCTTCACAGCTTGATGCCGCTGAGCAGGCCGCTGCACTGTCCGACAACAACATCGACGCCATGGTTTATGTTGTTGGTCACCCGAACGGCTCTATCCAAGAAGCCACCACCACTATTGATGCTCGCCTAGTGCCGGTGACTGGCGATGAGATTGACGCATTGGTTGAAGAGTATCCGTACTACACGCGTTCGGTCATTCCTGGCGGCCTGTATCGCGGTAATGACGAAGACGTTGAAACCTTTGGTGTTGCTGCCACGTTTGTTTCTTCTACAGCCGTAGACGAAGACGTTATTTACGAAACAGTTAAAGCCGTTTTTGAAAACTTTGATCGTTTCAAGCGTCTGCACCCTGCGTTTGAAAACCTGAACGAAGAAGACATGATTTCTGACGGTTTGACCGCTCCGCTTCACGACGGTGCGGCGCGTTACTACCGTGAGCGTGGCTGGATCGAATAAGCGCTACGTAGCAACGTAAAGGTCGGTAGCAACGTAAAGATCGACAGGTGAACACTGTTCACCGCCAGTA
>JAMCZP010000173.1 GCA_023485185.1 Gammaproteobacteria bacterium
GCCGCGCAGCGCCTGCGCCTGGTGGAGGGTCACGAGGTCGGGCAGCGTGACAGGGAACGACGATAGCGGGCCCTCGCCAAAATCGAAATCCCGCACCTCCTCAGGGCTGCGTGCAACAAGTTCGCCGCCGACCAGATGAAGCGTCTCCGTCGTGATGTTCTGGCTCGCGCTGGTCACCGACCCTCTCGACATTCCCCCCACCACCTGCAAGGCGATACTGATCGTGCGGGGATGGGTGACCCGCGCCACGGCATGCCCCGCCAAGCTTCCCAGCATCGCGACGCTACCACCGCTTCCCGGCAGCAGCATGACACCCGCAGCACGCGCCTGCCTGTCGAGCGCCAACGCTTGCCGGTAGGTATCAAGTTCCGCCGAGAAATCGAGGTAGTGCACGCCAGCACGAATGGCGGCCGACATCAGTGGCTCGGCCGTATTCATAAAAGGCCCGGCAGCGTTGAGTAGAACAGAGACGCCTTCAAGTCCCCTTGCGATTGCCTCTGGGTCATCGAGTGAAAAGAGCCGAATATCAGCGCCTAAACGCCCTGCCAATATGTCCAGCGACTCACGATCCTTCGCCCGCCCTGCGACAACCAGGTGAATACCTGCGGATGCAGCGTGCTCCGCCGCCATGCCACCGGTGTAACCGGCGGCGCCATAGATCATCAATGTTTTCATAGTCAGTGCTGCCAGCTTTTGTAGACAAACTCTAAGGTGTAGCCGTCAAGATCCCTGACCTGTGCGGCGTAATAGCGGGGGTCGTAATGAAGTTGCGGCCCAGGCGGGTGGATCTCGCTGGCACCCGCCGCCATGGCTTCGGTATAAGCGGCATTGACCTCCTCTTCGGACGCTGCCACGAAGCCCACATGCACCGCGCCGGGCGCCACCTCTCCCTGCCTCAGCCAGAAGAACACACGCCCCTTGGCACCGAAGCCCTTCAGATCAGGGTGACCGGGTGGGCCATCATGACCGTCAAAGTCATGGCGGTTAGTAATCCCCAGAATAGGTAGCACCCGCTCGTAAAAGACGATGGAACGCTCGGTATCGCTCACTGTAAGGAAAATATGATCAAGCATGTAATACTCCTTTAAATGATGTAGCCACTGGCCAGTGCAGTGCTTGCGCCGATGCCCCGGCTACCTCCGGTAATGACGATAGTGCTCATATGACGCTCCAGTGAGATTTAGTCTCCCCATGATAGGCACTCGCTCACCTAACGCCCCGTCTGTTCCTACCGCAATCCTGCCTATTTCTGCTTTTCGCTTGTCCCTGCTCCTGGCCTGGCATTCAATAGCGCCATGGAAGAACAACTCAACGAACTCCGCCGACTGGCTGCCCATGCGCAAAACCGCCGTACCGAGACCGGTATTCCCCGGGTGGCGATGGTGCAAGGCGCCATTCCGGAACACGAGCTCGCCACCGTATACGATCCCATGCTCAACCTGATCCTGCAGGGCAGCAAATCCATGACCGTGGGCGGGCGCACCCTGCACTACAACCCCGCGACCTATTTTGTGATGTCAGTTGATCTGCCAGCGGCCGGCATGGTGCGCAGTAGCGAGATGGGAGCGCTTTACCTTGCGGTGAGCCTGACGCTGGACGTAACACTATTAGCGGGCCTGCTATCGGAACTGCCTAATACTGGCAACAGCGCCGGATCTGAAACGGGGTTTTCTGTGGCAGCGGTGACACCGGAACTGCTTGATGCCTGGGTGCGCATGTTGCGCTTAATGGAGCAGCCTGCCGACATTCCTGCGCTTGCACCCGCCTACGAGCGAGAGATTCTTTACCGCGTGCTCCAGGGTCCGATGGGCTGGATGCTGCGCGACATCGCCACGCCAGACACCGCCTTGGCACGGGTGCATCAGGTCATTCAGCGACTTCGTAACGACTATGCACTGCCCTTACGGATGGAGGCACTGGCCAAGGAAGCAGCCATGAGCGTCTCGGCGTTCCACCGCCATTTCAAGGCCGTGACGGCGCTCAGCCCTTTGCAGTATCAGAAACAAGTACGGCTACTTAAGGCGCGGACACTACTAATTTCCACCGGTTATAGCGTCACGGAGGCAGCTCACGCAGTAGGATACGAAAGCCCCACGCAGTTTGGCCGGGAATATGCCCGCACTTTCGGCCAGCCCCCGGCGAAAGATGCTGCGCGGATTGTTGCTAATATGAAGCCTGAGCTAATCGGAAATCGCGCGCGTGACACGGCCGCTGCCATCATCAAAGGGGTGCAAGGTAATCAACCATAGATGTGTAATGTTGGCGCGAACCAGCTCATCAAGCCGTTCAGGCGGAGGGTGGAACCAAGTAATAAATGCATCCAACATATCTAAATGGCGTTCGATGAGCTGTGACTGCACCACCTAGCAACCTTTGTACACACCTCTAAGACTAGGCAACGGGCAAGACAGCCCAGCGAAGTTACTGCTATAATGACGCCTAACGATCTGCTCTGGGAGCGTTGTGATGGTGCGTAAGACCCCAACCGATAAAGTCATGGTTTCCCGCGAACGTATTTTGCGTGCAGTGGCCAGCTCGAGCGCGATTGAAACAGGCGAGACTACGGCAGTGGTTGAGAAGCGCCTCAAGTCTCACCCTCGTCGCTTTGCCAAGTTAACCCTGGCTTTCTGAAACTATCCGCTTATCCTCATTGCGCCTCCAAAACATCTCGAACCAAGCGCTCAACAAATTGATAGTCACCGTCACGCCCTGCCTGAATCACTTTGAAGTAGACAATATAGCGACTCATGAGACTGACCTAGCACGCCGCCTTTTGTATATTTCACACCTCAGTTCCCCAAGATTCCGTTTGATCTCTGCTTCGCTAGCAATGCTATTGCAAGTGGCATACGCACAAAATAAAAAAGGCCGCTCAATGCGTCGAGCTTCCTTTTTGAAGCAAGGTTTGCCTCTTGAATAACCTTCAGTGTTTTGCCACCCGCATCTTTTCAGGCCATTCGCCCCATAATGGCCTGAGCTGCCAGTTCGCCATCCATCATCGCCACTAGCTTTCTAACTTTGAGTGTCACTTCGGGGATGCAGTTCATGATGGCGGGCATTTAAATACCTGATACGCACTTCACGGCCCACCCCTACTCGGCATGCGCCTTCTTACCGGGAAGTAGGTGCAACACCCCCACCACCACCGAGCCCACCAAAAAGCCAATCAACGCAGAGCACAGCGTATTGAAGCTCCAGCCCAGCGTACTGCCCAAGGCACCGGTTGCCTCGCTAATGCCTAACTCAATATGGTGTACCCACTCATAGGGCGCGTTGAACCAACCCGTACCATCGGCACCCAGATTGACCATCAGGATATGCCCACCCACCCAGAGCATAGCGACGGTGCCCACGACCGAGATGGTCGCTAGTACTTTGGGCATGGCAGTCACCAGACTACGGCCTAGTGTCTGCATTCCCGAACTATCCCGCTGGGCGAGCTTCAGGCCGATATCATCCATCCTGATCAACAGCGCGACCACGCCATACACCAGAATAGTGATGAAAAACGCGACCACCACCAGGCTCGCCAGCTGTGACCAAAATCCCTGATGGGAGACCGTGGCCAACGCGATCACCATGATTTCAGCCGACAGAATCAGATCGGTACGAATGGCGCCACTCACGATCATTTTCTCGGCCTCCGGCCCCTGCTCTACCGCTGGCTTGTCGTCGTTATGCTTGCCGGAAAGCTTGTGCCAGACCTTCTCCGCACCCTCAAAAGCCAAGTAGGTGCCGCCTATCATCAGGATGATCGGCAATAGCGCGGGCAAAAAGTGATTCAGCAGCAGCGCCACTGGCAGGATAAACATCAGCTTGTTGCGGATCGACCCCAGCGCGATCTGCTTCACAATCGCCAGTTCACGCTCTGCCGTTACCCCCTGCAAATACTGCGGTGTCACCGCCGTATCATCCACCACCACCCCGGCAGCTTTCGCCGTCGCACGCCCAGCGGCGGCACTGACATCGTCCAGTGATGCTGCGGCTAACTTCGCCAATGCGGCAATGTCATCCAGTAATCCTATCAAGCCGCCCATGGGGGCTTCCTCCGTGAATAACAGTTGCAGATAGTAAAGCATACGGCGGGTTGGGCGGGTCGCCTCTTTTATCTGAAGGGCCGCGCTAACAATGCCTCGCCAGTGTTTTTATCGTCAAAGCATGGGAGTCATTGCGCTAGCCAGTATCAGCAGAAGGTTTAATTTACTCTCATTTCGATCATTCATAGTGACTAAAATACACTTTTTATAAACCTCCTCCGCCCATAAAATGCGCCCGAATGGCCTTATGCTCCTTGTGTCTGATACGCTAATGGAGCCAAAGGCACATTTCTGAAGAGCAAACGTATGGGTTCAAAAAAGTCAGACTACTAAGCCGCAACAACTTTGCTTTTTCGTTGTTGCGGCAGCCTGCTTAAACCAATTCCTTAAAGGTAGGCCGCCGCCAAATAATCTTATTTGCGCGGAGGTTTTATCGTGCCTATTAAAAATCCTCACCTGTGGGCTTACAGCCTGCCAGTAGCATTGGTGCTACTGGCTCCCTTTAATATTCTCGCGTCGCTCGGTATGGATATTTATCTGCCGATAGTGCCCGCGATGCCGGAAATTCTCGGCACAACACCCGAGATCGTGCAGCTAACCCTTACCCTCTACATGATTATGCTTGGCGTAGGTCAGGTTATCTTCGGGCCGCTTTCAGACCGTTTTGGTCGGCGCCCGATACTGATTGGCGGGGTATTAATATTCGCTGTCACTTCCTTGGCACTCGCGATGACCACCTCAGCGTGGCTTTTCGTTTTACTCCGACTAATTCAAGCTGCCGG
>JAMCZP010000144.1 GCA_023485185.1 Gammaproteobacteria bacterium
CAAGGACATCTGCGGCCCGCTTAAAGCCGATAACGACATTAGTGGTGAGGAGCTTGTTTGCTTTTATGAAAATACTTCAGGAAACCAATTTAAAACTAAGGAGGTAAAGCTTATGTCTAGAAAGTTGTTAGTAAGTTATATGATGCCTACCTACTTTGTAGAAGTAAGAGAAATAGAGAGAACATTAAATGGGAAAATAGATAAAAGGCAATTAATGAAAAAATGGAGAAATGAATGAAAAGTATTAGTGATATTAAACAGAGAGAAGTATTTGTCGAGTGGGTTCGAGAAATGTTGGATGATCAAACAATAAATGGAGATGATAATTTTCTTGATATTGGTGGTAACTCTCTTTTAGCTATCGAGTTGATAGCAAGGTATGAGCATGAGTATGGAGTTAAAATTTCAATGCTGAATTTGCTTCAATCTAGTATAGATGAAGCTTTGATAAACTCACAAACTGTATGAAAAAGAGGAACGAAAATGAGTAATTCAAATAAACTTTTTTGCCTTAGCCCTGAAGAGTTAAATTCTTTTGAAAAGAATGGTTTTATAGGCCCTTTTTCAATCTATTCGCCTGAAGAGATGGACTCACTTTGGGATAAAATTAGAAGAAAAATACCGGATAGGAGTTATGCAGCATACCCAGTCGACTCTCATGGTGGAGTCACCAATATTTCAAATTATGATCGCCACCTGGATATAGATGAACTTGCATCTCATATTTGTAATAGACACATTGTTGATCGGGTAGTATCTATATTGGGGGATAATGTTTTATGTTGGAGAACAGAGTTTTTCCCAAAATACCCAGGCGATGAAGGAACTGATTGGCATCAGGCCGATACATTTGCGAATGCGAGTGGAAAACCTCAAATTCTTTGGCCTGGGGAAAGTGAAGATAATTTTAATGGGGGGACATTAACAGTTTGGACTGCATTTACAGACTCAACTAAAGAAAATGGGTGCCTACAGCTGATTCCCGGCTCCCATAAAAAAATGAATTATGATGAACAAAAAACAATGGAATTCAAACCTGAGAGGATCAATGCTCTTCAAAAGGATGGTCTTAGCAGAGGATTTTTTGGTTATGATTATAGAGACTTAAAGATTGACCCTGAGTGGAGTCCCGATGAAAGTAAAGCATTTCCGGTAGTTATGAAACGCGGTCAGTGCTTAATTTTTTGGTCTACTTTAATGCATGCTTCGCTTCCTAATATTAATACCGATAGGAAGAAATACCGGATGGGTTTTGCAACTCGCTATGTACCTTCAAGTGTCACTGTGTACCCAAATACAAAAGTAGTAGATGAATATGGAGGGAAAATACCACTTGATAATTTTGGAAATGTACTAGTAAGTGGTGAAGATAAAAGTGGAGGGGCCAATAAGTATAGAGAAACTACTCTTAAAGGAACTCCTTTTGTTGTTAAATGATTTAAAATTGGGTCTGGTATTTTTGTTGCCAGACCTTATTTTCATTGTAGTTGGGAAGAGCCGTTATGCAAGAACAAATATATTTATCTAATACTTACTGTTTTTATAAAAAAAGCAATATCTTAGATGTGGTTCAGTATCGCGGAGAGAGCTGGATTGCCCTTGAGAAAAATATTTTTCATCCCAAAGGAGGGGGGCAACCGAGTGATATTGGTTTTATAGATGGAATAAAAGTTATAGAGGTAAAAAAAAATAAAGAAGGAATTGTATTTCTTAAATTGCAGGATGGTTATAAACCGTTAGGTTCGGTTGAAGCCGAAATTGATAAAGAAAATCGTAAGAAACTAGCAGCACTGCATACCGCTGGCCATTTGATAAATGCGGTTATGAAGTGCCAAGGTTTTAGTTACTATAGTTGTAATCATGAACCAAGGAAGTCAAGAGTAGTTATGCAGCTTTGCAGTTATGTCGATAAATGTATTATAGGAGATATGATTGAGGAAAACGTTAATAATATCGTAAAAAAAGGTTTTCCAGTCACGGCGACTTATTCTGAAGAAGGTTTAAGGGTAATAACTATAGGGCATGAGATAATAGATCATTGCGCTGGAACCCATGTGAAAAAAACAAGCATGATAGAAGAATTCAAAATTAGGTCTATAAAGGTGAAAAAAGAAACTCTTTCAGTTGGATATGATTGCTCTCACACACTACACTAAATTATAAGGTTATTTATGACTCAATTAGAAAATTCATCTCTCAGCAACCAACGATTAATTTTTACAGACCTAACTGTTGTTGGTGTTGCAGTAGTGTGGGGATCAAGTTATGTAGCTATGCAAGAGGTGGGCAAGTACCTTGAAGTTCAACCTTTTTTAGCCGTAAGATTTCTAGTTGCTCTACCTATATTGGTTTATTTGTTTAACTCACAACTTAAAAAAATAAATAGAAAGGAAGTAGGTGTTGGTCTTTTTTTGGGGGTATTGCTTTTTTTTATACTTTCTTTAGAAACGACTGGTGTTAAATACACTTCAGCCGCTAATGCTGGTTTTATTATTGCAGTTTCAGTTGTTTTAGTACCATTGTTTGAAAGGATAATTGGAGGAGTGAAGAAGAAACTATCGGTATATATATTCTCTTTTATAGCCCTCTTTGGCTGCTTTTTACTCAGTCGGCCAACTTCTTCTGGGTTGGGTTTTATGCTTGGGGATTATATTATCCTTGGAGCCGCTTTTATAAGAGGCTTGCAGATTTTTTATTTTGGCCATTTTACTAAAAAAAGCAATGTTTCAACTACAAATATTACTTTAGTAGAGTTGTCACTTGTTGCTTTCTTAGCATGCACATGGTCTTTTGTGTTTAGTGATTTAGAGGATTTTGGTGTTACTAGTATCCCATTTTACATTTGGTTGATTGTCTTGTATCTAGGTATTATTGGAACATCATTTGCTTTTTTAGCACAAATTAATGCTGCACAGAAAACCAGCTCAACTAGAGTGGCATTAATTTTATCAAGTGAACCTGTCTTTGCAGCTTTTTTTGCTTGGGCAATTGCTAATGAAACACTATCTCTAATACAGCTCCTAGGTGGCTTGTTAATTTTTGTGGCTGCTTTTTTCGGAAGAATGAAGGAAGTCTAATATGACAATAAAGGAAAAGGGTATTTGTATCTATCTACTTCCTTTCGCTGGAGGAGGTGCCTCGGATATGAATCCATTAAGATCAAAGCTAGAGAAATACTATAATACAAATTGTATTGAGTTACCTGGTCGAGGTAGACGTTGGAGAGAATCATTTATTATAAGTATAGAAGAAGCTGTTGACGATATATGCCTTCAAATAAAAGATGATAATCATATTGTTATTGTTGGTCATAGTCTTGGTGCATACCTTGGCTTTATGGTTGCCTGTCGTCTCTCTCTTTTAAGCAGTGTTAGCTATATAGCGTTATCAAATTTTGCACCTTTAGCGAGGAACAAGCTTTTAGATAATATCTCTCTACTTAGTAGTCCTACCTATATTAGAGAAATTGTAGGAGATCGCGGGGTTCTAGACCAACTAAAAAGCTATGGAGATGAAGTTTATTTTTTGGCCTTAAATGTTTTAAAGAATGATTTGTTGTTATCTGATTCTTTCTTACGTTACAAGCAGAAGCCTAAGATGATATATGATATACATTTCATATATGGTCGCGATGAGGAGTATACAAAAGAAGATATAAGCAAATGGCAGCTTTCTACAAATAGTTTGTTGTTCGTTTATTCAGTTCAAGGTGGGCATTTTTTTCCTCAGGAATATCCAGAACAAGTAGCCTCTATTATATGTTCCATCTTGGAAGCTGCTGAGGTATATTAGTATTAATAATCAGTGTTTTTTTGGAATAAATAATGACTTACATTAAGACGCAGGCTACTTCCTCCGCCGATATAGGTGCTAAAATAAAAAATCTTCGTGTACAACGAGGTATAGGTTTAGGAGAACTGGCTAGATTGGCTGGAATTGGTAAGGCTACGCTCTCATCCTTGGAAGCAGGAAACGGAAACCCAAGGCTAGAAACGCTTGATGCAATTGCAATTGCACTTCGGCTTCCTCTCGGCGACTTGATCTCTCCTAATATAAACGAACAAGAAGTGGTTGTTCGAGCCACACCTCCTCCAGTAAAATTTAGTCAAGAACTTCTGTTTAGATTACCAAGGGGCCTATCAACTGAAATATGGCACCTAAGAATGAAAACAGATGAAGTTATTGAGAGTCCTGCGCATGCTACTGGTACTGCGGAGCATATATTTGTTTTTTCAGGTATGCTGAAAGTTATATCAAAGTCGAAAGAAGTGATTATAGAGCCTGGCGATTTCATTAGACTTATTACTGATGTTAAACACTCTTATATTGCAATAGGCGATGTTGATGGGTTAGTTGTTATGTCTTATTCTTTATAATACGATACATATTCAAGTATTAAATTGAACAGTTGTGTTTCTAATTTTTATTCGTTATAAGAGAAGCTTTTTTAATGGTTCTTAAGATGATTTATTCTTAACAATATGTAATTTATATTTCAGTGATTTTCGTTTTTTTTATGATTCCTCTTTGTGAGTAATAAAAATTATCTGGCTATATTTTTTTGAATTTTATAGCTAATCATTTCAGCAAAATAACTGTTTTAGTCATGGTTATAAAGCTACCATGGAGTGCGGCACTTATTCTGCCCTTGAGGTGAGATAACACACAAAGATAAACAAAGACCATAGTTAGCCCACTGACGTATAGGTAGTAAAAAATTTTGAGGAAACGGTGGTACTGCATGCTTGAATAGCAGCCCCCCTGTAGTGACTTTTAATTCGTCAAATTCTAAGTTTCTTTTACTTAAATAATATTGTGCTTTAAACCCTGCTTCTTTCATGGAAAATATACGAAGCGCTGCTAAACTAGGTGCTCCACCGACAAAATCAATCTCTTCTGGTTTGGCAACTTTTGAAATGTAAGAGTTGGCGATAGGAGTGAGGTTCTCGACATCGACACCGATACTTTGGGCATGGTGGGAAGAAGCGGCTACTGCTAAGCAAACGTTGTCCGTATGAGTGATACTTCCCACTTTGTCCTTAGGCCAGATCGGTGCGTGATCTTTTCCCATTGGTACAGATATAGGTCTACATCCGGTTAGTGTGAGTGCCGCATGAGCAGCATCGCGACCTGCTGAAAATTCAGCACGCCGTTTCTCCAAAGCATATCTCACCGCTTCTTCTTCCACGTCGAATAGCGGCTGTATTTCGTTTTTTGGGTCTCGGGTTGAGTAGGCAAGCCACCAGGGCCAATCTGTTTGGTTATCTCTAAGTAGACGGTCAAGTGATTCTTTGCTCATTCTTAGAGTCCTTAAGTAATGATCTATCGATGGTTGTTCTAAAGCAATTAGTATAGTAACACTGGCTGTATTATAAAAAGTGTTGACGATTTAATAGCTTTAAAGAGCGATCCTGGAAAAGGTGGGAATGAAAAATAACAGGCATGAACAGACTTGTTGACAAAAATATTGAAGAACCTCCTATTGTTCTTCTTTATCGATCCAGCTTAAAGAGCTGAATATAAAGAGCTTTAGAAATTGTCATGATTGAATTACAGATTTTCCAGCAATTATTGCCTAGTTGTAGCGTCACTTACTGTACCGCCAGTGGCGTCTCTTTTCTAGCCGTAATGCTGCATGGGCAGGCTGGAGTCTTCATTGCGTGACGCTACTCTATCTCGGCGTTTCTTTATGACGCTCAAGATCGCATGTGGGCGGGTGAGATGACCAAACGTCTAGAAAAACGCTTGCGAGAGCATGATCGCCACCTTGAAGTGCATTATTATGAGGGCGAGGATCATATCTCCAGCAGGGCCAGGCAGAATAGTCACTACCAGTTGCTGTTCGATTTTTTTCTAAACACCTTTAAATCATCATGACTGGGGGATTGTTGTAAACCAGATTTTAATCCGTTTGCTTTCCCAGATGCGCTTGAGCCAAACGTTTCGCCCCGGCAAAGTCTGCCTTACCAGAGCCAAGATGCGGAATGCTCTCTACCGTCAACCAGTGGCTGGGGATCATCATGGATGGCGTACCGTTGGCGAGCATGACGGCTTTTACGGTGTTGGCATCCAGCGCTGTTTCTGAGAGCAGCACAATGCGCTCGCCCTTGCGGCTATCGGGAATATTCACCGCTATCAGTGCGGTGTCTGTATCTTCAAGAGCCGCTTTAACTGCCGCCTCAACGGCGCTGAGGCTGATCATTTCACCGCCAATTTTGGCGAACCGGGCATAGCGGTCGATTAGAGTTAAGAAGCCGTCTTCATCGATAAAGCCTTTATCCCCCGTTATGTACCAGCGGTGACCATCGATCACGTGGAGCGCCTTGGCCGTGCGGTGGGGGTCGTTGAGATAGCCCTGCATAATTTGTGGGCCGCTAATCAATATCATGCCCGCCTCTCCGGTAGGCAGCTCTTCAAAGCTATCAGGGTCAACGATTTTGAAGCTGGTACCGGGTAACGGCATACCGACGGTGCCTGTTTTGCTGCCCCGCTGCACCTGCTGATAGTGAACGCCCATGGCGTCGGGAAGATTCACTGAGGCGACTGGGGCGATTTCCGTGGCACCATAGCCTTCATAGACCGGCTTGTGAAACTTAAGTGCAAAGCTCGTGCGCACGTTTTCATCGAGTTTCTCTGCTCCAGCCACTACCACCCTTAAGCTTTCCAACATCAGCGGGTGCACCTCTTGGCTATCAACAAACAAGCGTAAAAAACTCGACATACTGAACATGATGGTGGCTTTGTGCTTAGCCACCGCGGCAGCAATGCCGGGAGCATCGGTGGGGTCATCGTGGCATACCAGCGGTAGCCCCTCGATTAACGGAAGCAGTTGGGTCACCGTGAAGCCAAAAACGTGGTATAGCGGCAGCGAACCCATTACTACGTCGTTGCTTTGTGTATTGAGGACGTCGGAGGTCTGTTTGATGTTCGCCATCAGGTTGCGGTGGCTCAGCATCACGCCTTTAGGCGGACCTTCGCTGCCGCTAGAAAACAGGATGGCGGCCGTGGAATGGGGGGCGTGACTACGGCAGAAGCCACTTTGCAACAGCCATGTGGGCAGTATTCGCACTACCAGCCATGTGCTTACATACTCAATGCGGCCTATGGAAGCTTGCAGGGTTTCTTGATATATCACCTGCCTATTGGCAAGTAACTCTCTAACGTTTAGTCCGCGCTGTTCAAGTTTTTCCACGAAGCGTCGCGAGGTAAAGAGCGTTGTAATTTCCGCTTGGTGAAGGAAACTCGTCAGCATCTCTTGGCTGGCGGTGTAGTTGAGGTTTACTACCGTTTTGCCCGCCAGGAGCGTTGCCATATTAGCGATGACGCCAACGCTACTGGTAGGTAGCAGTAGGCCAACGTTTTGCCCTGGGTTGAATTTACGAATACGTTTCGCCGTTAATACGCTAGCGGTTAGCGCTTGGCTTGCATCGAGCGCTCTGCCTTGAACATCCGCCACGGTAAATTCACTCGGGCGTCGTTTGACGCTTTGAATCCAGGCCTCGGGTAGGGTGGGTAGATCGTCCATGGCCCGCTGCCAAGAGCGGGCGGCCTGTTCAAAAATATGCCGTTTGAGCACATCGGCGGGAGTGTCTTTAGCAATTGGTTTGCCAAACGCGACTACCACCGAGCGGTGCAGCGGAGCGTTGCGCAGCTCTTTTAACTTGCTTGATGAGCGGGAGAACTGACTGCCCCACAGGCCGCGTAGGTAGAAGGGGACGATTTTAACGTCAGGATTAGCCATTTTGCAGGCGCGCTCATAGCCGCGGCGGAATTCACCCAGTTGCCCAGTCCGGCTTATTGCCCCTTCAGGAAACAAGCACACCACTTCACCGGCGTTGAGCTGTTCAGCGACATCGGCTAGGGCCTGTTCAGCGGCACTGCCACGCTCGATGGGAATACAGCCTAGGGCTTTAAAGAACCAGCGCAGATACCAACGCTGATAAATCGCTTTCAGCATCACAAAACGTACCGGGCGCGGGCTAGCGATTTGTACTATGGCCCAATCCACCCAACTAATATGATTGCCTAGTAACAGCACGCCGCCTTGGGCGGGCAAGTTCTCTAAGCCATGTACGTCTACGCGGTAGCGGCGTGTTAGCAAGAAGCTGAGCAGAAAGCGCACCAGGCTTTGTGGCAGTTTAATAACGGTGTAGCCACCGCCCACCATCGCCACGCTAGCAATCAACATTAACAGGTAAAGGCTATCCACTCCCGCTAAGGCAAACAGCGCTGTGAGCACTAAAAAGCCCAGCATGGCGATGTTCTGAATCCAGTTATTGGCGGCCAGCACGGTGCCAAGCTCGTTATCATCGGCGTGAAACTGAATCAATGCATTGAGCGGCACAATAAACAGACCGCCCATGATGCCGATAACGACAAAGTTCAGCGCTTGGCTGGTAGGTGTGGAAAATAGTGGCAGGCACCATAAACCGATGGCTACGCCTAAAGCGCCAACCGGTATTAGTCCGGTTTCTATGCGGTTGTGTGAGAGCCTGCTAGCGAGCATGGATCCCAACGCAATGCCGATACCGCTAGCCGCAAGAATGCCTTGTAACACCAAGGTGTTATCGATACTAAGCGCGTCTTTAGCGTAGGCCGGAAAGGCGGCCAATAGCACTTGGCCAACTGACCAAAACGTCGCAAGACCGATAATGGAAAGCCGGATAACGGGCTGATGCGCGATTATCCGCAGATTGTCTTTTAGTGCAGTGCCTTTGATATAGCGCTGCCAAGTGAGTGGTATGTCAGTGGTCTGGGTGTTATCCAAAGGAAGGCGGTAAAGCGCCACTACCTGAATCGCGCTATTGAGCACTAGCAGCCAGCCCAGTGGAGCAATTTGGCGCAGCAATTGATCTGGCGCTTGGTTCGCAAGGGGAGTCCGGGCTTCAAAAAAGGCGGTAAAAGCTACCGTTCCCGCCAAAATGGCACCAATCGTAATGGCTTGTATAAGCCCGTTGGCTTCGGCAAGTCGAGGCTTACCGAAAAGACCTTTCACCAAGCCATACTTTGCCGGTGAATAGAAGGCCGATTGAATCGCTAGCAGCAGTGTCATAGCAAAGGCTAACCAGAACCAACCCTGATAATAGGCGGCGGTAATGCCCAGTGACACGGCGACCGCTGCACAGGCAGATACTCGCAGAACGCGTACCTTGGGGTAGGTGTCAGCCACATGGCCCGCCGGGCTAAATAATAAAATAAACGGCAGCAAAATTAATCCATTCACCAGCGCGGTCAGCACTACCTGGGCGGTACCGTCATAGCTTTTAAAAATCGTATTTTGAATAACAATCTTGTGCCCTAAATCCACAAAGGCATTCAGAAAAATAGCAATCAAGTAGGGCCAAGCGCCCGGAAGTCGTAGCAGTCGATGCATGGTGCGATAGCCCTATAATTGCTTAGAAATCGTGCGCTTTAGAGGTTCATCACGAAACTGAGCGGCTTCATTTTCTAACCACTCGACGAAGCGAGCTACCGCCATGGGGGCTTCTCCGTCAGTAGGCAGAATCAGATCATAGGCGAAAGGTGATTCGAGCGGATAGTTTTTGCCAAAAGGGCGCACTAAAACGCCGCTGGCGAGTCGGTCAGCTATCAACGGGTAGCTGGCAAGTACCACACCTTGACCGGCAATAGCTTGATCCAGCGCTAGGCTGTAGAGCGAATATTGGCGCTGGTTGGGCATCTTGTTTATTGCGGCCCCAGCACTTTTGAACCAGTCACTCCAGCCTGGGACTTGGTGGCTAGCATGGCCGCACCAATCTACCGTGAGCAGGGTTTGGCTGAGCAAGTCGACGGGAGAGTGTATGTTCATTTGCGCCAACAAGGCGGGTGAGCACACGGGAAATAGTGTGTCCTCAAATAGCCGCAGGCTGGAAACAGCGGGCCAAGGGCCTTGGCCGTAACGCAGCGATAAGCGTGCTCTATTCGGCAGCCAAAGGGGAGGCATTAAACGCGCCTCGGCATCCAGGGAAATCTCTATTTGGCGCTCATTCGCTTCAAAGCTGGGTAAGCGCGGTAGTAGCCAGAGTTGAAGGAAAGAGGGCGGTGCACTAATCAATAAGCGAAAGGCTTGTTCTGAGCGCTCGGTTACCTGTTGTACGCCGCCAGCGATACGCAAAAGGCCGGCTTGTACATCTTCCGCTAAACCCCGGCCCGCCTCCGTGACACAAACCCCATTGGCATGCCGTTCAAATAGTAAAACGCCCAAGCGTTCTTCCAACTGCTTAACCTGTCGGCTAACGGCACCAGGGGTCACGCCTAAACGATAAGCCGCAGCTTTGAAGCTGTTCTCGCGCGCAGCCTCAGCAAAGGCACGCAGAGCATTCAGCGGTAGCCTTTCAATTCTCATAGCGTGAGTTTTCCTATGCCTAGGGCTGACAAGTAATCGTTTGTGGAGCAGTGACGCTTCCTGGTGCAATAGCCGCCTTGATCATACAGGAGTGCATCATGAACCATCAAAGAGCGGCGTCATTGGCACCTACTGCCCCTTCTCAGCGAAAGCCTGTGGACGTCACAGCAGCATCGTGGATGTTGCTGTTCTGCATGGTACTAGGTTTTCAACAAGTAGCGATTAAAGGCGTGGCTGAGGATATCTCACCCATAGTGCAGGTGGCTTTGCGCTCCGCTATTGCTGGCTGTCTGGTCGCCCTGCTTGCCTATTGGCGGGGCATTCGCTGGGCGGATGCGAGGCGTCATTGGGTGCCTGGATTGGTGGTTGGGCTTGGATTTGCCGCTGAATTCACTTTTGTCGCCTGGGGGCTAACCTATACGTTGGCGTCGCATATGTCGGTCTTTCTCTATACGGCCCCCATCTTCGCCGCCTTAGGGCTGCATCTTTGGGTTCCTGGTGAGCAACTCTCTATTCGTCAGTGGTGGGGCGTTGGGTTGGCTTTTTTGGGGATGGTGATTGCCATGGCGCCTAGCGGCATTGTTGACATTAATATTCTTATCGGTGATGCGCTGGGCTTACTCGCAGGACTCTCATGGGCGGCCACCACGATCATCATACGTAAGACCACACTTTCTGAGGCACCCGCAGAGCTCACCCTGAGTTATCAGTTGAGTGTGACAGCGCTGGTACTGCTGCCGGTAGCGGCTCTTTCTGGCCAGTTAATGAGTGCCCAGTTTGTCCCTATGGCTGTGGCAAGTCTCAGTTTTCAAGCCATTATTATTTCATTTGGTGCATTGTTGCTGTGGTTCACGCTACTGCGGCGTTATCGCGCGTCACAGTTAGGCGTATTCTCTTTCTTAGCGCCGCTTTTCGGCGTGCTTTTTGGTACCCTGCTGCTTAATGAGCCGCTGAGCATCAACTTTTTGATGGGGGGTGGCGTTATTTTATTAGGCATCGTTCTGGTGACACGCTAAATGTTTCACTCTCCGGCGGGGCACTCACGTCTCTATAACCTGTAAAGAAACACCTATGAGCCTAACTGTTTTGATGACTTGTTTATGAATAGCTCTCCTTTTCAAGCGCTGGCTTGTCCGTTGGATGGCGAACCCTTAGAGCTGGCAGGCAGCGTTTGGCGCTGTGCAACGGGGCATAGTTTTGATATTGCCAAGCAGGGCTATGTGAACCTGTTGCCGGTACAGCAAAAGCGATCAAGTGACCCAGGCGATAGCAAAGCCATGGTGGCTGCTCGCCAGCGATTTCTTAATGCCGGTCACTATCAGCCTATTGCTGAGGCGGTAAGTAGTGCGGTATTAAGCCACGCAGAAAGTAAAATGGCTAATAATGAACGGTTTAGCTGTTTAGATGCAGGTTGCGGTGAAGGTTATTACTTACGGCAGTTGGCAAGTTCAGCGGCTGCTAATGTGCAATCTCTTTCATTGTTGGGGCTGGATATTTCTAAATGGGCGGTGCTGGCTGCTGCCAGGCAGGATAACCAATCTGCGCTCCAGCGAACATCTCAGGCAAGCTGGGTCGTGGGTAGTAATGCGCGCCTGCCGGTACAGTCGGGAACGTTGGATAGCATACTGTGTATGTTTGGTTTTCCTGTATACAGCGAGTTTGCCCGCGTGCTGAAAGCTGGCGGTGTGTTGTGGCAGGTTGAGGCAGGGCCTGGTCATCTGAAGGAGCTGCGGGAAATCATCTACCCCTCTTTAAAACCCGAGCGCTCAGGCGAATGCCACTTGCCGGAGAGCTTTGTGCATCAGAGCAAGGAGTCACTAAATTATTCGTTAGCACTAAACGGCATTGGGCAAATTGCGGATCTATTGGCGATGACGCCGCATCTCTATCGGGCTAGCGCTGAAGGTCGTGCTCGCGCTGCGGCGCTTGAAGAGCTGTCTGTCACTGTAGATGTTTGTTTAACGCAGTGGGAGCGTATCTAAGATGTGTGAAATGCAGCGTTAGTATGGCCCAAACGCAACAAGGCCCGCATAAGCGGGCCTTGTTATCCGAACCTCGAAAGGTTCGAGCAAACTGCTAACAATAGATGTTAGGAAATTTGCTTGATGTTAGAAGCCTGAAGGCCTTTTTTACCCTGGGTAACGTCAAAAGAAACGTTAGCACCTTCTTGAAGGGTCTTGAAGCCGTCTGATTGAATTTCAGAGAAATGAGCAAACAGGTCATCGCCACCGTCAGAAGGAGCAATAAAACCGAAGCCTTTAGTATCGTTGAACCACTTAACTGTGCCAGTAGACATAGTAAAATCCTTTCGCGCAATGCGCTTTGTAAAGTTCCTGGTATTACCCAGATTAATAGCGGATAAAACAAGGAATACAATTACAGGCTTGCCGAAAGATTTTGAACACGTCTGAATCTTTTTCGTACACTTCTGAAACCATGCTGCTTGCTAACCAACTGGCGGCTACAGTGTCATGGATTGTAGCGCGCGTCAAATCCTTTATTATTTATCTTGTGCATCCCAGCTCTTCGGAAACGATGCCGCGTGCTATTCATTATGGTTAGATGATCTTCAAGTTATATAAAGAAGAACACCGGGCCTTCACCCTTGATATAGACTCCCTGTGTATTTAATAAGTTACTCTTTTCGGTAAAGCACCATGCCGGCGTGATACAACACGTCATCTATGAACTCGCCATCAGCGGTGAAGCCGGTGTCATCCCAGTATTCGATATAGTTATCCGTTACTCGGTAGCGTCCCTGGTAAGCGCTTTCGCGCTCACCTCTGGCCTCGTCATAGCGGTTGTTGGGTAAAAGCTCATGACGAATAATCCCGTCGGCTGTTACCCACATACCTACATACGGGTGGTCTGCCATGGTGTTATTTCCTATGTTGGGGGAGAGTGAGCAGTCGAGGTCGTCGGAAAAATGGTGACGATGCCCGCGATCATCAGCGCCCGCGTCCAGTAAATGGGAAGCTTGGTTTCTTGCATGGGTATCCCCCGTTCTAATTGTTACGCTCAGCCAATAGTTCGGATAACACCTGGGACGCGGCAATAGCCCGCGGAAAGCCTGCGGGCACTGTGATCAGGTAAACTATTTCTTTCAGCTCTTCTTCGCTAACACCAATGTTGAGTGCATAGTCTGCATGCACACGCATCATGCCAACTTCACCCAGAGCCGCCATAGCCGCCACAGCCGCAAGTTGTCGTGTGCGGTTATCAAGGCCCGGCCTGCTCCAAACATCCCCAAGCGCGTAGGCTTCAGTAGCCTCGGCAAGAAAGGGGAACTCCTCACGCATCGCTTCCAAATTTGGCTGGTTTTCACCCTGATTAAGGCTGCGGATTACTTCTGCTCCCCGTTCGCTGCGTGTTTCCGTGGTTGTCGCCTGTGCGGAGATTGAAAACAAGACACTGGTGAGTATCAGGCTGGGGAGTGCGGTCAGTTGACGTCGTAATGGCGTGTACATTTCGGGCTCCATTTAGTAATCGCTAAAGGCGTGCGGAGTTAGTAACTTGCGGTAGGCCTTACGACGATATCGCTGGTATCAACGTCATTCGGTTGATTGATAGCATGTGCAATAGCCGAGGCGATGGCTTCGGGTTTAAGCGCAATCTGACGATAAGCCACCATGGCTTTAGCGGCCTCTGTATCTGTAATGGTATTCGCCAGTTCAGACTCCACTACACCTGGATAAACACAGGTTACGCGGATGTTGTCGGTTTCCTGACGTAGTCCATCGGAAATGGCGCGCACCGCATATTTAGTAGCGCAATAGACCGCAGCAGTTGGGACGACCGAGAATCCGCCGATGGAAGATACGTTGATTACTTGGCCGCTTTGCTGGGCTTGTAGGGTAGGGAGAGTGGCGGCAATTCCGTTGAGTACGCCGCGGATATTGACGTCGATCATGCGATTCCATTCATCAACCTTGAGCGCCGCCAGCGGTGAGAGCGGCATAACGCCAGCGTTGTTAATGATGACATCAATACGGCCATGGATAGTGAGAGCGAAATCTGCAAACAACTGCATGTTCTTTAGATCGGTAACATCCAGTGTTTGATAATCCACCGTGCCACCTTCAGCGCGAATGGTCTTGGTTAATGCTTCCAGCCTGTCGGTACGGCGTGCACCGATGATGAGGCGATGCCCTTGGCCAGCTAGCCAACGAGCAGTGGCTTCGCCGATGCCACTGCTGGCGCCGGTTAATAAAACAACTTTTGATGGAAGGGTTATTGATGAATGGTTAGTTGAAACTGTCATGTGCTAAATCTCTCGTTGATGAGTACCTGGAGAAGATTAGCTATCTGGCGCGAGTGGCAACAGAGACAATCCTATTGCATGCTTGCCTAATCCTATTGTTTGAATGGATGAAGGTGGGTTCCATAGCCTTGAAATATGTATATTACTCTTTTGGTAATAAAGGCCCTTTATGTTTCAGGTTGCCGTTAACCGTTTGAGGTAGCGAATATGTCAGCGAATAGCGATTCTACGGTTCATGGCAATATTGTTCAGCGTTTGTACCAGCTCGCCCCCCACGAAGGGTATACACAGTCACTGCTGGCTGACGTGCGCTTTATGCGCTCTAACCGTCCGCTGAAAAACACGGCGGTTCTTTACGAGCCCAGTATTGTCATTATTTGCCAGGGGCGTAAGCGTGGCTATTTGGGGAACAGTGTCTATCTCTATGATGCTCAGCATTATCTTGTGCTCTCTGTTCCGTTGCCGTTCACTTCAGAAACGGAAGGTAGCCTTGAGGAGCCCATGCTAGGCATCGCCATTCGCCTTGATGCGGTCCTGATCGCTGAATTAATAACGCTGCTGGAGGAGTCAGGCAGCCATTCAGTGGAGAAGCCGCGCGGCATGCTTTCTACTCCGCTGGAAGAACCGCTGACAGAAGCGATATTACGTCTGCTTGATGCGCTAGCCACGCCTGCGGAAGCACGCATACTTGCCCCTTCCATTGTCAGGGAGATTTGTTATCGAGTATTGGTTGGAGAACAAGGCGGCAGTGTGCGGTCAGCGCTCTCCCATTACGGGCAATTTGGTAAAATTGCCAAGGCGCTAAAACGTATTCATACGAACTATGCTGATGTATTGGAGGTGGGTGGCTTGGCGAGTGAGGCCGGGATGAGTGCACCCGCTTTTCACCTGCACTTTAAGGCAGTTACACAAACCTCGCCTATTCAGTACATTAAATCGACCCGCTTGCACCACGCCCGCCTGTTAATGATACGGGATGGGTTGACGGCAGCGGCGGCAGGAAGCCGAGTGGGATACGAAAGCGCGTCCCAATTTAGCCGTGAGTTCAAACGCTTTTTTGGGCGCCCGCCTGCGGAGGAGGTGCGCACTATGAAGGCGAGCCTTGATTTGTTACCACCTACGCATTTAGTTGATATCGCTGCGCCTCACTGAAAAACATTAAGGTGGCCGCTAGCTCCCATCAGTGCGCTGTTTACAGTGTTCAGCCTGGCTGGTTTGTTAGCTGGGTGCTGAAACAACTCAGGCGCCAGAAGGCGCCTGAGTTAATACAACACGTTAATACGAACAAGTTAATACGAGCTACTGAAAACTAGTGCTTCAAAATGACATAGAAGGCATGAATGATGCCTGGTATGAAGCCAAACAGTGTCAGAATAATATTCAGCCAGAAGTGCCCTTTAAATCCAACCTCAAAAAACACGCCTAGAGGTGGGAAAATAACGGCAAAAATCATCTTAATTGGATCCGTCGCGGTAAACGCCATGAAGCCTCCTATGCTTTCAGGGTAACTATGTTTTCAGGGAAATTGTGCTTTCAGGATAATTGACGCTTGCAAGTATAAGCGCAGCCGCCACACTAATCGACGCTTATCCTACGTTCTGACTGGTAAAGTCATCAATTGTTCGCTGTTTCCAAGTAATGTTTAACCGTTAAGTGTTAACAAGGCTCCTGGGAGGGACCCCGTGCTGAAGCTCTCTGCTACTTCGTTATGCCTATTTAGTTGTCTCACTAGCGTACCTGTCTGGGCGCAGACAACGACAGAAGAGATGCCTGCGATGCAGGTAACTGCTCCCCGTTTAGAACGGGAGCTCTATGCAACACCCGCCGCGGTCTCAACGCTTGATCGCGAAGCCATTGCCCAGGGGCAGCAGCGTGCTCGGCTGGATGAGTCGCTGGTAAGGGGGCCGGGTGTGTTCGTGCAGAACCGTGATAATTTTGCTCAAGGGCAGCGAATTGCGATACGCGGCTTTGGCGCGCGGGCGCCTTTTGGGGTACGCGGGATTACGGTGATGGTGGATGGAGTTCCCTATACGCTGCCTGATGGTCAGGCTCAGCTTGATGCGGTTGATCTGGATAGCGCCGAGCGCATTGAAGTTATCCGCGGTCCTTCGTCTGTGCTGTATGGCAATGCGGCGGGAGGGGTGATTGATGTGACTACCGCTGATGGCCGAAGCAACCCTGGGTCGAGTGTGCGCGCTGAGGTGGGCAGCGATGGCTATCGTAAAGCCGTGGTGCAAACCGGTGGCGCCTATGGTGATTGGTCGCATCACGTTAGCCTGTCGGCGCTTAACGTGGATGGTTATCGCGAGCAAAGCTCAACAGAGAAGTACCTTTTAAACGCTAAGCTGCACCGCGAATTAGGTAGCGGACGTGCATTAACGGCGATTGTGAATCTGCTGGAGAATCCCCGCTCGGAAGATGCCGGCGCGCTAACGGCTGCCGAAGTCGCCGCAGGACGACACCAGGCAGCGCCTAACTCTCTGGCATTGGATGCAGGGCAAAGTGTTGATCAGCAGTTGATCGCTTTGCAGTATGAAGACCTTGCTGCAGGCCCTGGCGAGTTTTACCTGCGGGGGTTCATCGCTCAGCGCGATTTTGAGCAGCAGTTGCCTTATGTGGGCGATAGCCGTTTGGGTTATCAGCGTGACTACGTGGGCGGCAGTGCTGAGTATCACCACGAGATCACGCTGGGCAGCCTGCCGTTGAGCTACATCGCAGGTATTGATGTTGCCCGCCAAGACGATGAGCGTTTTCGCAATGATGTCAATCCGCAAGGGGTGGTCGGCGAGCAAGTGGCGGAAGAGACCCAGACAGGAACATCGACGGGCATCTTTGCTCAAGGCGATTTGGCGCTGACCGAGCAAGTGACGTTTTCGCTTGGCGCGCGCTTTGACCGGGTTGAGCTGGAAGTGGATGACCGCTTTTTAGAAGATGGCGATCAAAGTGGCGAGCGCACTTTTAACGAATGGAGTGGCTCAGCAGGGCTAAGCTATCAGTATCGTCCCCAGCATCAGGCTTATGTGAACACCGGTACAGCCTTTGAAACACCGACATTCTCAGAGTTTGCTAACCCGGCAGGCGGTGGTTTTAATCCCGCTATCGCGCCACAAAAAGCTTGGAACCGTGAGGTAGGTCTGCGCGGCTACGTTGAACCGCTGGCAATGGATTACGATCTTGCGCTGTTTTCGGTACGTGTGCGCGATGAGCTTGTGCCTTTCGACGAGGGTGGACGCACTTTCTATCAGAATGCAGGCGATACGGATCGTGATGGTATTGAGCTAGCGCTCGGCTGGCAGTTGGCTAATCAGTGGCGGTTGGATAGCGCCTTAACATTAGCCCGTTATGAATTTGATCAATTTGCGACACCGACGCAAAACTTTGGGGGTAATCGTATTCCCGGTCTGCCCGAACAAACCTGGGTCAATCAACTAACGTGGCAGGGCTTGGGTGAGCGTTTTGCAACGCTAGAGACCCAATATGTAGGCGACATGGTGGCAGATAACGCCAATGACACCGAAGTGGAAAGCTACTGGCTGGTAAACCTGCGGGCGGGGGATGGCTGGCAGTTAGGAGGCGATACGCGGCTGAATGCTTACCTCGGCATACGCAATCTGCTGGATGAAGAGCACTACGCCAACGTGCGTATCAACGGCACCTTTGGGCGTTTCTATGAGCCCGCCCCAGGGCGCAGTGTTTATGGCGGTTTGGAAGTGCTGTTTTAATCCATGCATAATTTTAATCTGTGCATCATGTTAGCCTCAGCATAAATAGGATCGGGCGGCGCTCTGTGGTGTTCACTGCGCGCCGCCCGGTTCTGTTAGTGGTTGTACTGGTATGAGTGACTGGTATGAGTGATTAGTCTCAGCGAGCCGGTTACTCTGGCAGCGCGTACCCAATCACATAGTCTCCCATCTTAGTGCCAAAGGTGCCGTGTCCACCCGCTGTGACAACCACGTACTGGCGTCCATCGTTGCCGGTATAGGTCATAGGCGTGGCTTGGCCGCCCGCAGGTAGGCGCGCTTTGTAAAGCTCTTCACCGGTAGTGATATCGTATCCGCGCAGGTATTGATCCAGTGTGCCGCTCATAAATGAAACGCCGCCCCCCGTGGTAAGTGGGCCGCCCAGTGCGGGCACACCAACATTTAAACCAATCGGCAGGTTAAATGGCATGCTGTCCCGCGTTGTGCCATTGCGATGCTTCCACACCACTTCATTACTTTGCAGATCGATACCCGCCACATCCCCCCAAGAGGGCGCTTGGCAGGGCAGGCCGAGTACTGAGAGCAGTGGCCCTAGCTCAACCGCATAAGGTGCGCCTTCGTTGGGTTGCAACCCCTGCTCGCTGGCGGAGCCCTGGCCCTCTTCAACCTCGTCGCGGGGAATCAGTGTGGACACAAATGCCAGATATTTTGCACCGGTGAATAGCGCCTGGCGTTCGGGGTCAACCGCAACGCCGCCCCAGTTCATCACGCCCACATTGCCAGGATAAACAATGCTGCCTTCCAGTGAAGGTGGCGTGTACTGGCCTTCGTAGCGCAAAGAGTTGAACTGAATGCGACACATCATTTGGTCAAACGGGGACGCGCCCCACATATCGCGCTCGGTGAGCGGCGGTGGCAAAAGGTTAAGCGCTGAGCGTGGCTGGGTTGCTGCTGTCCAGTCGCCGTCAACGGCACCCTGGGGTACCGCCACCTCTTCAATCGGCACGATAGGCTCGCCAGTTTCGCGGTTAAGTACGTAAAGGCTGCCCTGCTTGGTGGGCTGAATGACGGCAGTCTGGATGCCATTGTCAGTGACTAGATCAATCAACACCGGTTGGGCAGGCGTATCCATGTCCCATAAGTCGTGGTGTACGAACTGGTAAACCCACTCAACCTGTCCATCTTCCAGGTTAAGTGCCACTAGGCTTGCGCTATAGGTTTCGTCATTTTCAGTCCGATTGGCACCGTACTGATCCGGTGTAGCATTTCCCATGGGTAGGTAAACCATGCCTAACGCTTCATCGACGCTGATAGGTGCCCATACGTTGGGTGAATTACGCGTGTAGGTTTCGCCTTCAGGCAATGGGGCGGTCTCATCAGGATTGCCACTATCCCAATTCCAAACCAGCTCGCCAGTGTGAACATCAAAGGCGCGAATAACGCCGGATGGCTCGTCGGTGGAGCTGTTGTCGGTGACGTGACCACCCAGAATGACCAGGTTTTCAGTCACCGTCGCGGGGGAGGTGGAGTAATACCCACCAGGGGAGAAATCGCCAATGTTATTGGTAAGATCGACTTCGCCGTTATCGCCGAAGTTAGCGCACCGCTCGCCAGTATCGGCATTTAAAGCAATCAAACGTGCATCTGCCGTTGGCAGGTAAAGCCTGCGTGGGCACATCACGTCGGTTTCGCTAAGCATGGGCTGAGTGTTGCTATCTTCTACACCAAACAGCAGTGCTAGAAAGGAGAGGTCTAGGCTGAAAATATCACCATTATCGAAGATGTCATAAGAGGCTGGCAGACTGCTCTCGGATGCATCGCCACTGCTGGAGTAGTTAGCGGCATCATAGTAAGCAAGGCCACGGCAGGTCATATGCGCCCAGCCGGAGAAGTCATCCGCCCCCATGGTGCTGATTTCAGGATCAAACTCCCAAAGGGTTTCGCCGGTTTCCGGTGATAGTGCCATGGCCCGGCTATGCGATGTGCAGATATACAAGTTGCCGTTCACTTTTAACGGCGTATTTTGATTGGTGATCTCAGGTGGCGCATTGGGGCCAGCCTTATCGCCGGTTTGTATGCGCCATACCTCCTTAAGTTCGCCGATATTGGCTGGGTTGATTTGGCTTAGCGAAGAGTAATGAGTGCCTGCATTGGTGCCACCATAGGCGGGCCAGTCATCGCCTGCTACTTGGGCAGGATTAATATTATCGGCGTTCGATTGGCGATTATTAGCCAGCACTCCTTCGATAGTGGCGGGGTCGTTGAGCTGACTTGCAATGGCCACAATGATTGCAGCGGCAATACTGCCTACTAGTGCTATGCTGCCACCACGTGAGTGCAGTGGCTTACGCCACCAGGGCAGTAATAACACGATGCCAATTAGGCAGGGAATGGCGACCCGCGGCACCAGCTGCCACCAATCTAAACCCACTTCCCAGATTGCCCAGACCAATGTGGCGAAAAGAATCAACGCGTAAAGCCAGAGTGCCGCGCTATGACGCTTGGCAAGTAAAATGCCGCAGGCAATAAAACCGATACCGGCTATTAAATAGTAGGCGCTGCCACCTAGGCTGAGCAACTTGCCGCCACCAATAGCCAGTATCAAACCTGCAATGATTAGTAGAGCGCCAACGACAATCGCTGGCCATTTATAGTGATTACGCGTGTTTTCTTCCATGAGAGATCCCCTTGTTACAGCGCACCCACAACGCGCTCTAACCCATCGACGCCGCCGATGGGTTAAAACACACCTTCATCATTAATGATTTTAATTATCAATTCGCTTTTGGTCTAACGATTTGATGATATTTTCTTAGGTGCACCCTACCAGTACGCATTTCTCGTCTTGATGGGGAGGAAATGGAGGGGGGGGGTTATAACTTAACGAGCATTTTGCCGGTGTTGCCACCTTCAAAGAGGGCGAGGAATGCATCCGGCGTACTTTCCAAACCCTCTTTCACCGTCTCTTTATAGGCTAACTTGCCCTGTGCCACTTGAGGCGCCACCTCGTTCAAGAAGTAGGGGTAGCTAGCCCAGTGGTCTGAGACGATAAAGCCCTGCATCTTGGCTTTACGTATCAATAACTGCGAGAGATTGCTAGGGCCTGGAGTGGGCGCTTGCGCATTGTAGCTTTCAATCATACCGCACACGGCGATACGTGCGCCTTCGTTTAACTGGCTAAGCGCGGCTTCCAGGCACACCCCACCCACGTTTTCGAAATACACATCGATACCATTGGGGCTGGCGAGTTTAATCGCATCGCTTAGCTCCAGTGCAGTACGGTCACGGTAGCTAACCGGTTCGATACCTAGCGATTCCAGCCAGGCTAGCTTATGCGCGGGCCCAGCAATGCCCACCACATGGCAGCCTTTGGCTTTGGCTAACTGAACTGCCAGTGAGCCAACTGCACCGCTAGCCGCGCTCACGAGTACATTATCGCCAGGTTTGCACTCAGCAATCAGGTTGAGGCCAGTCCAGGCGGTCATACCCGGCATGCCCAATACACCTAAATATGCTTGCTCTGGTATGCCGTGGTTAGGCAGTGGGGTAATGCCTTCAGCGGGAAGCTGTGCGATGTCACGCCAACCCCCCATGTGAGTAACAATGTCACCTACTTTCAAACGCGAATCGTTGGAAGCAATGATCTCGCCAATAGCACCGCCTTCCATCGGCTTACCGAGCTCAAATGGCTCCACATAGGTGCGAATGCCGCTCATGCGGCCACGCATGTAAGGATCCACAGATAGCCAGCGATTGCTAATGCGTACTTCACCTTCGGCTAGGTCAGGCAGCGTTTGCGTTTCCAGCTTAAAGAGAACGCGATCAGGTAAACCGTTGGGGTAATCGGTAAGCGTATAAAATTGTGACTGCATCAGTGCCTCCTGCGAATACTTGGCGTTTTGAGATACGCGCGATGGATTCCTTGCAGCATAGAGACCATTAGCCTGCTT
>JAMCZP010000055.1:0-4216 GCA_023485185.1 Gammaproteobacteria bacterium
CGGCTAGCACGTCAGCCAGGACCTCAGAATAGGGGCGTGCCTCACGACGTGATGTTTCGGCTGCCGCGGCGCTGACTGCTTTTGCTGCATCCGCGCCCAAGTAGGGCGTTAATAAACGCGCTACCGGTTCGGCCATAATGCCGCCGCCCGTGGCAGCCAAGTTGCGCAACATGTTATCGGAGTGGACTTCGAGTCCTTCTAATAGCACGGCGACTTGCTCTAAGGCGCCTTCCAACAGCAGTGCACTCTCCATCAACGGTGCCCACTCCGCATGCCATTCACCCAAGCCACGTTCAAGGGGGTGGGCAGCAGCGTTAATCAACACGCCAGCGTGACCATGTACTTGACGGGCTGCGCCGCGAATCAGCGCGCAGCGTACTGGGTTGCGTTTGTGGGGCATGGATGAGGACTCGCCCATCCCTGGGGCTGAGGGTTCGGCTACTTCACCCACTTCTGTTTGCGTCAGTAGCGACACATCCAAGGCGATTTTTTCAGCGGCGCCCGCAATGGCATCTAACGCTGTGCCAAGCGCATGGATGGGGTAACGGTCGGTATGCCAGGGTAACACTGGCACCGCCAAGCCTAGTCGCGCGGCCAAAGCGTCCATCCACTCAAGACCCAGCGTATCCCAGCCCGAGTGCACGCCTACCGCACCACCAAACTGAACGGGAAGCTCAACAGTACCTAAACGGCGGCGACTCTGCTCTAACCCAACGGCCCAGTGGGCTACCTTGACACCAAAGGTAATCGGCAGCGCCTGCTGCATCAGCGTGCGCCCCACCATCGGCGTGTCTATGTGGGCATCCATAATCGCTAACGCCGCCAACCGGCAGCGCTTCAGCAAATTATCCAACGCTGCTAAGCGTGGTTTTAGCAGCAGCATTAATGCGGAGTCGACAACGTCCTGGCTCGTTGCGCCTTGGTGCCAGTAACGCTTAAGCTCATTGGGTAGCAGCGAACGCCCCTGCTTAACAAACGGAATCGCCACATTGCCGCCACTGCCGATGCCGTCGGCAATCGCAGCAGTGTCGAAAGTCGCATGCTCCATCAGGGTACGCATCTGCTGGCTGGCGCCTTTCGGCACCGCACCGCTGGCTTCTTGCACTTCTGCCAGAGCTAATTCAAATGCCAGCATGGCCTGCACCATAGCGTCGTCATCACACTCGCCCAAGGCGTGTTGACTCATAAACGGGTGTTTTAAAAACGCGGCGGGCATAAGCATTCCTCATTGATTGGCGCATTGGCTGTCGCATACCGGACAAACGTACAATTGTTCGTGATTCGAACGCCATGCTAAATTGGTCTGATAAGTGGGGCTATATTTACTTTCTCATCACCGACAAGTCAGAGACTTTATGCTCGCCATTCTTGCCATTACTACCCCTATCTTTTTGTTAATCAGTGCAGGTTATATTGCTAGGTGGAGCGGGCTGATCCAGCGCGAACAGATGCAGGGTGTCGGCGTATTTGTAATGTTCTTCGCGCTGCCCGCACTGGTCATCAGAGCCTTAACCCAGCACCCGCTAGAAGAAATACTGCAACTCAACTATATGGTGGCCTACGGGCTGGGCTCCTTGGTGGTTTTTGGCGGCGGGCTACTGCTCAGCATGAGGTACCAGCGCCAGCCTCTCAACGTCAGTGCTATGCAGGCGTTAGGGATGGCAGCGGCCAACAGCGGCTTTGTAGGCTACCCTGTCGCCGTGATGGTGATTGGCTCACCAGCGGCTGTGTTACTGGCCCTCAATATGGTGATCGAAACGCTGATTATTATCCCTGCCGCACTGATTTTGGCTGAGATGTCTTCCCAGCAAGGGGCCAGCGTGTGGAAAACAGTGAAGCAGACCGCTCTAAGCCTGGCCAAAAACCCTGTTCTGATGGGCTTACTCGTCGGTATTTTTTTAGCCGTTACAGGGTTAAAGATTCCTGTGCCTCTGTTTAAGGCCATTGATATGCTGGCCAATGCCGCTGGCCCTGCGGCGCTCTTTGTGATCGGCGGTGCGCTGTTTGGTCTACAGGTCAAAGGCATGGCCAGGGACGTTGGGCAAATTGTAATTGGCAAACTGCTCATTCATCCGCTGGTTATCTTAATCGCATTTTTGCTTATTCCAGGCATTGACCCTCTCTACATTGTGGGTGCTGTGCTCTTCTCCGCGGCGCCGATGATTAGTATTTACCCCCTGCTGGGCCAACGCTACGGGCTTGGCGGTGTCAGCGCTGCTGCGATGCTGGTCGCCACAATCGCCTCGTTCTTCACACTTAGCCTGATTATCTGGCTGTTGACACTATCGGAGCTAATGGCGTTTTAAATAACTCGCGTTTTAAATAGTTTGTGTTTTCAACAAGGTTTATCCCAGCCAAGGACAACAACAATGAACCAACACTCTGATCAACAACATTGCGCCGTTGTCACTGGCGGGGCGAGAAACATCGGCCAAGCCATTGCTTTGCGTCTCCAACAGGATGGCTATCGCGTTATCGGGGTGGATATCGTTGCGCCGGAAGTGGCGTCTTTGCAAGCAGACGCCTACCAGATCGACCTTGCCGACGCCGACACTACTCGCCGGGTAATGGCGGAAATCGCCGAGCGTTATACGGTGACCCGGCTGATCAACAACGTCGGTATTGTTGCGCCTGCACTGCTTGAAGAGGCGAGGCTTGAGGACTTCGACAAATTGATGCACCTGAACGTGCGCTCGGCGCTGATCTGCACCCAGGCACTGCTGCCAGCCATGAAGGCGCAGCGGATGGGGCGCATCGTTATGAATGCCAGCCGCGTGGTACTCGGCAAGGAAGCTCGCACGATCTACAGCGCCACGAAGGGAGCGCTGCAATCCATGGCCCGCACTTGGGCGCTGGAGCTTGCTGAGCATGGTATTACGGTCAACTGCGTCGCCCCAGGCCCTATCGCCACCAGTGCCTTCTGGCAGAACAACCCACCTGACTCTGAGCGTGCTCGCCGTATCATCGACAATATTCCGCTACAGCGTATGGGCCAGCCAGAAGACGTCGCGCAGGCGGTCAGCTTCTTCTGCGATAAGCGCAGCGGCTTTATTACCGGTCAGACGCTATATGTCTGCGGTGGAGTGACGGTCGGTTAGACAACACGAAGGTTTATTTCACTACGCCCTTTTCACGCAAGGCGCTAATTTCCGCAGCGCCTTTGTGCAGTAAGCGCTCCAATACACTATCGGTATCTTCACCCAGGCGTGGGGGCGGCTTACGGTACTCAAGCGGCGTCTTGGAGTACTTGATAGGGTTCGCCACGCCAGGAACCGAACCGGTTTCAGACTTAAGCTCTACCTGCATGCCGCGCGCCCGAACCTGCGGGTCGTCAAAAACCTGGGCAATATTCTGAATCGGCCCGCAGGGGACGCTAATAGCACCCAGCATCTCGATCCATTCATTGCTGGCACGGCTCTGTGTAATTTCCACCATCAGAGGAATCAGCTCAAGGCGATGTTTAACCCGCGCGGGATTGGTGCTGAACCTAGGGTCGGCTGCCAGTTCAGAGCGCCCCACCGCCTCGCAGAAACGCTTGAACTGACCATCGTTGCCAATGGCGATAATCACCTTTTCGCCGTCAGCGGTAGGGAACGGTTGGTAAGGCACCAAGTTGGAGTGATATTCACCGGTACGGGTTGGCGGTGTGCCGCTGCAGAAGTAATTAAGCGCCTGATTGGCCAGCCAACTGACCTGAACATCCAGCAGCGCCATATCGATATACTGGCCCTCCCCGGTACTGTGCCGGTGGTGCAATGCGCCGAGAATCGCGATGGTGGCATTCATGCCGGTGGTCAGGTCAGAGACCGCCATGCCTACCCGTTGAGGCCCCGCACCCGGCTCCCCATCTGCCGCACCGGTAATACTCATTAAGCCTGCCTGGGCTTGAATCAGGTAGTCATAGCCTGCCATTGCGGCCATTGGCCCCGTCTGGCCAAACCCGGTGATCGAGCAGTAAATCAAACCAGGATTGATCGCTTCTAGGGTGGCGTAGTCGAGCCCCTTGCGCGCGAGTCCTCCGCTTTTGAAGTTCTCGACCAGAATGTCACTTTCAGCGGCTAACTCACGCACCAGCGCCTGCCCTTCTGGCTGGCTGATATCGACAGTGACCGAGTGTTTGCCGCGATTGGCCGAAAGATAGTAGGCCGACTCGCGAGTATCCTTGCCCTCGCTGTCCTTCAGCCAGGGAGGGCCCCAGTGGCGGGTGTCGTCGCCC
>JAMCZP010000055.1:4226-4792 GCA_023485185.1 Gammaproteobacteria bacterium
GCCCGCCATTACGCGGCTTAAATCCAGCACTCGCAGCCCTGTTAGCGGTCCCGCCATGGTCAGTCTCCTATTGCCTCACACTTGCTGCGATTTATCGGCAGCGTTACGTGCTTCGCGACGCGCAGCAATAAAGCGGTAGAGCGCCAGGGAAATGGAGCCCACTGTTAAGGCAATGAAAGCCCAGGTAATGGGGCCGCGTACAAAGATCGAGAGATCGTTATGCCCAATCAGTAATGAGCGGCGCAGGTTATCTTCAAACATTGGCCCGAGGATAAAACCGATTAAAAAGGGCGCTGCCGGGATCGCGGCACGGTTGAAGATATAGCCTACGACGCCGAAAGCCAGCATTAGCCATACATCAAAGGTGTCATTATTAACGGCATAAGCGCCGTAAACGCAGAACATTAAGACGATGGGAAAGAGCACCGATTTAGGAATGTCGGCAATCAATGAGAAGTACTTGATGGCGACATTACCCACCATCAGCAACACCAACGAGCTGAACATGATGCCCATAAACAGCGCGTAGATCAGCGACAGATTCTCTTGGAACATGATCGGGCCGG
>JAMCZP010000174.1 GCA_023485185.1 Gammaproteobacteria bacterium
GTTCGCCGGTGGATGTGGCAAGGGAGAGCTCGCCTGCGTCATTACGTTGGATTTCCACACGATCGCCTCGAAGCTGCATTTCACCTTGTCGAATATCGACATCGCCAGTGTAAACGGCAGTACCGGCGCGTTGATCCAGGTCTAAGCGATCGGCTTCTACTTCCACTGGAGCCTGCTGCTGGGAGGGGCTAGACTGGGCCGCCGCTGACAGCGGTACCGCTAGTGCAATAAGAGCGGTGCAGATAAGTGTTTTCATGGCGACTCCTGTTAACGTTGTGTGGCCGGGGGATGCGTGCCGCGCACATTGTCAGTTAAGCGGACCTGGCTATCATTAAGCCATGCATCCATACGTGAAGCGCTCATCTGCTGTGGGGGCTGCTGCAGCAAAACGGGTGTTTCACTCCATGCATGTTGATTTAGTCCATCATAGTGCAATAACTCTGTATCAAGTTGCCAGCCTTCGTCAGGGGCAATCAGACGAGCTGAGCCGGATAGCACAAGGGCATGAGTGTTGGCGTTGAGTGTGCCGACATCGGCGTTGGCTAGCCATTGACGATTTTCGCTGTCATACAAAACTGCTCTAGGCTCTTCTGACCACGTTTCACCGCTTTGCGGAGTATGGATAAGGTGCGGTGTTTGCAGCGACTGTAAGGTATTACCGTTTTCCCCAAAAAGGGTAATTTCTGCATTTTCGAGCACATGGCCAGGCTCTTGTGCCTGTGCCTCAGGGTCGATAGCGATTCGTTGAGGCCCGCCGGGTTCAAGCCAAACCAGCAGCACCCCCAAGCCGATAACAAGCCCCGTTAACCATGCGCGAGTTTTAATTCGTTTAAACATTTAGTTGCGACCATGCAAGTAGGTATCTAACACCGCCCCCCAGTGGCCTTGGGCATCGAGCAGCGTGTCACAGATTTCGCGCACAGCGCCGTGCCCACCTAGCCGTTCGGTGATCCAGTCGGCATGGGTGTGCATATAGTCCGGCGCGTTGGGAACGGTAATGCCGACACCGCAACGCTTGATAGCGGAGAGGTCGGGGAGGTCATCACCGCAGTAAGCTACCTGCTCCAGTTCTAAGTCCAGGCGCTGGCAAAGGGTGCGCAAGGTGGTGAGTTTATCTTCACAGCCTTGATAAACATGGTCGATGCCGAGTGCTGCAGCGCGCTGGCTTACCATTGGCGAATCACGGCCTGTAATCAGGGCTACATGAACGCCTACCCGTTTTAGCAGCTTTAGGCCATGCCCATCCTGAGTATGAAAAGCTTTGATTTCGATGCCGTCAGCCTGAAAGTAAAGTCGACCATCCGTCAGTACGCCATCAACATCCAGAGCCAATAGGCGTACGCGACGGAGCCGATCAAGTAGGGATGCAGGTAGGCTCATATAGTCTCCGTTAAGTAAGTCACTAACATTTGTGATTGAGGGTTAAATAACGCCGCTGGCGAGTAGGTCGTGCATATGTAGAGCGCCAATAGGTCGCTGTTGTTCATCCACCACGGCTAAAGCTGTAATGCGGCTCTCTTCCATAATGCGAACCGCTTCTGCGGCTAGGATGTCGGGGCCAATGCGTTTGCCGGGGCGCGTCATGACATCGTCGACAAGAACGTCATGCAGGTTGTGAAACTGATCAAGGGTGCGTCGCAGGTCGCCATCGGTGTAAACCCCCGCTAAGTGGCCGTTACTATCTACGACGCAGGTGAACCCCAGCCCTTGGCGAGTGATTTCTAACAAGGCATCGCGCAGCGGGCTGCCTAGCGCTACTTGGGGCAGTCGGGTGCCATCGTGCATAAGATCCCTTACCCGAAGTAGCAGCCGCTTACCCAGGCTGCCGCCAGGATGAGAGAGCGCAAAGTCCTCGGCCGTAAAGCCCCGCGCTTCGAGAAGTGCTACTGCCAGCGCGTCGCCTAGTGCAAGGGCAGCGGTAGTTGAGCTGGTCGGCGCAAGATCCAAGGGGCACGCTTCGCGCTCAACGCCGCTGTTTAAGTGGGCATCCGCATGTTTTGCCAGCGTGGAGTTTGGGCGCCCCGTCATACTAACCAGTGGGATTCCCAAGCGCTTTAAAAGTGGTAGAAGAGCGGTAACTTCAACCGTTTCTCCAGAGTTTGAAAGGGCAAGCACGACATCTGCTCGGGTAATCATACCAAGATCGCCGTGGCTAGCTTCTCCTGGGTGAACAAAAAAAGCCGGCGTTCCCGTACTGGCAAGCGTTGCGGCAAGTTTACCTGCTATATGCCCTGATTTACCCATACCAGTGACCACCACACGCCCTTGGCAAGCGAGTATCAGCTCGCAGGCACGGTCAAAACTTTCGTCCAGCTTTTCCTGAAGGCCACCAATAGCAGCCTGCTCAATTTGCAGCGTACGCAGTGCGCTTTCGCGTAATAGGCTGGGTGGAGCGAGAGGCTGGCGCATAGCGATATCTCTTGACGATTGAAAATGTAAAAAAATCTAGAGGCTAGAATAACATCTTGATCGTGCTTGTAGGCACTAGTTCGCCTGTGCCTTGATAAAGGTTGCTGGCTAATTGTTTTTTATATTAGTAGGAACACTCGTTCGCTTAGGGTTGTCTAGTGGAGTTATAGTACGTTGTTCGATAATGTTTTAGAAACACTGTTTTTTAACTGCGGCGAAAGTAAATAGGGTAATATAATGAGCCCTGGCTGCGCCCGCTAAGAGTCAACTGATCTATGACAGATGCTCCTTTTATTGAAATTGAAGACCTCTATTTTTCACGTGGAGATCACGACATTTTCCGTGGTGTCAATATGACCATACCGCGGGGGAAAGTAACGGCAATTATGGGGCCCAGCGGTACGGGTAAAACCACGTTACTCAAGTTGATTGGCGGGCAACTAGTGCCTGATAGAGGGCGAGTTTTAATTGATGGGCAAGATGTGCACCGCCTCTCCCGAAAAGCGCTGTTTACGCTGCGTAAGCGAATGGGGATGCTGTTTCAGAGCGGAGCGCTTTTCTCTGACTTAGATGTCTTTGAAAATGTTGCATTTCCGCTGCGCGTGCATACCGATCTGCCCGATACCATGGTGCGCGATTTAGTATTGCTAAAGCTTCAGGCCGTGGGTTTACGCGGTGCGCGTGAATTAACCCCAGCTGAGCTGTCGGGGGGGATGGCTCGACGGGTGGCTTTAGCGCGTGCAATGGCCCTTGATCCTGAGCTGATTTTATATGATGAGCCGTTTGTCGGGCAGGATCCGATTTCGATGGGGGTATTGGTTCAGCTGATTAAACGCCTTAATCAAGCACTACAGCTGACGTCGGTGGTGGTATCGCACGATATTAAGGAGACATTGAGCATTGCAGACTACCTCTATCTCATCGCTGATGGTCAGGTAGTGGCTCACGGTACACCGCAGACGCTGGATATCAATCAGGATCCGCGGGTGAGCCAGTTTATCCATGGCGAGCCCGATGGCCCAGTGCCATTTCACTACCCCGCTGAGGCGTTTTATCGCGACATTTTAGGTGATGCTAGAGTGTCAACGTCAGGCTAAATGGACTAAAGCAGGGTAAATATAGGAAGGGTCAATGCAGTCAAAATTTTCAAGCGGCGCTGCGCGAATTACCCGATTGGGGCGTCGTGGATGCGATTTAATGGAAGCGCTGGGGCGAGCCGGTGTATTTCTGGCTCAGTCTGCGATGGGCATCCCATCCCGAGAGGGATGGCGACTGTGGCTACAGCAGATGCATTTTGTCGGCGTGCTGTCGCTGGCCATTGTGCTTGTTTCAGGGCTATTTATTGGCATGGTGCTAGCGCTGCAGGGGTACACCATACTGGTGGACTTTGGCGCCGAGCAGGCGCTTGGACAAATGGTGGCACTTTCGCTCTTGCGCGAACTTGCGCCAGTGGTGGCGGCGTTACTGTTTGCCGGGCGAGCGGGTTCTGCACTGACCGCTGAGATTGGCTTAATGAAGGCCACCGAGCAGCTAACCAGTATGGAAATGATTGGTGTTGATCCGTTACGTCGCGTCGTGGCTCCCAGGCTTTGGGCGGGGTTTGTAGCGCTGCCTATTTTGACCGTGGGGTTTAGCGTGGTCGGTATCTGGGGTGGTTATTTAGTTGGCGTTGAGTGGCTAGGCGTATTTGAAGGCTCTTACTGGAGCAACATGCAGGCAAATGTGGATTTCATCAATGATGTCGGCAACGGCATGATTAAAAGCCTGGTGTTTGCCGTGGTGGTCACATGGATCGCGGTATTCCAAGGCTATGACCTCGTGCCAACGTCTGAAGGTATCTCCCGCGCGACAACGCGCACCGTAGTGTATTCGTCGCTTGCAGTTCTGGGGCTTGATTTTGTACTGACTGCCGTTATGTTCGGCGGACTTTGATGGGTGGAGCAGTTACATGAGACGCAGTAAAACCATGGAGTTCGGTGTTGGCTTGTTTATGATTGCAGGCATCTTAGGGGTTGTGTTCCTCGGCTTGCGCGTTAGTGGTCTGACGCTCTCCGCGCCTTCTCAGTCGTTTGAGCTGGAGGCCAATTTTGCCAATATTGGCGGTTTAAAACCTCGCGCTCGGGTCACCATGGCCGGTGTTACCGTAGGTCGGGTGGAAGCCATTGAACTCGATACAGAGTGGTACGATGCGCGGGTGGTACTGAGCTTAAACAGCGAGCTAGAGGGCCAGCTTTCCAGAGACTCCACGGCCTCTATTCTTACCGCAGGGTTGTTAGGTGAGCAGTATATCGGTCTCAGCGTGGGCGGCGACCCTGAGATGTTGGCAGCGGGCGATACTATCCGTGATACACAGTCAGCGTTGGCACGAGGTCATA
>JAMCZP010000140.1:0-11732 GCA_023485185.1 Gammaproteobacteria bacterium
GGCGTGCCCCGTCTCTCATAACCCTAACTTCTCGAACCGCCCGGTGCGGACCCGCATGCCGGGTGGTGTGGCAGGGGACCGGTCAGCCATGCTGACCGCCCCTATGCCGATGTTCTATAGGTGAGCCCTGGGTATTAGTTGTCAATAACCTGTGGATTAAAAATACCACATATGCTTGAATTGATTTTCTGATGGTCTATATATAGTATGCGTTGTGTTTTCAAAAGGGGTAGAGCACTAGATGTGCTCTACCCGAAAAATGCCGCTATGAAAAGGGGTCACCCATGGAAATTCAGATTTATAGCAAGCCTGCGTGCGTTCAATGTACCGCTACTTACCGTGCTTTAGACAAACATGGTCTTGATTATACGGTTATCGATATCACCGCTGAGTCAGGCGCTCAAGAAGAAGTGGAAGCGTTGGGTTATCGTCAGCTGCCCGTCGTTGTCGTGGGTGAGAATCACTGGTCAGGTTTCCGCCCAGACCGTATTCAAGCACTGGCCTAGAGGTCACTGCGATGCTGGCAAGTTGCCCAGAGACACCTATGGCCAGCAGTTTGGTTTATTTCTCTACTAAGTCAGGCAATACCCATCGTTTTGTAGAAAAGCTTGGCTTTGCCGCCAAGCGTCTGCCACTAGGCCGAGATGAACCTGTTTTACAGGTTACCCAGCCCTATATTTTAATTACCCCTACCTATGGTGGGGGAAGTGCGCAGGGGGCAGTGCCTAAGCAGGTGATTCATTTTCTAAACGACACGCATAACCGCAACCTCCTGCGCGGGGTGATTGCAGCGGGAAATACTAATTTTGGTGATGCGTATGGTCTGGCTGGGCGTATTATCGCGGAAAAGTGCAGCGTGCCGCTGCTGTATCGATTTGAACTGTTGGGCACTGATGAAGATGTCGCCAGGGTTCGCAAAGGAGTAGAAGAGTTTTGGAAACGACAAGCGTAGCCACCACTAAAAATGTTGAGGCAAAACGGCCTGCGGCGACTTCTGAAGCGCGTACATTGGATTACCATGCGCTTAACGCTATGCTCAATCTGTACGGCACCGACGGTGAGTTACAGCTAGGCAAAGACCGTGAAGCGGCCCGCCAGTACTTTTTGCAACACGTTAATCAGAACACGGTGTTCTTCCACTCGCTGGAAGAAAAGCTCGATTACCTAGTGGAAGAGCAGTATTACGAAGCCGAGATGCTGGCGCAGTACAGCTTTGCCTTTATTAAGGCACTGTTCGAGCAAGCCTATGCGTATAAATTTCGCTTCCCTAGTTTCCTGGGCGCCTTCAAGTACTACACCAGCTACACGCTGAAGACCTTTGACGGCAAGCGCTATTTAGAGCGCTATGAAGACCGTGTTTGCATGGTCGCACTGACCCTGGCGCGTGGCGAGGAAGGGCTGGCCAAGTCGTTAGTGGACGAAATCATCAGCGGCCGTTTCCAGCCAGCGACCCCGACGTTCTTGAATTGCGGTAAGCAGCAGCGTGGCGAGCTGGTGTCATGCTTCTTACTGCGTATTGAAGATAATATGGAGTCGATTGGTCGTTCGATTAACTCCGCCCTGCAGCTCTCCAAGCGTGGTGGAGGCGTTGCGTTTCTGCTCACCAATATTCGTGAGTCTGGTGCTCCCATTAAGCGGATCGAGAACCAGTCATCGGGCATTATCCCGATCATGAAACTGCTAGAAGATGCTTTCTCTTACGCCAACCAACTGGGTGCTCGTCAGGGTGCCGGGGCGGTTTATTTAAACGCTCATCACCCTGATATCCTACGCTTTTTGGATACCAAGCGGGAAAACGCCGACGAGAAAGTGCGTATCAAGACGCTCTCATTGGGCGTTACGATTCCAGATATCACCTTTGAATTAGCCAAGCGCAACGACGATATGTACCTGTTCTCACCCTATGACGTGGAGCGCGTTTACGGCGTCGCGTTTGGTGATATCAGCGTTACCGAGAAGTACCATGAAATGGTCGCGGATGCGCGTATTCGCAAGCACAAGATCAATGCCCGGGCATTTTTCCAAGTGCTGGCAGAGCTACAGTTTGAGTCGGGCTATCCGTATATCATGTTTGAAGACACGGTTAATCGCGCCAACCCGATTGCCGGTCGCATTAATATGAGCAACCTTTGCTCAGAGATTTTGCAGGTTAATACGCCTACCGAGTACGACGACGACTTGGGCTATCGAAAAATCGGTCAGGACATCTCCTGTAACCTGGGCTCCATGAATATTGCCAAGGTGATGGATTCAGGCGATATCGGCACCAGTGTGGAAATCGCTATTCGCGGCCTAACGGCAGTGTCAGAGATGAGCAACCTGCGCAGCGTACCGTCGATTGCCGAAGGAAATGCGAAGTCCCGGGCGATTGGTTTGGGTCAGATGAACCTGCATGGCTACCTGGCGCGTGAGCATATCTACTACGGCTCTGATGAAGGGTTGGACTTTACCAATCTCTACTTCTACTGCGTTGCCTTCCATGCCATCCGGGCGTCTAACCGCTTAGCCATTGAGCATAACGATACGTTCGCGGATTTCGCCAACTCTACCTACGCCTCGGGTGAGTTTTTTACTAAATATATCGAGCAGGCGTGGTTGCCGCGCACCGACAAAGTGCGTGATCTTTTTGAGCGCAGTGGTATTGCACTGCCAACCCAAGATGATTGGCAGGAACTGAAAGCCTCGGTGATGGCTCACGGTTTATACAACCGTAACCTGCAGGCCGTGCCGCCAACGGGCTCAATCTCCTATATCAACAACTCCACCTCCAGTATTCACCCGGTGGCGGCGAGAATCGAGATCCGTAAAGAGGGCAAGTTGGGGCGTGTTTATTACCCTGCACCGTTCCTCAATGAGGCGAATTTTGACTACTTCCAGGACGCCTATGAAATTGGCCCTGAGAAAATTATCGATACCTACGCGGAAGCCTCGCAGCACGTTGACCAGGGCCTATCATTAACGCTGTTCTTCCCTGATACCGCTAGCACGCGGGATATCAACAAAGCGCAGATTTACGCTTGGCGGAAGGGGATCAAAACCCTTTACTACATCCGCCTGCGTCAAAGCGCTTTAGAAGGTACCGAGGTAGAAGGTTGCGTCTCCTGCACGCTATAACCGTTAGGTGACTTAAGCCCGGCGTCAGTTATTGAGCGCTACGCTTTATTAGGTCCGTGTTTTTGCCAGCCTGGGTTTTGATGCCCGGGCATTCAGTGCACGTTTTTGAGCGAATTTTAAAGAGTAACGCTATGAACACAATGCAACGTTTATCGCGGGTTGATGCGATTAACTGGAACCGCCTTCAGGATGATAAAGACCTGGAAGTGTGGAACCGCTTAACCAGTAATTTTTGGCTGCCTGAAAAGGTGCCGCTCTCAAACGATATTCAGTCGTGGAATACCCTGACGGATAAAGAGAAGCAGTTGACTATCCGTGTATTCACTGGTCTGACACTGCTGGATACTATCCAGAGTAGCGTGGGTGCACCGGTGCTGATGGAAGATGCCCGTACTCCCCATGAAGAGGCGGTATATACCAATATCGCGTTTATGGAGTCGGTGCATGCGCGCTCCTATAGCTCTATTTTCTCCACGCTGTGTGCTACTCGCGATGTCGACGATGCGTTTCGCTGGAGCGAAGAGAATCCTACGCTGCAGGCAAAATCCCAGCTGATTTTAGAGCGTTACCGCTCGGATGATCCGTTGATGCGCAAGGTTGCCAGCGTGTTCCTTGAGTCGTTTCTGTTCTATTCTGGCTTCTATTTGCCCATGTACTGGTCAAGCCACGCTAAATTGACCAACACGGCAGACCTGATCCGCCTGATCATTCGCGACGAAGCGGTGCACGGTTACTATATAGGCTACAAATTCCAGCAGGCGCTGGCAGAAGCCACCCCGGCGCGTCAGCAGGAAGTCAAAGATTACGCCTATGAGCTCCTGCTTGAGCTTTACGACAACGAAGTGCGTTACACCGAGTCGCTCTATGATGAGGTTGGCCTAAGTGAAGACGTTAAGAAATTCCTTCACTACAACGCCAATAAAGCGCTGATGAACCTCGGCTACGAGCCGCTGTTCCCCAGCAGCGTGACTGATGTTGATCCCACCATCATGGCGGCGCTATCACCCAACGCCGATGAAAACCACGACTTCTTTTCCGGCTCCGGCTCCTCATACGTGATTGGCAAAGCGGTTGCCACTGAAGACGACGACTGGGCTTTCTAAATAGAAGCTAATACAGGCAGCCAGTTAAGTAATGCAGTGAGTCCGACGGTGATAATAAAAAGCGGGAGTTCAAAAGAGCTCCCGCTTTTTGTGGTTATGAGAAAGCGTTGTATGGATGTTAATGATAAATATTGTCATTTATTATATTAGTGGTAGGCTAGACGGCGCAAAAGATAAACGCAAATCGTTCGTATACCTAATTAGCTTTTAGCGGCAGTGCAACTGCCCGCTACTCAGTGACGGAGTGTTGACGTGCTGAACAGGCCTTTCTTTGCCTTGCGTGGATGGTGGCTAGCAGGAGTGCTGGCCAGTGGCACGCTATTGGCAAGTGACGAAGCAGTGGCTCAAGCGGCCGATAGTGTGGAAGCCCAGCAATCCCAGGCGGCACTTCAGCAGCAAATTGATGCTGCTGATGAGCAAACCCGCGAGCAGTTGGAAGAGTTACGCCGCTTAGAGCGCGAAACTCGCCAGATGAATGCAGATAATGCTTCCTTGGCCGGGCGTTTAGCTGAAGAAGCTGAGCGCCAGCAGCGTTTAGCCACTGCATTAGATACCCTCGAAGAGACGCGCGCAGCACTTCCCGAGATTGAGCAGAATATGGCTGAGCAACTCACTCATTGGATCGAGGGTGATTTGCCCTTTCTACACGATGAGCGTTTAGCGCGTGTTCAACGCCAGCCAGACCAGCAGGGTGCTAATACCATTGAGCGTATTAATGGGCTGCTCGAAGCGTGGCGGGTTGAGCTCGATTATGGCCGTGATATTGACAGCTGGCGTGGTCGTTTGCGCCAAGAAGAGCGCACCCGTGAAGTGGATTTTCTGCGTATTGGGCGCATTGGCTTTTATTACCTAGCGCCGGACGGCCGTGAAGGCGGTGTATGGGATGCAGAAGCGGGCACTTGGCAGCCGTTAGATGATAACTACCTGCGTGAGGTGCGCAATGGGCTGCGCATGGCAGAAGATCAGCGTGCTCCAGGCCTGTTAACGTTACCGCTCTCAATTAGCGTGAACGACCAGCAGGGAGAGCAACAGTGAGCCGTTACTGCCTACCTACTTATTATCTCGACATTCGCCGTCTTGGCTACACCTGCGCGCTAATGATGCTGATGGCAATCAGTGGCGTTTCGCTGGCGCAAACCGATAGCGGTAATTCACTACGTGAAGCCCGTGAGGCTGCTGAGGCGCGTGATCAGCAGCGTTTGATGAGCTTTTTGGATGATCAGCAAGCGTTAGAAGCCGCGTTGGAGCAGGCGCGCAGCGAGCATGAAGACGCTCAGCAGCAGTATGATGATCTAGAGGCTCAGCAGGCAGAGCAAACCCAGCTAGCGAGCGAGCTGTCTGGGCGCCAAGCTGAGCAGGGCGAAGCGCTGTCGGGTTTGTTGGCTAATCTTGCTCGGCACAGTTCAGAAATACGCAATGCATTAGGCGTCGATAGTCTATTAACCCTGGATGAAGATGCGCTTCCGCCGCGTTTAGATGAAGTTGAAGTACTTGAGCGCCATCAATTAGAAACCATGGTTGATCGCCTGGCGGCTTTAACTGCCCGTACTGGGCGCGCTCAGCGCCTTGAACTACCGGTTGCGGATGCCAACGGCGATGTGGTGCCTCGTGAGCTGGTTCAGCTTGGCGATTTTGCTGCTTTTACTGACAGTGAGTTGCTTCAGCGTAACGAAAGCGATGGCAGTTTGGCAGTGATGCCGCGCACGCCGCAGGAAATTGGTGGGCTGATACCTGCCTACTATCAGGGCGAAAGCGCTGTGTTTGCCATCGACCCTACTCAAGGCAGCGTGCTACAGGCATTGACCCAGCGTCCCAGTTTATGGGAGCGCTTCCAGCAAGGTGGCTATGTAGGCTACGTGGTTGTGGCACTGGGTATTTTGGGCTTGATCGTAGGCTTGAGTCAGTACTTGTATCTTGTGCTAGTGAGCGTGCGCGTTCACCGCCAGCGCCAAACCCTTGATCAGTTGCAACCCAATAACCCGCTGGGCCGTGTGTTACTGCGTTTTGAGGGCATGGATAAACATCAAACGCCAGAAGCACTAGAGGCGCGGCTGGATGAAGCCGTACTGGCCGAACTTCCGCGCTTAGAGCGTAGCCAGCCGATTGTAAAACTGCTTGCTGCAATTGCACCGCTACTCGGCCTGTTAGGTACAGTGACGGGCATGATCGTGACTTTCCAGGCGATTACCGTGTTTGGCACCGGAGACCCGCAATTAATGGCGGGCGGTATTAGCCAGGCCTTAGTCACAACCGTATTGGGCCTCATTACCGCCGTTCCACTACTGTTTGTGCAAACGGCATTGGCAGGCCGCAGCCGCTACTTAACCCATGTCATTGAAGGGCAGGCGAGCGCCACGTTGGCTGATCATCTGGAATCACAATCATCTATTAATTCACCCATTCACACGCCTGCGGTGACTTAACATGTCCACTCTTCCTCTTTGGCTTGAGCCGGTTGAGCGTTTAGTGGAGGCGGGCGGTGCCGTGCTCGTCGTGCTGGCAGTGGTGGCCGTGCTGGTATTTGCCATGGCCATGGAGCGTTGGTGGTATTACCGAATGACTTGGCGCATCGCGCGTCGCCAGTTATTGCGCCGCTGGGCAGCGCGTAGCGACCACCGCAGTTGGAGTGCGCGCACGTTGCGTCATGTTTGGGCCGAGGCCCTGGTAGCCAAGCTGCGTAAGCCGTTGCCGTGGCTAAAGCTTCTGGTAGCCCTGTGTCCGTTACTAGGCTTGTTAGGCACGGTAACCGGCATGATTAGTGTATTCGACAGCCTTTCGCTGAGTGAGACTCACCAAGCGCGCGCCATGGCTGATGGTGTTGCCCGGGCAACGCTGCCGACCTTGACCGGCATGGCCATCGCCGTTGTGGGGCTTTTATTTATTAGTCGTTTAGAGCACGTCATTCGTCGTGAAGATCAGCGGCTGCATGATCGCTTAGCGCGGGCAGTGGAGGAGAGTGATGCGTAGACGCCGTTCTATAGATGCCACGGCTGAGAGCAATGAGGTGAACCTGACTCCCATGCTTGACGTCGTATTTATCATGCTGATTTTCTTTATCGTGACCACCAGTTTTGTCAAGGAGAGTGGTGTAGAGATTAATCGCCCTGAATCTAGCGCCGCTACCCCTCGTCCGGATGCCCAGGTGCTGGTAGCGGTTTCTCCGGAAGGCGCGGTATGGGTAGATGGCAGCCCAGTCGATATACACCGGGTTGGCCAACAGGTGGCTGAGATGTTAAGTGAAGATGGCTCAGTCGTTATTCAAGCGGATCGTGAGTCGACCACCGGGCTATTGATCGAGGTAATGGATCGCTTGCGTGAGGCGGGCGTCGATCAAATTGCGGTGGCGGCGAGTCGGAGTGGTTCATGATGCGTCACCTGCTTTCGTTACTGGGAGGTGTGGTACTCGCGGTAGGTTTATTCTGGCTGCTAGCACAGCTGGTGACGCCACCAGAACAGCCCCCTGAAGAACTGACCATGAGTATGGCCATGACCATGGTGGAAGCGCCCGAGGTGGCCCCAGAGCAAGAAGCGCCTGCGCCACAGCCCGTTCAGAGTGCTCCCCAGCAAGCGCCACCACCCATGCCAACGCCTGAGCCGCCACCGGTGGCCGATAGCGCGATTAGCATGCCGGAAGTTGAGCTTCCTGATGAGCCCGTTGAGCCCATTGAACTGGATAGTGAATTGCCTGAGCTAACGGAGGTGACGCCGGAGCCTCAGCCAGAACCAGAGCCAACACCAACGCCCGAGCCACCTCCTGAAGCGCCACCTGCGCCTGCGCCTACCCAGAGTGCTTCATCGGCGGCTTCGGATGCAGCGCCTGCTGAGCGCGAAGCGGCTCCGCAAGCTCAGCCCGCACCGTCGAATGAGCCGGTTAGCGTAGGTCAAGCCACACCGACCAGCCGGGTTAATCCAAGTTACCCCACCCGGGCGCAGCGGCGGGGCATGGAAGGCTTTGTAGAGGTGGCATTTATGATTCGTCGCGATGGCAGTGTGGATGCCTCGTCTATAAGGGTAACCAATGCACAGCCCCGCCGGGTGTTTGAAGAGGCTGCCCAGGAGGCGATTGCCCAGTGGCAGTTTGAGCCCAGCGATCAGTTGCGCAATGCCACTCAGCGAATCGAGTTTCAGTTGAGGTAGCGTTATGAAGCAGTTTTTATGTGTGCTTTTGCTGGGTGCCTGGTCAGCGTCGGCCCTTGCAAGTCCTGCCTTGCGCGGGGATGTGATTGCCGACCTCAACGCGCTGCAGGCCCAGTTGCAGGAGGGTGCGTTACCCAACGTTGTCGAGCGGGCAACCGCTCAAGCCGAGCGATTATCGGGTGGCAACCAAGCTGATCGCTGGGCCAGCGCGCTTTACCAGCAGCTCGCAGCAGGCGCGTTAGCCCGTCAAGAGCAGCCCGGCCCGGCGGCAGACCGTTTGGCAACTGCCCGTCAGTTGGAAGGTATAGATAGTGCTCAGGCGGCACGCTGGCTTCGTGAAGAGGCGTCGTTGCGCCGTGCCGCCGGTCAGCGTGATCAGGCCATTGAGTTGCTCAGTGAGTGGTTAGCCAGCCATCAAGATATCGATGCCACTTGGCAGTTAACCCGCCTGCTGGCGCAGCAAGAGCGCTGGGAGGAGGCCGCGAACTGGCTTGATCAAGCGCTTGAGCAGGCATCTGATCTCAACCAGCAACCCGATGAAAGTCAGCAAGCCCTAATGCTGGCGGTCTATCGTAATGCCGGTCAAAGCGATCAGGCATTGAGCTATTTGCTGGAAGGTTTGAATGCCGAAAGCGATGCTATCCAATGGCGTCAAGCGGCTGGGCTTGCCCAGCAGGCAGGACAAGCCGGTGTTGCTGCTGGTCTATGGGAGATGGCGTGGCAGTTAGGCAAATTAACGCAATCGGAAGACCGCTGGCTGTTAATTCAGCTACATCTTGCGGGCGGTACCCCCGCGCGGGCAGCAGAGCATTTAGAGCAGGCACTGGGTGAGGGCAATATTGTCCGCGATGAAACCAATCTGCGCCTGCTTGCCAACGCCTGGCGGCAGGCCAAAGACGTTGAGAGAGCGCTCAATGCTTGGCAAGCCTTGGCGCTGCAGACTCAATCAGCTGCTGATTGGCGCACCTATGGCCAGCTCGCTTACGCCTGGGGTGAGGATGAGCAAGCCAAACAAGCCTTTGCCCAAGCCGCAGCGTTGGGCGATGAAGAAGCTTCTCAGTGGCTTGCCAGCTTTAACTAGAAAACCTCTGATGATAATGGCTAAGGTTTGTAATGACTGAGTTTTATAATGGCCGAGTTTTAACGACTAAGATTTAAGTGAAATAGTAAAGTCGCTCCAGGTAGGTGCATGGTCAGAGGGGCGCTCCATGGCGCGTAGATCGTAGTCGATACCCGCGTCAGTAACGTTTTCAGCTAGCGCCTGAGTAACGAGAATATAGTCGATACGCAGGCCGCGCTTAGGCTCCTGATCAAACCCTTTGGAGCGGTAGTCAAACCAACTGAAGCGGTCATCACTTTGTGGGTAGCAGAGGCGATAGCTATCGCTAAGCCCCCAGGCTTTAATCCCTTCGAGCCATTCACGTTCGATAGGTTGAAAGCTAGTTTTGCCTTCCCGCAGCCAGCGCTTGCGGTTGGCTTCGCCGATGCCGATGTCCTGATCTTCAGGGGAAATATTAAAATCACCCATAATCGCCAGCCGCTCGTCAGGGCGATGCTGATCATTAAGTAGCCGAGCTAACTGGCCGTAAAAACGCTCTTTATTGGGAAATTTAGTCGGGTGGGTGACGTTTTCACCCTGAGGAAAATAACCGTTCCATACCGTTACTGGTTCGCCATCTTCGGCCAACAGGCGTACGCCGATCATGCGCCGCTGAGCATCTTCTTCATCATCGGGGAAGCCGTAAAACACTTCTTGAGGCGCCTGGCGGCACATTAAAGCGACGCCATAATGGCCCTTTTGGCCGTGGTAAAAAACGTGGTAGCCCATGGCTTCCACGTCGGCAAGCGGGAACTCGCTGTCCTGTACCTTGGTTTCTTGCAGCCCAATCACGTCCGGCTGCTGAGTGTCGATCAACGCCTGTAACTGGTGAAGCCGTGCTCGGATGCCATTAATGTTGAACGAAACCAAACGCATTACGAATCGTCCCTCTTAGTCTTGTTAGCGCCGCTGTCAGCTTTGTCAGGGTGAATAGCAATATCCTGCCCAGTCTGCTGGCGGGCAAGTTTTCTCACCGCCTGGAGCTTGCGCTGTTGCTGCTTTTTAGCCACAAAACGGCGCGAAGGGGCTACTTGATCAGGATTGTCGTGGCGCCACTTTTTATAATCTTTACGCCGACCGGTACGAATAGTTACCTTATCGGCCAATGAACGTGTTTTTTTCTTACGCGTCATGTCGCGCTCCTAACGTCGATTTGACCGCTATTCTAACAGGCCTTGGGGCTCCTTCGACAGCAGGACGCGCTCTTATCGCCAAGCCCTGGTACAATGCGCACGTCAAGATGCCTAACCTCCACAGCAATGGACAGATAGACAGCCTATGAGCGAGTCGGAACAGACCACAGCACCGGCCCAGAACCGCAAGCCTAAGCGCCGCCGTCGGAAACCGCGTCGTCGCCAGTCGAACTGGGATCTTCGTCAGTTTCAGGTGCCCGCCGTGGCCGGCAAATGGCGCTTTCATGACTTTGATCTGCCGCTGCCATTAATGCGCGCTATTCATGCCCAAGGGTTTGAGTACTGCACACCTATTCAAGCTGAAGCCCTGCGCCAAACGCTTTTAGGTGGCGACATTGTCGGCAAAGCGCAAACGGGAACCGGTAAGACCGCGGCCTTTTTGATCTCTGTGATGGCCTACTTCCTGGAAGAGCCAACGCCTGACGGTCAAAAGCCCGGAGCACCGCGCGCGCTAATTATTGCGCCTACCCGCGAGCTGGCACTGCAAATCGAAAAAGATGCCAAAGCGTTATCGCGCTTCACCCAACTCAATGTTGCTAGTGTCGTCGGCGGTATGGACTACCAAAAGCAGCGTGAAAGCCTGGGTAGCAAGATCGATATCCTGGTGGCAACACCAGGGCGTCTGTTGGATTTCCATCAGAAACGCGATATCGACCTCAATGAAGTCGAAGTATTGGTGCTGGATGAAGCCGACCGCATGTTGTCGATGGGCTTTATTCCTGACGTGAAGCGGATTATTCGCTACACGCCGAAAAAAGAGGAGCGCCAGACTTTCCTCTTCTCGGCTACCTTTACTGACGATATTCTGAATCTTGCCAGTCAATGGACGTTGAACCCTGCCCACGTTGAGATCGAAGTCACCGTTGAAAATCAGGCGGACATTGATCAGCGCGTGTATATGGTGTCCGATGATGACAAGCAGCGTTTGCTGGTGAACCTGCTACAGCAGGAAAGCTTTGAACGCGTCATGGTCTTCGGTAACCGTCGTGATTTAGTGCGCAAGCTGGATGATTTGTTGAGGAGGTTAGGCATCTTGACGTGCGCATTGTACCAGGGCTTGGCGATAAGAGCGCGTCCTGCTGTCGA
>JAMCZP010000140.1:11742-22065 GCA_023485185.1 Gammaproteobacteria bacterium
GAAAAAAGCAGGCGTAAGCGTTGCCATGCTTTCCGGCGATGTGCCTCAGGGTCAGCGTATCAAAACCCTGGAAAGCTTCCGCGAAGGTGAAATTCAGGTGTTGGTCGCAACCGACGTTGCTGGCCGTGGGATCCATATTGAAGACGTAAGCCACGTCATCAATTACACCCTGCCTGAAGATCCGGAAGATTATGTACACCGTATTGGTCGTACTGGCCGTGCAGGTGCAAAGGGTGTGTCGATCAGCTTCGTCGGTGAAGAGGATGCTTTTTCGCTGCCGGAAATCGAACGCTATATCAATGACAAGCTACCCTGCGTGCATCCGCCGAAAGGTATGCTCTAAGCCGCATGCTCGATACAGCCCTCAAAAGCGAGATTCAAGACGCTTACCGTCGCGTGGTAGAGAACCTTGAGCTAACCCCACGCTACGGTCAGCGCATGATGATTGCTGAAATTGCCCGCACCCTCGGTAATATTGAGAGCGACAGTGAGGGCAAGCGGACTAGCGATACCCATGTCTGCGTGCTTGAAGCAGGCACCGGTACCGGTAAAACCCTGGCCTATCTGATTGCTGCCTTGCCAATCGCTAAAGCGCGCGGCAAGCGGCTAATTATCTCAACGGCCACGGTCGCTCTCCAAGAGCAGGTGCTTAATCAGGACTTACCCTCACTCGCCAGCCACAGCGGCATCGCCTTTCGCTATGCATTAGCCAAAGGGCGAGGCCGCTATGTCTGCGTGGCGCGCTTGGATCAAGCGCTTGAGGGTACTGAGCCTAACCCTACGCTTTCGCTGTTTGAGCAGTCACTGCAGACCCAAAGCAGTGACTTCACGGTAATCGCCAGCGATATGGCGCAAGCCTATGGCCAAGGCGAGTGGGAAGGTGATCGTGATAATTGGCCCGAGGCAATTGAGGACTCCCACTGGCGACGGCTGACGGTGGATCATCGCCAATGTACCGGCAGGCGCTGCGGCCATTTTGGCGCCTGCGCGTTTTTTCGTTCCCGTCGTGAACTTGAGAATGCGGATGTTATCGTTGCCAACCATGACCTTGTGTTGGCCGATTTGGCTTTGGGCGGCGGCGCTATTTTACCTGACCCTGCAGACTGCATCTTTGTCTTTGATGAAGGGCATCACCTGCCGGAAAAAGCGCTTTCCCATTTTGCTCATCGCTTTGCCGTGCACGGCTGCTTACGCTGGCTAAAAACCCTGAAAAGCAGTTTGACCGACCTTCAACAGGGGTTGGCTGCTCAGCCCACGGTGGCTCGCTTATTGGTGAGCTTGCCTGAGCTTATTCATAACCTGGAACCTGCTCTGGGCGATGTGTTTAGTATGGGGCATCAATTGGCCGGGCGGCCAAACGGTTTGGCCGACGAAGAGGCGTCCCATCAATCGCGTTTTGAGAAAGGCCAGGTGCCCGATGCCCTGCGTGAGCAGGCGCAGCAGCTATTGGTGATGTTTGCTTCACTGTCGCGCTGCTTGGAAAGCATCAGCGATATTCTGCGTGAAAGCCTGGACCCAGATAAGCAGACCGGCCTTGACCGTGAGCAGGCGGAAGCTTGGTTGCCCTTGGTGGCGCTGCTTCACGGTCGCTCTTTAGAGGCGCACGCGCTTTGGCAGGCGTTTAGCGAGCAGGATGTTGCCAATGAGGCACCCAGCGCTCGCTGGATTACGCTTAGTCGTGTTGCAGGCGAGCCGGAGGTGGAGTTCTCTGCCAGTCCCGTTTCCGCTGCACATACCCTGGCCAAGCATTTATGGGGGCGCTGTCATGGAGCAGTGGTTACCTCGGCGACATTGACCGCATTGGGGCGCTTTGAGCGTTTGCAGGAGCGGGCAGGGCTTGCCAATCGCTATCGCTATCAGGCGCTGCCAAGTCCCTTCGATTACGCCAATGCCGTGCTGCGTGTGCCTAAAGAGGCCACCGATCCTGGCGACCGAGAAGGCCACGAACGGGCCATCGTAAGCTTTGTATCGCAATTAGCTGATAAAGAAGCAGCGCTGGTGCTGTTCTCTTCCCGTGCTCAACTGCGAGCGGTAGACAAGGCCTTGCCTGCCAGTGTGAAAGGGCGCGTGCTCGCTCAGGACGCGCTGCCTAAGCGTGAGCTTATTGAACGTCACCGGGCGGCGGTTGATCGTAGCCAGGGTAGCATTATCTTTGGCTTGGCAAGCTTTGCCGAGGGGATTGATCTACCCGGTGATTACCTGACTCATGTGGTGATTACGCGGCTGCCGTTTGCGGTGCCCGATGATCCTGTTGGCGCCACCTTGGCGGAGTGGATCGAAAGCCAGGGTGGTAATGCGTTTATGCGCATTAGCGTGCCAGATGCGTCTATAAAGCTGGTTCAGGCCTGTGGGCGTTTGATTCGTAAAGAGAGCGACCGCGGTACTATCACGCTGTTAGATAAGCGTGTGATTACCCGTCGCTACGGGCAGGCGCTGTTGGATGCACTGCCGCCTTTCCGGCGCGAAATCAGCCAGTAAATAAAAACCCCGCCGTGGCGGGGTGTCAGGCTTATTTGGCTATGCGCTTGACCAGTGTGTCGGTCAGCTTTTCGTTCATGTGATTGAATGCTTCTACCGTGGTATCCCAATCGATACAGGCATCAGTAATGGAAACACCATACTGCAGCTGGCTAAGATCCTGGGTCAGTTTTTGATTGCCCCAACCAATGTTGGACTCGACCATTAAGCCGATAATGGAGGTGTTGCCTTCCAGGATTTGGTTGGTAACGTTTTCCAGTACCAGTGGCTGAAGAGCCGCGTCTTTATTTGAGTTGGCATGGGAACAGTCAATCATGATGTTGGGTGAAAGCTTGGCTTTGGCCAGTTCGCGCTCAGCAAGTGCAACGCTAACGCTATCGTAATTAGGTTTGCCATTGCCACCACGAAGGACCACGTGACCGTAAGCATTGCCGCGGGTGCGAATAATCGCGACCTGGCCTGCTTGGTTAATACCCAGGAAATTATGTGGACTGGCAACGGACTCTAATGCGTTAATCGCAACGTCTAAGCTACCATCGGTACCATTTTTGAAGCCGACAGGGCAGGATAGGCCTGAAGCCATTTCGCGGTGTGTCTGTGATTCTGTGGTGCGTGCGCCAACCGCGGACCAGCTAATGCAATCCTGCAAGTACTGAGGAGAGATAGGATCCAGTGCCTCAGTGGCGAGCGGTAGCCCCATTTCGGCGAGATCGACTAGTAGCTTGCGAGCAATGTGCAATCCTTCGTCAATCTCAAAGGAGTCGTTGAGGTGAGGGTCATTGATTAGGCCTTTCCAGCCTACGGTTGTGCGCGGCTTTTCAAAATAGACGCGCATAACGATATATAGACTGTCGCTCACTTGATCGGCAAGCGTGCGTAGGCGGCGGGCATAATCCAGCGCTGCTTCAACGTCATGAATTGAGCATGGGCCAACCACTACGAGCAGTCTCGGGTCGGTGCCCTCCAGGATGTTTTGAATGGTTTGACGGCCTTCAATTACGCTACGTTCTGCTGCATCCGTTAGCGGTACGGCGTTTTTGAGAGCTTCCGGCGTGGTGAGAACGTCTTGAGCGAGGACGTTAAGATTATTAACCTGCTGTTCTGACATCTTGCTACCTGTGCTTGCGTAATGGCTGAAGAAGTGGGGGCGATTAAAGTGGCGACTACTATGGCTTGCCAGGGCAGTAAAAATCAATTGTTGTGGAACTATAGATGAATGAAAAGTGTCAGCCGCTGGGTTTGAGGAAAAAGAATGGCGATTGCTGCCATGTCTTGAAGCGATTCGTTGAACGCGTAACACTGACCCTTTGTTATTAAAAATACAGTACCTTTATAAAACGTAGCTTTGTGATAAATAGCTTTGTCATAGAATGCAGTAACTGGTTTGGGCGACACGTTCGCCTTTTTATATCACTCTATTGTTAATCAATGCCCAAGGGACGCTATGCTGCTCGCTGTGAACGCCCACTTGTTAGGGCTAATAGGAATGGGGCTCGGCGCACGCCGTACGAGCTGGAGGAGCGTGTGAATGGGCACTCGGGAAACAGACCAACAGCTTGTTGAACGTGCTCAAAAAGGCGATACGCGCGCTTTCGATCTGCTGGTAAAGAAGTACCAGCATAAAATTATTGGCCTTATTGGCCGCTATGTACATGACCACTCTGAGGTTCAGGATGTGGCACAGGAGGCATTTATCAAGGCGTACCGCGCGCTAGGCAAATTTCGTGCGGAGAGTGCCTTTTACACATGGATGTACCGTATTGCGATTAATACTGCCAAAAACTATTTAGTTTCACGAGGCAGACGTCCTCCCGGCAGTGATTTGGATATCGTCGATGCTGAAATTATCGACCAAAGTGGCCGGTTAGCTGACGCTGAGTCACCAGAAGCAGCGATTGCCAGAGACCAGCTAGAGGCCGCGGTGTATCAAGCAATCGAAAACCTACCCGATGATTTGCGCACGGCAATCACCCTGCGTGAATTGGATGGTTTAGCTTATGAAGACATTGCCCAGGTAATGCAGTGCCCGGTAGGCACTGTGCGGTCGCGAATATTCCGTGCTCGTGAGGCGGTGGACGAACATATTCGGCCGTTTGTGTCTACGGCACGGAACAGTCGTGATGAGTGATAGTCTTAGCAAGTAAGCGATATGATTGTACTGGTATGCCTTCGTCAGAAATTAAGGTTTTGCTTTTTTTAGTGAACTGTCTGGCGTAACAGTGAAGCGCAGGAACAGAGCGTCATAAAGCGTGACTATCCTAATTAATACGTTTGTTGTGTTGAGTAAGCCAAGCGTTGTTAATTTAGGATTGATAACAGGGTTTTGGCCTGTGAAGTCGTCGGTGTGGTAGTGCTCAAAGAGCGACTGTCGTTCCAGTACTTCTTTTAAACAGTGTGAGGGTGTGAAGTATGAGTCAAAACACACGGGAATCACTTTCGGTGTTAATGGATGGTGAAAGTGATGATCTTGAGCTGCGCCGAGTGTTGAAGGCACTGCCAAATGATGCTGACGCTGCAGACACCTGGCGGCGTTATCACCTTGCACGCAGCATGATGCAACGTGAACGGGGTGTTGATGTAAGTGTCGATCTTTCTGCTGGTATTATGGCCAAGTTGCGCGATGAGCCTGTGCCTTCGATGCACGACGACCATATTCAGGTGGCGACGCGTTCAGGAGGAATCTCATTCGCTCGTGGCGCGGGTGTTGCTGCTGCTGTGTCGCTGATGGTGATTACTGGCGTACAGTTTTTTGGCAACGACTCGACCGTTAGTCAAAGCGGTGGCGGAATTGCTACGACATCACCTGGTACTACTACCGCTGTGCAAGTACAGCCGGTGAATCTAGGGTCACAACCTGCCGTCGCCTCGCGTACTGAGATGCCGATGTTTGAGCCTACCCCATTTCGTCTTAGTGGGCAGTCAGCTCAAAGTGGTCTCATGAATGTTAGTGACGCTGGCTTCTCTGCACAGGCACCTCAGGGTGTTAGTGCCTCGCAAGGCACTAATATTGATGTAGACCAGATTCGTTTACTGCAATCCTACTTAGAGCAACATACGCAAAGTGCAGCTTACGGTAGTGGTGATAGTTGGATGCCGTTAATGCGATCTTCAGCGGTGACTGAACCTTTAGGTCAACGCTAAAATGTATACCACCTCTTGCGAATGTGTTCACTAGGTGAGTAGGAAATGCTCAAAATGGGAATGCTTAGAGTGATAGTTTCCTGGCGAGCTAAGCCCGTATGGGTGCTGGTAGTGGCGGTGGGGTTGTTTTCACCCCAAGTATATGCGGAAGACTCAGAAAGCCATGTGGGCTATGAGTGTGCTGGGATACCCCAGGCAGATATGCCTGATAATGCGATACAGTGGCTTGAGCGCGGTTTGTGGGCTAGCCACTGTTATGCTTTTCAGGCAAGAGCTGTCGCGATTGATGCGGTGGATGTTCGGACATTAGCGCTTTCACACCGAATTCAGGATGGCATACGCCAACAGGTAGTGCAGTATCTTGATGGCCCTTCTGTCAGTATCGAGAGGCGTTCACCGGTAGGAAGGCTTGCCTGGACCGAAGAGAACAGTAATGGTGAGCTGCCTTCGCCCGCGAAATGGGCGGCGCATCTTGATCAGCTTTACATGATTGAGCTTGAAGAGAGTGCCCGTGTAGCAGGCAGAGATGCTGTTAAACTCGATTTCGAACCTCTCGATGAGTGGCGTTTTGCCCATGAGTGGTGGATAGATCGCGATACTGGGCTGCTGCTCAAACAAGTACTCAATGATCGGCAGGGGCGGGTCATTGAAACCTTCCAAATTACTCAGTTACAGTCACCCGAAAGATATACGGGTAGTGTTCGCGTCGACGCCCCTCAGGTGGCTTTGAATACACCCTGGCACACGACGTGGTTGCCTGAAGGTTTTGTTGCCCAACCGATCACTTTTTCAGAGGGTGATGTCCATCAGCGTGTCTATAGCGACGGCCTAGCCACGGTGAGTGTTTTTGTAGAGCCTCTTTCTTCAGAAGATACTAACGATCTGCAAGAGGGTGTTCAGCAATTGGGTGTATCTGCCGTGGCTATTCAGCACTACACCACTGACGAGGGCCGCTGGCAGCTAGTTGCCATCGGTGAACTACCTGTCGCCACTCTTCAGCGTATTGTCAGCTTAATCACTTTCGATGAAGAGAGCTTGCAACGAGAACACTCGAGAAATTGAATGGTAACATCCAGTTCCTGCGCTTCACTGTTACGCACCGGTAATGTTGTGGACTATACCGCTCATGGTCCTGTCGTCGAGATATCTGCTCAAGAAAGCTGCGAGCAGTGCGCGCAAGGCCGCGGATGTGGTTTACTGCTGTCCCGGCGGCGCAGTCAGCGCGTTGCCATTACTGTGCCGAATAAGCATGCGAAAGTAGAGCAGCTTTACCCTATAGGAAGTCATGTCACGATTAGCCTGCCGCGTACCTCTATTACGCTGCTGGCTTTTTGTATTTACGCACTGCCACTTATTGCAGCATTACTCCTATCCGGTTTGGCTTCGTTATTGAGTGGAGCTGTTTGGCTTGCTCCGTTGACCTTTTTTGTTACCTTGGTAAGTGGCGCTATCAGTGTTAAATATCTATTGCGTGGGCAAAGTGAACGCTTTCGCCCGTGTTTGGTCAGTTAGTTGGCCTGCACCTCACTATGAGTTGCGCCGCCTTTGATTACTATCACCTCAAGTAGGAGCGCTTGCATGAAACGCTTGGTTCTCCCATCCACTCTATGGGTCTGCGTTGTTGCGTTGCTAACCCTAGGACCAGTCGCTAACGCGCAGAACTTGCCTGACTTTACCGAGCTGGTTGAAGAGGCTGCCCCTGGGGTAGTGAATATTTCAACCAGTAGAATGGTTCAGCGCAGTAGTGCTCCTGGGTTCGGCGGACAGGAAATTCCTGAGATTTTCCGTCATTTTTTTGGAGAGGGCTTTGGTGATAGCTTCCCGTCACCACCCAGTAGTGGCCAAGGTCGTAGTGAAGAGCGTCAATCCTTAGGCTCTGGTTTCATCATTAGTGATGATGGCTACGTGATGACCAACGCGCACGTGGTTCAAGACGCAGATGAAATTCTCGTGCGACTCAACGACCGCCGTGAGATGAGTGCAGAGCTCATTGGCAGCGACGCACAAACCGATGTGGCGTTATTAAAAATTGATGCCAGTGACTTGCCAACGCTCACATTAGGCGATTCAGATGCGCTCAGAGTGGGAGAATGGGTCGCTGCTATAGGCTCACCTTTTGGTTTTGATCACTCCGTCACTGCGGGCATTGTAAGTGCGATTAATCGCACCTTGCCACGTGATGCGTACGTACCGTTTATTCAAACCGACGTGGCTATCAACCCCGGAAACTCCGGTGGCCCTCTGTTTAATTTAGACGGAGAAGTGGTTGGTATTAATTCGCAAATTTTCACCCGCAGCGGCGGTTTTATGGGGGTTTCGTTTGCCATTCCCATCAATGTAGCCATGGATGTAGCGGATCAACTGCGTGAAGATGGGCGGGTTAACCGCGGCTGGTTAGGCGTAATGATTCAGCCGGTGTCGCGGGATCTAGCAGAATCTTTCGGTATGGACGATGCAATTGGCGCGTTGATTGCTGATCTTGATCCAGAAGGCCCAGCGGCAAGGGGTGGTCTGCAGGCGGGTGACGTCATCCTTGAAGTGAATGGCGAGGAAGTTGAACGCTCAAGCAGCCTGCCGCGTTTGATTGGCCGTGGTGCTCCAGGCAGTGAAGTTGAGCTCACCTTAATGCGTGATGGTGAAGAGATTTCTGAGTCGGTGGAGCTGGGTAGCTGGCCAAATGCAGAAGGCGAGACCGAACAAACCACTAGCAATAATCAGGTGCGCCTTGGTTTGATGGTGGCAGAAATTGACGATGCTATGCGCGAGCAGCTCAATATCCAGGGCGGTGTTGAGGTTCGTCAGGTAGAGCCTGATAGCGTAGCAGCAACCGCCGGTATCCGCCCTGGCGATGTGCTGGTGAGTATTGATCATCGCAGCGTCTCTTCATCTGAGGAACTGGTGCAGATTGTCGAAAGCCTACCCACTGATCGTGCTATTCCACTGCGTCTGTTCCGTGAGGGGCGCTCGTTGTTCGTGGCACTTCGTCTAGAATAATCATCTTTTTTTCACCTCTAGTCCGGCGGTTCTCGCCGGACTGCTGTTCCTATCCTGCGCATATCGCTACAATAGCGGATATCTTTTTGTCGAAAATAGCCCCTTCAGTTCAAACGGCTGCTGTTTTCGAGCTTCGAATTCTCGAAGCGGTCTGCTTGTAAGGCCGCTTGCGTACCACTAAGGCAGAACAGACTCGATGTCCCAAGACGTTCCCAACGGAAAGCTTAAGCACATACGTAACTTCTCTATCATTGCGCACATTGACCACGGTAAATCGACGCTCTCAGATCGTCTGATCCAGACCTGCGAAGGGTTAACTGAACGTGAGTTAAAAGAGCAAGTACTCGATTCCATGGACATCGAGCGTGAACGTGGCATTACCATTAAAGCGCAGTCGGTCACGCTGGATTACACCGCTGCCGATGGTCAGGTTTATCAGCTTAACTTTATCGACACCCCAGGACATGTCGACTTCTCCTACGAAGTGTCGCGCTCTCTCTACGCCTGTGAAGGGGCGCTACTAGTAGTTGATGCGGCGCAGGGCGTGGAAGCGCAGTCCGTAGCCAACTGCTATACCGCTATCGAGCAGGGGCTAGAAGTTCTGCCAGTACTTAACAAAATCGATTTGCCCCAAGCGGATTGCGACAAGGTTGCCCAGGAAATCGAAGAGATTATTGGCCTTGACGCTACCGATGCTTGTCAAGTATCAGCCAAAAGCGGGCTTGGTATTGATGCGCTACTTGAGCGCTTAGTGCGAGATATCCCGCCCCCCAAAGGCGATCCAGATGCGCCTTTGCAGGCACTGATCATCGACTCTTGGTTTGATAACTACCTAGGTGTTGTCTCGCTGGTACGTTTATTTGATGGCACGCTGCGCAAAGGCGATAAAATCCGTATTAAGTCAACGGGTCGTGACTGGGGTACCACGGAAGTAGGTATTTTTACTCCAGCGCGTAAACAGACCGATATCCTGCGTGCTGGTGAAGTAGGCTTTATTGTCGCTGGTATCAAAGAGATTCACGGTGCGCCGGTGGGCGATACAATTACCCACACTAAAACACCCGATGTAGCACGTTTGCCAGGTTTCCAAAAAGTGAAACCGCAGGTATACGCGGGTATGTTCCCGGTGAGTGCGGATGATTACGAAGACTTTCGTGATGCGCTTGAAAAGCTTGCGCTTAATGATGCCTCGCTTGAATATGTGCCAGAGAATTCTGACGCCCTGGGTTTTGGTTTTCGGGTCGGCTTTCTTGGCACACTACACATGGAGATTGTCCAGGAGCGGCTGGAGCGTGAGTACGATATTGACCTGCTCACCACCGCACCTACGGTTGTCTATGAGTTAGCAATGAAAAATGGTGACGTCAACTACGTCTCCAACCCATCCAAGCTGCCTGATATGGCTGATGTGGATGAAATGCGTGAGCCGATCGTTCGCGCTAGCATTCTGGTTCCTCAAGAGTATGTGGGTAACGTGATTGCTGAGTGTGAACAGCGCCGTGGAACCCAGCGGGATATGCAGTTTTTGGGTAACCAAATTCAGTTGGCCTACGAATTGCCCATGTCTGAAGTGGTCATGGATTTCTTTGATCGCCTGAAGTCTATCTCCAAGGGGTACGCTTCGCTTGAGTACAACTTCGAGCGCTTTGAGGTGGCCAAGTTGGTGCGTCTCGATGTGTTGATTAACGGTGACAAAGTGGAATAGCACGA
>JAMCZP010000020.1 GCA_023485185.1 Gammaproteobacteria bacterium
GCTACGCATGGGCATTGGCCTGGCGGAAAGCTCGCCGCAGTTTCTCTCAAGCAAGTATTTCGGTGAAATTCTTGAGCAGCGCACCGACGGGCGTATCACCGTTAACGTTTTTCCTAACAGTCAGTTGGGGGATGACGTGCAAATGTTGGAAATGCTGCAAACCGGCACTCTGGATATGACTTATCCGTCTAGTTCAGCCACCACTGGTTATGTGGCCGAGCTGGCTGCTTTTGATTTGCCGTTCCTACTGCCTAGCCGCGAAGCCGCTGTGGCCGTGATGCAAAGCGATGTAGCCCAGGGCATGCTGGACGCTTTTGAAGGCACCGGTCTTAAAGCACTCGCTTTCTCTGAGAATGGTTATCGCCAGCTCTCCAACAGTGCGCGTTCGGTAGAGACACCGGAAGATGTAGCTGGTTTGGATGTGCGTGGTTTAAGCGTACGCACCATGGAAAACCCAGTGCACCTGGCAATTTGGCAAGCGCTCGGCGCTAACCCTACGCCGATGGCCTTTGGTGAGCTGTTCTCCGCCATGGAGCAGGGCGTTGTTGACGGCCAGGAAAACCCTTGGAGCACTATCCTGACATCTAACTTCAACGAAGTGCAGGATTACGGTACTGAAACGCGCCATGTGTATACGCCGTTTATCATGATGCTTTCTGAGCGTACCTGGGACCGTATGGCACCCGAGTACCAAGAGCTTGTATTAGAAGCAGCGCGTCAGTCTGCCGACTACGAAATTCAGCTCTCCGCTGAATATGATGATTGGTCACGTGACCAGTTAGAAGAGCGCGGTATGCAAATTACCCGCCTGGACGACGAGCAGCTAGCCGCTTTCCAAGAGGCCGTTCAGCCGGTTTATGCAGAGTGGGCGCCGCGTATTGGCGAAGATTTGATCGCTGACATTCAGCAAATTGTTGAAGACAGCAGCAACTAAACCTAACGGTTAGCGCGACTCCGGGTAGGCATTGTGCCTGCCCGGAGTGTCAGTGCTCTGGAGCTTCTATGTCATCCTCCGCTACGCCTCCTAATGCCCCAATGCAACCTAGTGCATCGACACCGCTTGAAGATCCGTCGGTGTATCTTGATGACCCCAACCGCAAGCTATTAGAGATCGACACCGATACTCGCCAAGGTCCAGCTCCATTTCGCTGGCTGACCTTAGCTATGGAGTATCTGATCGGGGCGATTTTAGTCGCGCTGATTGTGTCGGTTTCCAGCAATGTGGTGGGGCGTTCGCTGTTTAATCACTCATTGCCATGGGCCGATGAACTGGCACGTATGCTGTTTATTTGGCTGGTATTTATTGGTGCCGCTGCTGCTTTTTCTCGCTACGAACACATTGCTGTCGATGCATTAGTAAGACGCCTGCCGCTGCGTTTCGCGCATATGCTTTATCTGCTGCAGCACCTGATTATCACCGGGTTGATGGCGGTTATGATGTGGGGTGGCTATCAAGTGCTGACCCGCTCAAGCGGGCGTTCGGCGATTATGGGCGTACCGTTGAGTGTGTTGAGTCTCTCATTGGTGCTGTGCGTCACTTTTATTGCGGCGGTATCGGTTTGGCGGATGTGGGTCAGCCTGAGCGTCATTCGCCAACCTGAACAGGAGCACTGATCATGCTATGGATTTTTCTGGCTATTTTAATGGCTTCCATTGTCATCGGGTTGCCGATCGCTTTCGGGCTTGGCGTTGCCGCGCTGGTCATGGCGGTGCTATCCGATATCCCGCTGTCGATCATGATTGAGCAGTCTATCCGCGGTGTGAATAGCTTTCCGTTACTGGCAATCCCGTTCTTTATTTTGGTCGGGGAGGTGATGAGCAACGGCGGTATCGCGCGCCGTTTGATGGAGCTGGCCGGTGCACTGGTTGGCTTTATGCGCGGCGGGTTAGGGCAAGTAGCGATTACCGGGTCTATGTTCTTTGGTGGCATCAGTGGTTCTGCGGTGGCAGATACCGCTGCCACCGGGGCAATGATGATTCCCTCCATGAAGCAGCAGGGCTATACCGCGGCTAACGCCACCGCCATTAATACCGTTTCGTCGGTCATTGGGATCATTATCCCACCCTCGATTCCGCTGATTCTTTACGGCATTGTGACTGAAACATCCATTAGTCGCCTGTTTATCGCCGGTATCATTCCTGGCCTGTTAATTGGCTTTGCGCTGATGGTAACGACTTATATTCTTGCCAGTAAGCAGGGCGGTGGCGTGCGCAAGTTCAATTGGGATCGCCTATGGAAGGCTTTCAAAGATGCTTGGCTTGCGTTAGTGCTACCGGTGATTGTCATTGGCGGTATTATTGGTGGTGTGTTCACCGCCACAGAAGCGGCCGTGGCTGCGCTGCTTTATTCGCTGGCCATTTCGCTGGTGGTATATCGTGAATTCAAGCTCAAAGAGCTGGGTGGCATGCTGATTCGTACTGCACGTTTAACCGGTATGGTGATGATGCTACTGGCATTTGCGACGGTGATTGCGTGGTTCTTAACCATTAATATGGTGCCGCAAACGCTGGTACGCCAAGTACAGGCCATCACGCAAGAGCCTTTTTTACTGTTGTTGATTGTGGCGACCTTACTGCTGCTGGTAGGTTTTGTCATGGACTTAACCCCTGCTATGGTCATTATGGCGCCGATGCTGGCACCGATTGTCACCTCCGTAGGTATTGATGCCGCCTACTTCGGCGTACTAATGGCATTTGTATTAGGCATTGGGCTATTGACGCCGCCCGTGGGCACTTGCCTCTATGTGGGCTGCGGCGTCGGTAAAGTCTCAATGGAATCGCTGGTCAAGGCGATGTTGCCTTACTATGCAGCCCTATTAGTCGTGCTGGTGGTACTGATTGCTTTCCCTGGTATTGTTACTTGGCTACCTGACCTTACCGCCGTTCGTGGTAATTAAGATTCTTGGTCATTAACAATGCTTGGTCATTAACAGGAGCGCCGCTGTGAAGTACCCCTCGCATCGTATTTTGGTAATGGGCGTATCGGGCTCAGGGAAGTCTCACATCGGCCGTCAACTCGCTGTCACATTAGGGGCGACCACGTTTATTGACGGCGATGACCATCACTCGCCTGCCAATGTCGCCAAAATGGCGAACGGCACGCCGCTCAATGACGATGATCGCCAAGAGTGGCTAGAGACGCTGGCCAAGCTGTTTGAAGCGTATCGGGTGCGGGATACCTCGCTGGTGATTGCCTGTTCGGGGCTGAAAAAACGCTACCGCGAACGGCTGCGTGAAGGTGATCCAGCGCTGCGTATTCTCTATCTAGACGGCAGTCGTGAGCTGCTATTGCAACGTCTTGAGGCCCGGCCAGGCCACTTCTTTAAGGGCGATAGCATGTTGGCCAGTCAACTGGCCGACTTGGAACCGCCGAGCGAGGATGAGGCATTTCATGCCTCCATTATCTTGCCGCCTAAAGAGATTGTTAAACAATTTGCTGCCTCGTTAGCGATACCCAGCCGCTCGCTAAGCTAAAAGGAGGGATAGGCATTGAGGTCCTTCATTCGCTAGGCTGGGTCTCAATGCTTCCTCGTTGCATAAGGCGGTAACACGTTGAAGAAAAAACGCCCTACTCTCCAAGACATTGCCGACCACGTAGGGGCTACCAAAATGACGGTAAGCCGCTGCTTGCGCGACCCTGATACAGTTTCAGAAGCCCTTCGCGAGCGTATTTTTTCTATTGCCGAGCAGATTGGTTATATTCCCAACCGTGCGCCGGACTTGCTCTCAAGGGCAACCAGTCACTCGATTGGCGTATTGGTACCGTCACTGACTAACCAAGTATTTGCCGATGTGATCGTAGGTATTGAAGCCCAGACGGAGCCCGCGGGTTATCACCTGATGCTCTCTCACTATGGCTATAGCCCTGAACTTGAAGAGCGCAGTTTGGCATCGCTGCTCTCCTATAATGTCGATGGCGTGATTCTCTCTGACCGTGACCATACGCCGCGTAGTTTGCGCATGTTGGAAACCGCCGGTATCCCGATTGTCGAAATCATGGATACTCACCGGCCTCCGCTACATCAGGCCGTGGGTTATGACAACGTTCAAGCCGCCTATGACATGGTGAGTGAGATGATTCGCCATGGTCGACGCCAGGTGATTTACCTGGCAGTGCGGTTGGATGAACGCACCCGGCAGCGGGAGAAGGGCTATCGTCAGGCGATGCAAGAGCATGGGTTAACGCCCGTAACTCTGCAGAGCACTCAGCGCTCCTCGTACAGCGTGGGGGCAGCACTGCTGCAACAGGTGATTGCCGATTATCCCCAAACAGACGGGGTATTTTGTACCAATGACGACGTGGCCGTCGGCGCTTATTTCGAGTGCCAACGGCGGGGTATAGACGTGCCCGAACGCATGGCACTGGCAGGCTTTCACGGCCACGATGTGGGCCAAGTCATGACGCCCAGGCTTGCCAGCGTTATTACCCCACGCCAAGCCATTGGAGAAGCAGCGGCTAATGAGCTGTTAGCGCGTATTCGCGGAGAACCGGCTACCCAGAATGTACTGGACTTAGGCTATCGTATTGAAGAGGGTATGACGCTGTCGCGTGGTGGCATCACAAAGTAGCCGCCTGGGAAGAGACTGGCTAAAGTAGAGCCTTTCACTTGTCGCGAGGCCATCGTGAAGATTACCCAACTCAATATTTACCCAGTTAAGTCATTAAAAGGCATTAGCGTTAACCAGAGCGTGCTGGAAGAGCACGGGCTAGCTTGGGACCGGCGCTGGATGTTGGTA
>JAMCZP010000211.1 GCA_023485185.1 Gammaproteobacteria bacterium
TACGCTCCACGCTTCCTTCCCACGGTTGGTCACCCTTCCGCAGTTGCGCTTCGCTTCGTTCGCTGTGGCCAGCTTACGGGAGGACTTGCACCTCCAGGAGTGCGCCCGTGCCGGGCGCACAAAAAAAACCGACCCACAATGGGGTCGGCTTTCATTCGCTATTAAAAAAGCAAGTGGCAGAGGATTACTCTTCTGCTGCAGCTTCTTCAACAACGGGACGGTCAACTAGCTCAACAAACGCCATGGGCGCATTGTCGCCGGTGCGGAAACCGCACTTAAGAATACGGATGTAACCACCCGGACGCTCGGCGTAACGCGGACCTAGCTCGTTGAACAGTTTGCCGACGGCTTCTTTAGAGCGCGTACGAGCAAATGCCAGACGACGATTTGCAACGCTATCCTGCTTGGCTAAGGTAATCAGCGGCTCGATAACGCGACGCAATTCCTTGGCCTTAGGCAGGGTTGTCTTAATGACTTCATGTTCGACCAGCGAGACAGACATGTTCTTAAACATGGCCTGACGATGCGAGCTGGTGCGATTCAGATGACGACCACTCTTACGATGACGCATGGTTGTAATTCCTTACCAAACTGGGACTCAAGTCGACACTCACGCGGAGGCCTTGTCGTCCTTGAGGCTAGCGGGTGGCCAATTTTCCAACCGCATGCCGAGGGACAAGCCACGCGCCGCCAATACATCTTTGATTTCATTCAAAGACTTTTTACCGAGATTAGGTGTCTTCAACAGCTCAACTTCAGTGCGCTGGATAAGATCACCGATATAGTAAATATTCTCGGCTTTTAGGCAGTTCGCGCTGCGAACGGTCAACTCAAGATCGTCTACGGGGCGCAATAGAATTGGATCAACATGATCCTCTTCCTCTTCGACTTCCTGTTCTTTATCAGCTTCCAGGTCGACGAAGGCGGCCAGCTGCTCTTGCAGGATGGTCGCACTGCGACGGATAGCCTCTTCCGGATCCAAGGTACCGTCGGTTTCCAGATCGATAATTAGCTTATCAAGGTCGGTGCGCTGCTCTACACGAGCGGCTTCAACCGAATAGGAAACACGGCGGACAGGGCTGAAGGTGGCATCCAGCTGCAGGCGGCCAATGGCACGAGTCTCTTCATCAGAGCCACGCGCGTCAGCCGGTTCGTAGCCACGACCCAACGCAACCTTAAGCTGAATTTTCAGCTCAGCACCTTCATTGACATGAGCAATGACGTGGTCCGGGTTGACGATTTCGACGCTATGATCAAGCGCAATGTCGCCAGCAGTGACGATGGCTGGGCCCTGCTTGTTCAGCGTGAGCACCGCCTCATCGCGGCCGTGCATTTTGATCGCAACATCTTTCAAGTTCAGGAGGATTTCAATGACATCTTCCTGCACCCCTTCGAGCGCACTGTACTCATGCTCGACACCGGCGATTTCAGCCTCTACCACAGCGCAGCCGGGCATAGACGAAAGCAGAATGCGACGCAGTGCATTCCCCAGGGTGTGACCAAAGCCACGCTCAAATGGTTCGAGCACGATTTTGGCGTGATGTGCGCTGATTTCTTCGACCTTGATGTCGCGAGGACGGAGAAACTCTGTCACTGAACGCTGCATATGAACACCTTTCAGGCTGCCAAACGGATACTCAGTCTCAAGAGCATAAGCTCAAGAGCATGTACTCAAGAGCATCCGGGCGGAGAGCTACGCTAACCGCCCGGGCTTCAAGAAGCAGACTCTTACTTAATTAATGCTGCTTACTTGGAGTACAGCTCGACGATCAGGTTTTCGTTGATGTCGGCAGTCAGGTCACCGCGTTCAGGCAGAGCCTTGAAAGTGCCTTCCATCTTCTTGGCGTCGATTTCGATCCAAACGATATCGCCACGGTTGGCCGCAATGGACAACGCGCTTTGGATACGTGCTTGGTTCTTCGCCTTCTCGCGAATTGCAACAACGTCACCTGGCTTAACCTGATAGGAAGCCACGTTAACGGTGCGTCCATTCACGGAAATCGCCTTGTGGCTGACCAGCTGACGCGCTTCAGAGCGAGTCGAGCCGAAGCCCATGCGGTAGACGACGTTATCCAGTCGGGATTCGAGCAACTGCAACAATACTTCACCCGTCGCGCCTTTCAGGCGAGCGGCTTCTTTGTAGTAGTTGCGGAACTGCTTTTCAAGTACGCCATACATACGACGAACTTTTTGCTTCTCGCGAAGCTGCAAGCCGTAGTCTGAAAGACGTTGACGACGCTGGCCGTGTACACCCGGGATTTGCTCGGATTTACACTTTTTCTCGAAAGGAGTTACGCCACTCTTTAAAAAGAGGTCGGTACCTTCACGACGAGATAATTTGCACTTCGGTCCAATATAACGAGCCATGAATCTGTCTCCTTAAACGCGGCGTTTCTTCGGCGGACGGCAGCCATTGTGAGGAATGGGCGTCGCGTCAGTGATGCTTTGCACGCGGAAGCCGGCGGCGTTAAGTGCACGCACGGCGGATTCACGACCAGGACCGGGGCCTTTGACCAGCACGTCGACGTTCTTCACACCATACTCGGCTGCAGCAGTTGCTGCACGTTCGCTTGCTACTTGAGCAGCGAACGGGGTGCTCTTGCGAGAACCACGAAAACCCGAACCACCGGCAGTTGCCCAAGAAAGCGCATTGCCCTGGCGGTCTGTGATCGTCACGATCGTGTTGTTAAAAGAGGCATGGATATGAGCAATTGCATCCACTACCTGCTTTTTAACCTTTTTACGGTTACTACGCGGGTTAGCCATGTTGATGTCTATTCCTGTCGTTACACCGGCTCTCTATTAAAGAGCCTGCGTATTATTTGCGGATCGGCTTACGCGGGCCCTTACGGGTGCGCGCGTTAGTCTTAGTCCGCTGACCACGCAGCGGAAGACTACGGCGATGACGCAGACCACGGTAGCAACCTAAGTCCATGAGACGCTTAATGTTAAGCGTAACATCACGACGAAGGTCGCCTTCTACGGTGTACTTGCCAACTTCAGAACGCAGGGTGTCGACTTCTTCAGAAGACAGATCCTGGATCTTGGCAGTGGGCGCGATACCGGCTGTAGCACAGATGTGCTCAGCACGCGTACGGCCAATCCCGAAGATATAGGTCAGCGAGATCACCGCATGCTTGTTGTCCGGGATATTGACGCCTGCAATACGGGCCATCAGCTTACTCCGAAATTTGAGCGGCTTGCTCGTTTATTCATCTACAAAAGGCGCAACAGCATACCCCTTTAAATGCCCTAAGGCAAGGGGTACGCTGGCACCAGCTTAAAACAACCCAGAGATATTAGCCCTGACGCTGTTTGTGCCGCGGTTCGCTGCAGATGACGCGGACAGCGCCATTGCGACGAATGATCTTACAGTTACGGCACATTTTCTTTACGGAAGCTCGAACTTTCATCGATCTTTCTCCAAAAACCGGCTCGCGGCGCGTCCCCTACTTTAATCTGTAGGGGGTGTACGGTGCCTCAGCGCATAATGCCGCCGCTACCGTAGCCTTTCAGGTTGGACTTCTTCATCACTGAGTCATACTGATGCGACATGAGATGCGATTGCACCTGGGCCATGAAGTCCATGATGACCACGACTACGATTAACAACGAGGTACCGCCGAAAAAGAACGGCACGTTCCACGCCACAATCAAGAACTGGGGCATCAAGGAAACCGCAGTGATATACAAGGCACCGAACAGGGTCAGACGTGTCATGACCTTGTCGATATAGCGAGCGGTCTGCTCGCCGGGGCGAATGCCCGGCAGGAAAGCGCCTGACTTTTTAAGATTGTCAGCCACATCCTTGGGGTTGAAGACCAGCGCTGTGTAAAAGAAGCAGAAGAATACCACTGCCGCCGCGAAAAGCAAGATGTAAAGCGGTTGACCAGGGCCTAATGCCTGAGATGCACGCTGCAACCACTCCATACCTTCGCCGGCACCTACCCACTGACCAATAGAGGCCGGAAAGAGTAGAATACTGGAGGCAAAAATCGCTGGAATAACACCAGCCATATTGACCTTCAAAGGCAGGTAGCTACTTTGCCCTGCATACATCTTATTGCCCACTTGTCGCCGTGGATAATTAACTTTGAGTCGGCGTTGGCCGCGCTCAATGAAAACAACAAAAGCGACAGTCGCAATACCTAACACTGACAGCGCTAACAGCGGCAGAACATTCCAGGCCCCTTCATTACGGGCAAGCTCAAAAGCTTGACCCACGGCACTGGGTAGTCCAGCGACAATACCGGCGAAAATCAGCAGCGAAATACCGTTGCCAATGCCCTTCTCGGTAATCTGCTCACCTAGCCACATCATAAACACTGCACCCGACACAAACGTGACGACAGCAGTGAAATAGAAGCTAAAGTCAGCGCTGTACGCGATGCCTTGGCTAGCCAGACCGACCGACATGCCGGTAGCCTGGACAAACGCCAGTATCACCGTGCCGTAGCGGGTGTACTGACTTATCTTGCGGCGGCCAGCCTCACCCTCTTTCTTGAGCTGTTCAAGATGAGGGGAGACCGCAGTCATGAGCTGCATGATAATCGACGCCGAAATATAAGGCATAATGCCCAAGGCGAGGACGCTCATACGCTCCAGGGCGCCACCCGAGAACATGTTAAACATGCCCAAGATGGTGCCCTGTTGCTCCCTAAACAAGGCAGCAAGCTGGTCAGGATTGATACCGGGAACGGGAATGTGGGCACCAATACG
>JAMCZP010000288.1 GCA_023485185.1 Gammaproteobacteria bacterium
GGCATGCTCGCTCTTTACACACGTGACTATTTGCCGCCGCGCGCTTTTAGCAAGGCAGCACCTAGTGCCCCCATGGGCGCTTGGGCGTCGACGGGTTTTGCGTTATTCCGTTGCCCCCGAGACGGCGTACGATTTGCGTTGTGCTTATCAGTAGGTGAGCCATTGCGGTTGGTATCGCTTTCCGTTTCCGGCTGGTCATCCAAGCGCATCGATAGCCCTACCCGCTTACGCGGTATATCCACGCTCATCACTTTAACGGTGACAATGTCACCCGCTTTGACCACGCTGCGTGGATCATCGATAAAGCGATCCGATAGCGCTGAGATATGCACCAAGCCATCCTGATGAACACCGATATCTACAAAAGCACCAAAGTGTGTCACGTTGGTGACAGTACCTTCGAGCACCATTGAAAGTTTCAGGTCGTTAAGGGTTTCGACCCCTTCGCGGAACTCGGCAGCTTTAAACTCGGGGCGCGGGTCGCGTCCGGGCTTATCCAGCTCTTTAAGAATGTCGCTGACCGTAGGCACACCAAAGCGCTCATCGGCAAAGTCGGCGGGCTTGAGCGCCTTCAGCGCGGCGCTATCACCTATCAGGCCACGCACTTCACGGCCACTCTGCTTAGCGATACGCTCTACTAGCAAGTAGGCTTCCGGGTGAACGGCGCTGGCATCCAAGGGATTTTCGGCGTTATGAATACGTAAAAAACCGGCACACTGCTCAAAGGTTTTAGCACCCAGACGGCTAACTTCTAGTAACTCTTTACGGCTTTTAAAGGCGCCTTTGACATTGCGCTGGGCAACGATATTTTCGGCAATTGTAGTGCTCAACCCAGCCACCCGAGAGAGTAGCGCGCTGGAGGCGGTATTGAGGTCAACACCTACGGCGTTTACACAATCTTCAATCACCACTTCCAGGCTGCGGGAGAGCTGCACCTGGGAAACATCATGCTGGTACTGGCCCACACCAATCGATTTAGGCTCAATCTTAACCAGCTCAGCCAGCGGGTCCTGTAGGCGGCGGCCGATGGAGACCGCGCCGCGGACGGTGACGTCCAGATCTGGCATTTCCCGTGAGGCATATTCAGACGCGGAATACACAGAGGCGCCTGCTTCAGACACCATCACCTTGCTTAAGCGGTGTGCGGGGGCTAGCGCTTTGAGTAGTTCACCTGCCAGCTTATCGGTTTCGCGGCTGGCGGTGCCGTTGCCTACGGCAATCAGCTCGACGCCATGCTGTTTGACAAGCTTGGCGAGTACGGCCAGTGACTCATCCCAGCGGTTTTGCGGTGCATGTGGATAGATAGTGGTGTGATCGACAAACTGCCCGGTAGCATCAATCACCGCGACCTTACAGCCGGTGCGCTGGCCGGGGTCGATCGCCAGGGTGACTTTCTGCCCTGCCGGTGCAGCCAGCAGCAGGTCTTTCAAATTGGCCGCAAACACCTCAATAGCGGTGAGTTCGGCCTGTTCGCGCAGGCGGCCTAACAGCTCAGTCTCTAGGGCGGTGTACAGTTTTACCCGCCAAGTCCAGCGCACCACTTCGGCTAACCATTTATCCGCAGGGCGGCCTTGGTCACTAATGCCGAATTGCTTGGCAATCGCTAGTTGGGCGGGGTGGATGAGGGCTTCGTCTTCTCCGGGCAAGCGAATCGAAAGGCTCAACACGCCTTCGTTGCGTGCACGGAACATTGCTAGTGCGCGGTGCGAAGGGGCTTTGGCAAGCTTCTCATCGTGCTCAAAGTAGTCGGAGAACTTGGCGCCCTCCTGCTGCTTGCCTTCCAGCACGCGGGCGCTGAGTTCGCCCTCTTGCCAGAGACGTTCGCGTAACTGACCAATCAGCTCGGGATCTTCGGCGAAGCGCTCCATCAGAATCTGCTTGGCGCCATCCAGCGCGGCTTTAGCATCTTCAATAGCGGGAATATCATCCTCTGCCGGGCGCAGGTACTTGCCCGCTTCACTTTCAGGATCGAGACTTGGATTAGCGAGTAGCGCATCCGCCAGCGGCTCTAGTCCTGCTTCGCGAGCGATCTGCGCTTTGGTACGGCGCTTTTTCTTAAACGGTAGGTAGAGATCTTCCAGGCGCTGCTTGGTCTCGGCGGAATCAATGCTGGCTTTCAGCGGGGCGTCCAGCTTGCCTTGCTCATCAATGGCGCTTAGAACTGCCGCGCGACGCTCTTCCAACTCGCGTAAATAGCGCAAGCGCTCATCTAATTGGCGCAGCTGAATATCATCCAGCGCGCCGGTGACTTCTTTACGGTAACGGGCAATAAACGGCACGGTGGCACCGCCATCCAGCAGCTCCACCGTGGCGGCTACTTGCTCGGGACGAACGCCTAGCTCAGTCGCTAAGCGGGAAATAATACGCTGATTGACATCCATAAATTGCAACTAACTCATGCAGCATTTTTTAGTGTCCACAAGGTATCACAAACCCGCCACGGCTGGCATGACTTGAGACATTAGCGACGCCAGCCATGATCATCCCAAAATGGGCGGCGAGCTTCACGCTGAACAGCTTCACGACTAATGCCAATATCCTTAAGAATATCGTCGTTTAAATGGCGCAAGGCGTGCCGCTCACGACGCAGTTGGCGCCACCGATAAAATCTTTCCTGCCACGTTACCTTGCTGGAACGTAGCGATAGTTGCTGAGACTCATCAATTTGATGATCTATGGTTTGGCAGCATGTTAGTGAGCGCTCCATTTCACCCCCTCCTCTTTCAGTTTGATCACCGCACCCACCAGGTTCGGTGATTAAGTGTTGAAAGAAGTATTGAGCAACGCCTAGAATCAATCCAACGAATAGTTCTTATACTCAACATCAGAAAAATTGATAACCATGGCCACACTACCGACGATTGATCATGAGCTGTTACGTACTTTCATTGCGATTGTGGATCAAGGCAGTTTTACGCGTGCAGCAAAAACCGTGAATCGCACTCAGTCAGCCGTGAGTATGCAAATGAAACGGCTGGAAGAGGATGTCATCCAGCGTCCGTTGCTGTTTCGCCAAGGGAAGCAATTACAACTGACCAGCGAAGGCCACACGCTTCTTATCTATGCCCGACGCATTATGAACCTGCATGGGGAGGCGCTGAACATTTTGCGCCAACCCGATATGGTAGGAAAAGTTCGCTTAGGTGTTCCTGACGACTATGTGATGCGCTTTTTGCCAGGCATTCTTAAATCCTTCTCCCAGGCGTGGCCATTAGTGGATGTGGATGTTCACTGCGCCCCCTCATCGGTGCTACTGAACCATCCTCGAGACCACCTTGATCTATGCATCATGACGCGGGAGGTGGGTGACGAAATCGGCACTATTTTAAGACGCGAGTCAACAGTGTGGGTTGCGGCGGCCAGCCATAGCTCTCACTTATTGTCTCCGGTACCGCTGGCGATGTTCGAAGCCCCTTGCTTCTGCAGGCGCCATGCTTGTAATGCACTGGACAGACAAGGGCGTTCTTACCGAATCGCCTACAGTAGCCCTAGCCTTGCCACGCTTCAGGCAGTAGTGAGTGCGGGGTTGGCCATTTCGGCCTGGATGAGCAGCTTGGTAACACCGGATATGCAGGTATTAGGTAAAGAAGAGGGCTTCCCTGAATTGCCCGAATCCTCCATTGTGTTGCTGCGCACTTCCTCTACCCAGTCACCCATTATCGACAGCTTGGCCGAACATATCATTGAAGGATTTCATTTGTGATTGGCTTCCTTGCGCATTCACCGTTGCCAGCCTGGCACACGGTAGAGCCTTTTGCACCGCAGCATGGGAAACGTGTATAAACCAGCACACATGTTGAAGAACGCATAAAGGCGGCTTAAGCCGCCTTTATATAGCCCTATTTTGAATACCTCATGCGGGTACTGCTGGCGTTCCCCAGTCGGCCCATAATTTTGCAATGGCGGCATAATCTTCACGCTCGTAACCCTGTGCAACACCCAGTTCGTATACTGTGTGGCAGGACTGGATAGCAAACAGCGGCACCCCCTGGGATTGTGCAAGACTCAGCGCCAGCTGTGAATCTTTACGAGCGGCCATTAACGGCATACCACCCTCGTAATCGCCATTAACCACCCGGTCAGCGTAGCGATAGGTTAACGGTCGATGCAGCCCCATTTGCTGATCCGAAAGCAAGCCAATCAGCTTTTTAACATCGACACCTCCCGCCGTTGCCATCGCTCCTGCCTCGGCGACCACCACCATTACCGCGTGCGCCACGGCATTGTTGATCACTTTGGCAGCCGCACCAGTTCCTAATTCGCCAAAATAGATCTGTTTTTCAGCGATACTATCTAAAACCGGCTGAGCCGCTTCAATACTCGCTTGGTTTCCTCCCAGCAGCAGGCTGGCTGTCCCTGCTTCCATTTGAGTGACCCCAGCCAAAATGGAGGCATCGACAATAGACAACCCGTAAGGCGCTAGGAAGCGGGCACTCGCCTCTATGTCATAGGGGTTAACAGTGCTGGTTTCAATAATCACCGCCTCACGGCTAAGGTGCGGGGCGATATCTTTCAACACATTTAGCGAAATAGCAGGAGTAGGAAGGCACAGCACCACAAACTCGACATTTGCCACTTGCTCGGGCGCTTTAATCGCTGTCGCGCCGAAGGTAGTGACAGCTTTGGTAACCGCTTCTTGGTTGATATCGAAGACACTGACTTGAAAATTATTGGCCACTCGCTCGGCCACTAAGTACCCCATATTACCCAGCCCGTAAACGGCCACTTTGCGCTTATCCATTCCTACCTCTGACATTAGTCTGCTTGCGTATATATTCGAAATAACAGCGACCTGACATGGACACCGCTTATTTGGAGATCGGGAACGGCTGCTCCTGTAGACCAAAGAAGAGACTTTTAACCTGCCCGTAAAGCCGCAGCCCCTCCAGCCCTTTTTCCCGCCCGATACCGCTATATTTGAAGCCACCAAAAGGTGTACTTGTCACGGACTGCTTATAGGTGTTGATCCACATAGAGCCTGCATCGATGGCACGTGCCACCCGCCATGCGCGCTTGAAGTTTTCTGTCCACATGCCGCAGGCAAGTCCAAAAGCGGTCCCATTTGCATCAGCGATTAAAGAGGCCTCATCGTCGAAGGGAAGCACCACCAGAACAGGCCCGAATGCTTCTTCCTGGCACGAGAGCGCATCGATGCCTAACCCATCGATAATCGTCGGCAAGTAGTAAGCACCTTGATCAAACTCAGCTCCTTCGGGGCGCCCACCACCACATAGAACACGCCCCCCCTCTGCGCGAGCACGTTCAACAAACTTTTCGACGCGTTCACGGTGCTGAAAGCTGGCCAACGGCCCCATTTCAATAACGGCGGCGTCCGGCGCGGCTACTTTGATTTGCCGCGTACGCTCCACCAGTTGATCAAGTACTTGCTGGTAAATACTTCGCTGAATAAAGACACGGGAACCCGCGACACAAGACTGGCCCGCTGACCCGAAGATACCCGCTAGAACTGCAGGTATCGCCAGGGAGAGATCTGCGTCGTCAAAAACGATATGGGGGGATTTCCCTCCCAGCTCCAATGCCACTGGCACCACACGGTCTGCCGCGACACGACCAATCGCCCGCCCGGTAGTTGTACCGCCGGTAAAGGAGATCATGCGCACGCCCTCATGGCTGACCAGCGCCGAACCGACATCCGCTCCCTGCCCTTGAACCACCTGTAGGAGGCCTTTGGGGAGGCCAGCTTCCAAAGCGATTCGCTCAAGCTCAGGGGCTAGTAACGGTGAATCTTCCGAGGGTTTGAGTATCACCGCATTGCCCGCTGCCAATGCTGGCGCCACTTTGGTGGCATCGTTCATGATCGGTGAGTTCCACGGTGTGATAGCCGCCACTACGCCGTAGGGCTCAAGTACCGTTAATGACACATATTGACCACGCGGAGGGGTCACTTCCGTTTCCAGTGTTTCGCAAGCTGAGGCGTAATAACGGAAGGTGCCAACAGCGTAATCCACCATGCCACGACACTCAGAGAGCGGCTTGCCGTTATCCTGCATCTGAAGGTCTGCTAGATACTCTTTTTCTTCCTGTAGGTGGTCAGCAATTCGGCGCAATACATCCGCGCGCTGATGCGGCATCCATGTTTTCCAGCCGGAGTTTTGAAACGCTTCCCACGCCCCGGCAACTACCGCATCTAACGCTTCGGTAGTGGTCACTCCCACACGACCGATTTCTTGGCCGGTGGCCGGATTAATGCTGATCAACTCAGTGCCAGACGATGACTTCATATCAATCAAAACCTTATAAATTATGGAGTTAATGGCCCACTGATCGGCTTAACCGCTTTTGACGCCATAGGCGATAAACGGGGAACAGCAGCACTAAAACAATCAGTGCAATCAGAATCTGGGAAATCGTCGAGGAGGCAAAAATTATGGGATCACCGCGTCCGATCAGTACTCCCTGACGGAAGCTGGACTCCGCCATTGGGCCTAAAATGGCGCCCAACACAATGGGGGCAATTGGGTAACCGGAGCGCGAAAGAAAGAAGGCCATCAAGCCGACCAGCAGCATGATCCAAACGTCCGCCATGCTATTCGAGGCAATGTAGGTACCGATGGAGCACACTACAAGAATCATGGGCGCTAACAGGCCGGTCGGGAGGCGCAGCATGCGGGCAAAATAGCCGGCCCCAATGTAGCCAAGCCCCAGCATGATGAAAGCGGTCAGCAGCATCTGCCACATGAAGCCGTAAACCACATCCCCATGCTGGGTAAAGAGAGCCGGTCCAGGGTTAAGGCCTTGGATTAACATGGCCCCCATCATTAGGGCTGCAACGGAGTTACCCGGCACGCCCAACGCCAGAGTCGGAATCAATGAGGAGGAGTTATCCGCATTATTACCGCACTCTGAGGCAGCCACACCGCGGGGGTCGCCTTTTCCAAACAAGCTGGCGTCTTTGGCTGCGCGTTTTTCCTCTGCATAGCTGAGGATGCCGGCAAGGTTGCCGCCCGCTCCTGGCATAATGCCGACGATGACGCCGATAGTACCGGCACGTAACCAGGTTTTAAGTAGCTTGAGAATATCCGCCAATTGAATGCCAATACCGGACATCGTCACGCTTACCTTGGCTCGAGCAGTTGAATCCAGCATGGAGAGCGCAGGCGGAATGGCAAACAACCCTGTCAGCAGCACCGCAATATTGATGCCGTCATAAATATGCCGCACGCCAAACACCATCCGCTCAGCGCCACTGATCATATCCAAACCGACCAGCCCAATGGCAATGCCAAGCACGGCTGACGCGATGCCTTTAATTGGCGCATCGGACAAGAGTAAAGACACGCTGGTCAAACCGAAAATGGCAACCCAGAAGTATTCGACAGGGCCAAACTTGAGAGCCAACCCGACTAATGGCGGCGCAATCACCATCAAGGCAATGGCACTAATAGCCGAGCCCGCCGCAGACGAAAATAGAGCGATGTGCAGCGCAAACTTAGCTCGGCCACTGACCGCAAGTGCGTTACCGTCAAAAACGGTTGCTACCGCCGATGGCGTACCGGGAATGCGCATCAGAATCGCTGGTATTGCCCCACCGTACATGGAACCGTTGTAGATCCCTGCCATCATGCCCAATGAGGTTAGGGGGTCCATGGTATAAGTAAATGGTAGTAAGAGTGCCATAGCCAGCGTGGCGGTAAGGCCCGGTATAGCACCTACCAGAATACCGGCGGCAGTACCGACCAGCATGGCGAACAGACTTTCCGGCATGATCGCGGGAATAAAACCGCTAAGAACCTCGATCATAAAACTTCTCCAAAGATCAGCTCAGGCGGCATCGTCTGCGAGAACAAGACGTGAAACAGCAGGCTGGTCAGTACGGCGAACGTCAGGGTAATCACGACAATGCGTGGCCATGTTCTCTCTCCGCCCAGCCACGCCATCGCAGGCAAAAACCATAACGACGATGTCACAAATCCCAGGTAGGCAGCACTTAAGACAAACAACGCCAACAGTCCCAGCCCTGCTAATCCATGCCCTAACGAAGCCTCTTCAGTAGCGCTTGCGCCGGTTTGGCGTACCACCGAGTGGAGAGCACTTATTGCCGATAGAATAATCAGCGCAATCCCAATACTGACGGGAAAGAAGGCGCTATCTCCCTGCAGGGTGTGGCTGTCCCAAAGGATCAGCCCGCCCAAGCATCCAACAAACAAATTGATGGCGAGCTTTTCGCTCGCCGTCACCTTGGCTTGCACCATTGTGTTCACCCTTATTGCCAGGGAGACTCATCCCACAGCGACTGATAATCGGCCTGGAGACCTTCGATATACTGCGTAAAATCCTCGGTGGACATGTAGCTCACCTCAGTATAAAGCTCGTGATTGCGTCTAATAAATGCTTCGTCAGAGGCAACATTAGCCAATGCTTCTGCCAGACGGTCGATAATCGCTTGATCAACGCCTGCAGGAAGGCCTACTCCACGTGTCGAGATCATCTGCACGTCATAGCCCAGTGACTCTACGGTAGGAACGTCGGGGGCTAACTCAGATGTATCAGCGCCAAACTGCGCTAAAATGCGCACCTGCCCTTCTTCGGCAGACGGCATGGCTTCCCCGAGGTTAATCGCCGCTGCGGAAACGTGGCCACCCACCAGCGCCGTACGAGCAGGACCCGCACCACCAAATGGGACGTGCGTAAGGGTGATGTCTGCCGCCTTGGCCAAATAGTTCATCGCCAGGTGGTCATCGGTCCCCACACCCGTGGTACCGATGGTGACGGCACCTGGATTCTCGCGTGCAAATTCAATGAGATCGTCCAGTGTCTGGAAGGGGCTGCTGGCGGGTACGGAGAGAGCCGAAGGGTCTGCTACCAACCCCGCCACAGGGATGATATCGCCTGATCCAAAAGCAGCATCGCGAGTAATCGGTATTGTCAGCATGGGCGGTAGGTTAAGAATCCCGATGGTGTAACCATCCGGCTTTGCTTTGGCGATAGCAGCGTGGCCAACTTCGCCACCTGCACCAGGGCGGTTAACAACGACCACACTTTGTCCAAGCTCCTGCTCAAGCATAGGCTGCAGGATGCGAGCGGTAACATCGGTGCCGCCCCCTGCGGCATAGGCTACAATCAACTCAATGGATTTTTCTGGCCACTCTGCCCAAGCTGGCGATGCCACCATCGCTATCGAAAGTGCCAATGCAGTTTTTTTAATCATGACGCTTCTCCACGTTTTTGTCGTTAACACTTAATACCAATAAGAGCATTAACTCTTTTATTAACTATTAACGTTTCTTTATTCGATCAATCAGCGACCGGCGCGTATAAAAAAGAGCAAAGGATCGTACAGTGCAGAAAGTTGTTTTTACGAGACTGTAAATCCGGAGGCTATGATTATCCCGCCCCTAACGTGATTCAAGAAGTTTTGAGGCAATAGAAGTATCGCCTTCTTCATCAAGAAGATTATCGATAATCAAATCAATCCCTTTGAAAATAAAATTTATTTTTAAAATCAACAATTTAATATAATTTACTCCGCTCACCCAAGTGTCTTCTGATAGCGCTTTGCAAAGAAGGCTGCTACTATGACCAATTATTGAACAATCTAAAAAACCATTAAATTCAATATGATAAAGAACTTCACCTGGCTAAATTGAGAGCACTCAATTCAATACACTTTTGTCTGGAGCTTTCATATGGCACATGGCACTACAACGCAAACTGCTGTTTCTTTTATAGTTTCTTCCCTTGAGGAAGAAATCATCTTTGGTTCTTTGTTGCCAAAACAGCGTTTATACGAAGACGAGCTTATACTTAGGTTTAATACCAAACGCCACATTGTTCGAGCGGCGCTACAAGAATTGGAGAGAAGAGGCATTGTCGATAGAGCACCCAATCGCGGCGCTGCAGTGCGTTTTTACACCCGCCAAGAGGTAGAAGATCTTTATGTTTTACGACAAATTCTTCATGAAGCAGCAGCCAAGTTAATACAACTCCCTGCTGACAGCGCATGGCTTAAAAAGCTTAAAAAAGCACAACAGGCTCACTCTGAAGCTATTAACAATCACAATCTTTCAGCTATCTTTAGCACTAATAACTTTTTCCATCAGGTATTATTCGAAGGCACACGTAATCCAAGTCTTACGGAAGCAATTGAGTTCTCTAATGCTAAAACACACGGTATTCGCTCACATGGGTTGAAAGTTGTCTCTTTATTGCAGCAGGCCGAAAGTGAGCACTACAAAATGATTGAGGCGATAGAGAATGATGATAGAGATACACTCGTTTTGCTCTGCTTAACCCATATGCGACCTGCTCGTCAGTTTTATGAAGACAAGTACTGCGTCACAATATAGATGACAGGTCTCTGGATCTGCTCACTGTTTAACCGGCAAGCGCTTCTTTGGCAGCGGAACGAAGCCTTGAGGCCTCGCCCCAACCCCGGCACCACCTGGAAAATTAATTATGTAGAAATAGGCCGCATTTAGCGTATATGAAAAGACCAAGTTAAGCGCCTGTCCGATAGCCATGGGCATCATGGTTCGCTGACAGCAGTTGGCGTGGTTCATCTACACACGCAGCCGCCAGAGCATCCTGTTTAGGAGTAAACCCTAGCCCGGGGAGTCCCGAAAGCCGCATAATTCCCTCTACGGGATCTGGGGTTTCCGTAAAGAAGTGTTTACCTACCTGCCAAATACCATAGTGAAACTCCACTGCCCCGCCATTCATCACGCCACACAATAAATGCATGTTGAAGATTGGCCAGCCTCCCCCGTTGGACATTGGCATGTTAAATGCCTGCGCCATGTGCGCCACTTTGAGCGACTCGGTGAAGCCACCGTTGTAAATCACATTGGGTTGGATGATATCAACCGCCCGGCTGGCAATAAGATCCCTATAGCGAAAACGATGACCTTCCATCTGACCAACCGCAATTGGAACTCTGACGTTGGCACGCAGATCTCGGAGCGCCTCTACATCGTTAACATGCAAGGGCTCTTCGAACCACAGTAAATTACAGGGTTCAACAGCCGTGGCTAAATAGCGAGCTTCCACGGGGTCAAAGCGACAATTGGCGTCAATGATTAGCCCGATATCCTCGCCAATGGCCTCACGCACCAGTTGAACTCTACGGGCATCATCTTGCCAAGTTCGATTGGGGTTTCCTCCTACCACCATCTTAAGAATACGATGCCCATCTGCAATAAAACGCTTTGCCTGGGCCACCAACTGGTCATCATCTAGCGAGGGATAACCAAAGGTAGCGTAAGTCGGTGCCCAATCTCGATAACCGCCCAGTAATTCATGTATTGATTGCTCAGTGCGCTTGCCCGCCAGATCCCATAAGGCGATATCGATGGCTGACAACGCATTGGATATCACGCCGGTATAACCGCGGGTATTTAAGTGATGCCAAACATAACTGTGAATTGCCTCACGATGCAGCGCATTTTTACCGATGAGCGCAGGAGCCAGATGATGGTCAATGCAGCTTTTCACTGCCCAGGGAAGCATCGCGCCAGTTAACCCAAAGCCGGCCAACCCTTCATCGGTGAAAACTTCTACATATACAAAAATACGCCTCTCTACGGACTCAACAACGCCCGGCACCTGCACGTCGTGATAGTGCACTGTTGCTTTAATATCGCTAATAATCATGAGTTAACCTCTTCAGCAACAGGTACGGCGTTAACCAAAGGCTGTTTCAACCCATTTATGGTTGGCTGGTAAAGGCAGGAGCGATCAAGCTGAGAAAGACTGGTAAGGCCTAACAGCGCCATATCTCGTTCAATTTCACGCTGCAGCAGATCCGCAACATGCTCTACGCCCGCTTGGCCTGCGCAGGCCGCAGCATAGTTAAAGGGACGCCCCACGAAGACGAAGTCGGCTCCTAGTGCTAGTGCCTTGATCACATCTGTCCCCCGCCGGAAACCACTGTCGATCATAATGGGGATATTGCTGATGCGGCGTTTCACCTCTGGCAACACCTGTAAGGGCGAGATGGTCGAGTCCAACTGACGTCCACCATGATTGGAAAGGATAATGCCATCGACACCCGCCCGATGGGCGCGCACCGCATCGTCTGGGTTAAGAATGCCTTTAACGATCAAGGTATCTGGCCACAGGCGTCGCACCAGGTCGAGATAACTCCAGTCAAAATGGCGACGTCCAGAGAAATCCCTTGCCGCCTTACGTGAGATCATCGGCGCACCACGTTCGGCGTGATTATTCTCGAAATGGGGCATACCATGCTTCCATAACGTACGTAGGAAGGTATTGCACAGCCAATCAGGACGTATCAAGCCATCGAACGCGAGCCTGAGGCTAGGTTCAAGGGGCGATGAGAATCCAGACCTGCGAAGATTATCCGGATTGGGAGGCACGGGATAATCGAGCGTTACTACGAGCTTTTTGAAACCGGCCCGCTTAATGCGCTCAATCAACGCTTCGATGCCTTCCGGTGTTCCTGGCAGGTAGGCCTGGAACCAATCGGCTCCTTCGACCTTTGCCACTTGCTCCATGGGCACCAGCGATGACCCACTCATAATCATCGGAAGGTTGCGAACCGCGGCGGCGCGAGCGAGTACCAGATCCCCCTGATAGGCCGATAGCGCGCTAATACCCATAGGGGCGATACCAAAAGGTACCGCGTAGCGTTTGCCATACAGCTCAGTTTGCAGATCAATGTGTGAGACATTGACGAAGGCTTTAGGTAAGAAGCTGTATGCATCAAAAGCAGTCAGGTTGGCTCGCTGAGTTCTGCCATCTTCCGCCACATGATCGATATAGCCAAAGATCGGCCGCGGCAACTTGCGCCGGGCCAATCTTTCGACATCGTGTAGATTGTGGATTTTCGAAAGCGCTCTTCGAGTTAGAAAGCTCACTCCGATACGCTCCTTCCCATTGCGCCCATTGCAAAACCTTCCTCAGCTAAGGCTTTTTGAAGATCATTTTTAGTGGCATCGTTCAGACCCACAAGCGGTGGGCGCACCATACACCAGCCATCGTGTCCTGTTGCCTGAGCCTTTGCTGCTTTCATGGCGGGTATCATCGGGAAGCCTTCAAACGCGCTACGTATACGGTTAAGGGCTTGCTGCTGATCATCAGCATCGTTGTTCTGCCAAGTGGCACCTAGTTCGGCAATCGCTTTGGGATTCACGTTGGCCGTCGCACTAATGCAACCGGCGCCACCGGCACGCAACGTATCCAATAAGAAACGCTCACTACCCGCATACACCTCAAACCCCTCTGATGAAAAGCGTTCAATCAAGGCCTGGGTAAATGTCCAATCTCCCCCACTGTCCTTAATGCCAACGAACACGCCTGGATAGCGTTGGCGTAGACGCTCAATCAGCTCAATGGAGAGTGGCACTTGGGCAACCGGCGGAATGTGATAAAGATAAATACGCAGGCGGCTGTCGTTGACCCGCTCGACAATTTGAGAAAAATAGTTGAATAAGCCTTCGTCAGAGACGCCCTTGTAATAGAACGGCGGCAACATGAGTACACCAGAGCACCCTGCCTCAACGGCGGTTCGCGTGAGAGACACGGTATCTTCAAGGTTACAGCTGCCTGTACCGGGCATAAGATCAGCTCCTACGCTCCTTCCCATTGCGCCCATTGCAAAACCTTCCTCAGCTAAGGCTTTTTGAAGATCATTTTTAGTGGCATCGTTCAGACCCACAAGCGGTGGGCGCACCATACACCAGCCATCGTGTCCTGTTGCCTGAGCCTTTGCTGCTTTCATGGCGGGTATCATCGGGAAGCCTTCAAACGCGCTACGTATACGGTTAAGGGCTTGCTGCTGATCATCAGCATCGTTGTTCTGCCAAGTGGCACCTAGTTCGGCAATCGCTTTGGGATTCACGTTGGCCGTCGCACTAATGCAACCGGCGCCACCGGCACGCAACGTATCCAATAAGAAACGCTCACTACCCGCATACACCTCAAACCCCTCTGATGAAAAGCGTTCAATCAAGGCCTGGGTAAATGTCCAATCTCCCCCACTGTCCTTAATGCCAACGAACACGCCTGGATAGCGTTGGCGTAGACGCTCAATCAGCTCAATGGAGAGTGGCACTTGGGCAACCGGCGGAATGTGATAAAGATAAATACGCAGGCGGCTGTCGTTGACCCGCTCGACAATTTGAGAAAAATAGTTGAATAAGCCTTCGTCAGAGACGCCCTTGTAATAGAACGGCGGCAACATGAGTACACCAGAGCACCCTGCCTCAACGGCGGTTCGCGTGAGAGACACGGTATCTTCAAGGTTACAGCTGCCTGTACCGGGCATAAGATCAGCTCCTTGAATACCAGAGGCAACCAAGAGTTCAATCAAGCGCTGCTTTTCAGTCAGTGGTAAAGAGTTAGCTTCTGAATTTGTACCAAAGATGGCTAATCCGACATGGTTATCAAGCAGCCACTGACAATGCTCTACAAAGCGCTGGTCGTCGGTGGAAAGATCTGACATATAGGGGGTCATCACTGGTGACCAAACATTTCTTTTATCGCCTGTCTTATTCATATCGTCAAATTGCCTATTCAGTTATTGTTAAACAAATAAAATTATTATTTAATTTCCTTATCCTCTTCCAATGACTCTTTACTGAGCCATCGTACCAAACCTTTTTTCACATGCTCAAAACCAGCTTTATAGGCAGCTTCCGCATCACCTTTCTCTATGGCGGAAACAATTTGATCGTGCTCATCATTTGACTGAGACATAGCAGACTGGTTTTTTAGTGTAAACTTCCTGACCAAATGAGAGTCTTTTACTAGATCATCGTATACATCAGCGGCCCGTTTGTGATTAGCAACTTGTAAGATATATTCATGAAACGCTAGGTTCATCTGATAATAGTCTTGGGCACGCTCTTCTGTGATTGCCAGCTCCATATCACTTACTAGTTTGCGAAGCTTAAGCTTCTGCTCATCACTGCCCCGCTCAGCGGCACGTTGACAGACAAATCCTGTAATGTAGGCTCGAACATCACTGTTTTCGATATACTCTTCTTTGGAAACCTGCTTGACGAACACGCCTCGGTTAGGAATGCTGGTTAATAGCCCTGCCCTCTCTAGCCCACGCCTCGCTTCTCGCACTATTCCACGACTCACATTCAGGTCTTCAGCGAGACGTAATTCATTAACGCGATCTCCTGGTTTCAAATAACCAGTAATAATCAGTCGTTCCAACTCTTGCGCCACAATAGTCGTCAGAGATGTTAATTTCCTTTCAGATATAAGACTGGCTGAACGGCTTACAGGATCCATAGCGATATCTCTGATTACGTTGAATGATGTTAAATTATGCCAATACTAATTTTTCAAAGGCTACCCAGAGCAGACGAATTGATAATAGAGTCAACAACAATTTCATGATGAAATCGAATTTGGTGTTGGTCAGTTTTTTTAGCACTTTCAGCCCTGCCCATGTACCTACGAATCCTACTGCGATCATGGCGAACATCAATGCTAGCCAGTCTATAAAAACAAAACCAGCAAAGCCAAAAATGAAGGCTTTGGTAAGATGCTGGAGAGACATGATGGCAGAATGTGTCGCCACTCTCACCATGCGTTCCGGGGATATATGCTTAAGATAAGCAGCGACGATCGACCCGGCGGCTCCAACAAAGCTTGATAGAAAGGTAGTAAAAGCCCCCATCACCATACTGCCCAAATACCCTACCGATCGGGCAGGTAAAGAAGGCCCCCAACACATATATATCATAAAACTAGCGATCAACAGCTCCAACATACCAGAAGGCAATTGCACCAGCAGCCAGCCTGCCATGAATGCCCCCAGCAGAATGCCTGGGATCACAGCAAGTAGCCGCTTGTAGTCTACATCTCGCCAAATAAACATAAAGCGGCTGCTATTGGCTCCCAACTGCACCATGCCATGAACAGGAATTACGGCTGCTGGCGGCATAATCTGCGCCATCGACATGATAAGCAGTGCACTACCGCCAATACCCATTGCACTATTAATCCAGGCGGTCACCAGACTGAGTAAAATCAGCCCAACATTAGCCGCCCCCGATAGCGGTGATAACATGTCTAGCCAGGCCATCATGCTAGCCATTGGAAGGCATCATCCATGTTGCGGTGGCGATGGCGACTTCCTTACCCTCGGCGTTGAATGCTTGCGACTGCATGAAGGCAAGCTGACGCCCACGCTTGACGAAACGCCCTTCGAAACGCAGCGTGCCCTCCATTATGGGCCTCAGGAACTGTACTTTCATCTCAATGGTACTTCCTCCTTTACCCGTTACATGGTGGATGAGATGCCCCATAGAGATATCCATCGCTACCGCAATAATGCCGCCATGCAAGCTGCCTTGGGGGTTATAGAGGTGCGCTGCTACCGGCAGGCCCACATGGCACACTTCATCTTCGTAGTTAATATCGAGCTGGAGCAGCTTGGCCAGAAAGAACTGGCCAAACTCCGGTTGCTGAGTGGTGAGAGCATGCTCAAGAATGTCACGGGTCGCTGATTCATTAATCATATGGTTTTCTCCTTAAGTTTTTCACGGCGACGTTGGGCATTAAGGAAGATACCGCCCAGAATAGTGGCCGCAAAGAAAACCAGAATGTAAATCGAAGCCTGGCGGGTGAGGAAAATGTCGAAAGAACCGCGGCTGATCAACAATGTCTGGCGAAGTGACTCTTCGGCCATCGGTCCTAGCACCAATGCCAACACAACTGCAGCCGGGGAGAATCCATAACGCTTCATCAAAAAGCCGACAACACCCGCGCCCAGCATGATGAACGTTTCGATGATACTGGCATTGACGCTGAAGGTACCCAACGTACATACCACCAGCACTATCGGAGCCAAAATACGGTAAGGCGCTTTAATGATGTACACGAAGAGAGGAATGGCAAAAATGCTAAGCGCTAGTAGGGCCATATTGCCGAGATACATACTGCTTATTAGCCCCCAAGCAAACTCAGGGTTCTGCTCCATTAATAGTGGCCCAGGACGAAGCCCCCACATTAAGAACGCAGCAAGTAACACTGCCGTTGACGCTGAGCCAGGAATACCAAGGGTCAAAAGGGGAACCATTGCGCCAGAAGAGGCTGCATTGTTAGCAGACTCCGGAGCGACCAGCCCACGCATTTCCCCTTTGCCAAATTTTTGCGGATTTCTGGAAAAAGAGCGTTCGAGCGAATAGGCCATTAACGACGCGATAGTGGCACCCGCACCAGGAATAACTCCGATTAAGAAACCCAGGATGGAGTTACGTGGCATCGTGTATTTGCAATCAGTAACGTCTTTCCTAGTTGGCCAAAAGCGAGCTTCATTTTTGTATTGAATGATCCCACCGCTACCGCTTTTATGTGCGCCATTGTAGAAAGCATAAAAAAGCTCGCCTATACCAAAGAGGCCAATTGCCACAGGAATAAAGTTAACGCCACCAATTAGCTCAACGGAACCAAAAGTAAACCGCTGATGCCCTGTCTCCAAATCAACACCAACGGTACCCAATGCAAAGCCCATCAGCGCTGAGATCAAGCCAAGGATCCAATTCCCCGACATAAGGGCAACCAGCGTCAACAACCCCATCACACAGAGCAAAAAGAACTCGGGTGGGCCAAAACTGCGTGTCACAAGACTAAACACAGGTGCTAACAGGGTGATTAAGATGACACCTATTGTGCCTCCCACAAAAGATGCACATGCCTGCATTACCAGGGCGGGTCCCGCTCTCCCCTGTTGAGCAAGGGGGAAGCCATCAAATGTTGAAGCAACTGTCGTCGAGTCCCCCGGCGTATTCAGCAGAATAGCGGTGATTGTTCCTCCATACATGGCGCCATAATAAATAGCGGCCAACATCATGACGGCAGAAATTGGATCCATACTAAAGGTAAGCGGAAGCAGGATAGCGATGCCTGCTGAAGGACCAAAACCGGGAATGGCACCGATCATCATGCCGATTGAAGCACCGATTAGCAGATAAAACAGATTCATTGGTGTGATGGCAACAGAGAGTCCCATCAACAAGTTATCGAAGATTTCCATGTCGAAGCTCTTATTGTTGTCGGAACTATCACCAAATGCCGTGAGGCAGCGATGCATTCAGTACATGGCCAAACAGGAAATAAATGGCCAACGGCACAGCCGCGGTAATAACACCATTCATAACCAATCGTTTGGAGTTGAAGTAAAGCAATACCGAGCCGACAAACAGGGGCGTAGCAATTAAATAACCTGCGAACATCAGCAGCACACCAAAAACAATGGCTAGTCCAATGAGTACAGCGGCATCACGAATTTGCCCGCCAGGCTCTTTCTCAAGTAGTTTGCCAAGCTTGGCTTCCTTGATGATCGCTATGACCAGCGACAACACAAGAAGGACGCCGATAAACCTCGGGAAGTACCCAGGCCCCATGCGTCCACGATTAGTCACAAACGATAGGTCGAAGAAGGCCATATAGGTGTAGCCGATGGCCGACAACAGCAGAAAAGCATAGAAAAACAACCTCATGACCATTCTCCAAAAAGAGGATAATAGGCCGGCTCACATTCTCCGGCCTCTCTTATCTCGTGGGGTACCGGGATCAGATAGCGCCAGTCTCGGTCAGAATGGTTCTGAAGTTATTGATGGAGGTTTCGAGAAAGTCGGTAAAGTCATCGCCCATCAGCACATTCTCAGTGAGGAAGTTAGCCTCTACGTACTCCCGCCACTCAGGTGTCTCTACCACCTCTGCAATGGTAGCTATCCACCATTGACGAGCTTCATCTGAGACATTGGGAGGTAGAATCAATCCGCGTGGCATAGGGACAGCAGCATCCGCGACACCTAGCTCCTCGAAACTGGGAACTCCTTCGAGTGCTTCCGGAACCTGATCAGCACTGAAGGCTAGCGCTCTAAAATCTCCTGCCTCGATTAGTCCAATAATAGAGCCGGGGGTCGCCACCATGGCATCAATCGAGTTGGAGAGCAGCGCCGTGGTCAGTTCTCCTTGCTGGTTGAAAGGGATATAGTCGTACTCGTACCCGGCCTCAACAGATAACAGTTGCGCCACGATAAAGTCATTATTGACAGACCCAATACCTCCAACAGACAGAGGCTCCTGCTGAGCATATTCAACGAATTCTTCAAAAGAGGTGATTGAACTCTCAGCATTCACCACGAGCACTTGGTCATCTGCTGCCATCAGTGCCACATGGGTGAAATCGAGGGTGTCCCACGGTGTATCGGCCTGCAGTGGCGTCGCAATAAAACTTCCACTGGTCGTGGAAATATGGTGAGGATTTCCCTGCTGTCCATAGAGGTAGCCCCAGCCAACAGCGCCGCTTCCACCGGGGCGATTAGTAGCTACGATATCGCCTTCATAAAGATCATATTTATCAAGGATATCAATCAGTGTTCTGGCTAACACATCGTTACCACCCCCCGGTCCAAATGCAATGGTCACGTTAAGTTGCTGACTAGGGTCGTACTCTTCCGCCACTGCTAACGAGGAGGCCAGCATCAAACTACCCGCTGTTATACAGGCAATTGTGAACAACTGAGGGCGAATTGTTATTGTCTTCTTGAGCATGGTCATGAAAGCTCTCCTGATTGTTATTGGAATTATTTTGCGGTTTGTTAACTACTTTTTGTTAACTGTTTCCTACTAACTACGCGGAGCAAATAAAATGCTGAGTACTGATAAGAGGCTTATCTGCCAGCGAATACTGGCTGACGCTTCTCTTTGAAGGCTTGGCGCCCCTCCTTATAATCCTCACTCTCGAAACATGCATTCACCATCTCAGCAACCTGTTCTGGTGTTGGCGCATCGTCTTCGTTAAGTAAGCAGCGCACACCATTCTTGACCGCCCGCATCGTTAAGGGGGCATGTCCGGCGATATCGCTAATACGCTTTTCAACCGCATGGTCAAAAAGATCATCTGCAATTGCCTGATTCACTAGCCCTATACGAGCGGCTTCACTGCCATTAATGGTGCGAGCGGTCAAAAAGAGCTCGTAAGTTCTCGACGTACCAATAACATCGATGAAACGCTTTATGCCCTCAAGTGCATATCCCAAACCTAACTTTCCGGCCGGCATCCGAAACTTTGCCGATTCGGTGCTGTAGCGCAAATCACATGAAAGTGCCAACCCCATACCACCGCCCATGCAAATACCCTTTACCACAGCGATTGTTGGTTTCTGGCTGCTACGCAGCGATGACTGCGCAAGGTTGACGCTATCGGCGTAGAACTGAGCCTGCTGCCGGTCACTGCGCTTCTCCTTAAATTCACTGATGTCAGCACCAGACATAAAGGCCTTATTGCCTTCACCACTTAGAACGATCAAACGAACATCGTCATTGGTTTGCGCTTCTGTGACGACTCTCCCCAAATCCTGCCACATGGATAGCGACATGGCATTGTAACGACGGGTATTGCAAATGCTGATACGCAGAACATTGCCGTCCAACTCACTTTTAATATAACCGGGTGCATTTTCTTGCTGCATGAAGGTTTCCTCGTTTAAACAGCACCAATCTCTTTAAGATGGGCAATTTGGGTTTCGTTATAGTTCAGTTCAGATAAAATTTCGGATGTATGCTCACCCCACTTAGGCGCTATCTTCACGACATTGGCAGCGGTACGCGACAGATTCACCGGTTGAGTAATGAAGTGCTTACTTCCTACTTCATCATCATCAACTGCTTTAGATACATTGAGATGCTGAATTTGAGGATCTTTGAACATTTGGGGAACGGTATAAACGGGTCCTGCTGGAATGCCCGCCGAATTGAGCAACCCCACCCAGTGATCAACTGATTGCTTTTTAAATACATCCTGAATTAAAGCGTTCAGCTCTTGGCGGTGCTTGCGTCGAACTTTAATAGTTTCAAAACGCGAATCAGTTATCCATTCCGATTTATTTAGTGCCTCGCAGAACTTTAGCCACTGGCCGTCTCCTGAAACACCAATATTGAAAGGACCATCTTCACCGTAAAAAAGCCCCATTGGGCAGCTGGTGGGATGATCATTACCCGCCTGGATGGGCTCATCCCCTTCATTAAGGTAACGTGCTGCTTGGAAATCCAGCATTGCTATCTGCGCATGCAGCAGGGAAGTATGAACCCATTGACCTTCACCCGACTCTTCTCGCTCCAGCAGTGCGGTTAAAATCCCCAAGGCGGTGTAAAGACCAGCACTGGAATCTGCCACTGCAATTCCCGCCCGTACAGGCCCCTGACCTGGAATGCCGGTAATCGACATCATGCCCCCCATCCCTTGCACTATCTGATCGAACCCTGGGCGCTTGGCGTAAGGCCCGTCCTGACCAAAACCAGAAATGCTGGCAAGAATAATGCGAGGATTGATTTTTTTGAGTGATTCATAATCGACACCTAAACGCGCTTTAACATCAGGCCGCCAATTTTCCACCACCACATCGGCTTCCTTCACCAATTGATAAAGCACTTCCTTGGCTTCAGGCTTCTTGAGGTTTAGGGTCAGCGAGCGCTTGTTGCGGTTGAGGTTCTGAAAGTCGCCACCGAGGCGCACATCCGCGAACATATTGGCATTTGGATCCACTCCCGCCGGGGGTTCGATACGAATCACATCTGCACCAAAATCTGCCAGCATACGTACACAGGTTGGTCCAGCCCTTACTCTCGATAGATCAAGTACACGAAAGCGCTTGAGCGCAGTGGATGCTTGAATCTTGCTCATACGAACGACACCTTTTTTGTGTTTATTGTTAACAGTTAACGATAAACTATAAGCAATGACAATTGTCGTCAACATAACTGGCATATACTTTAGTATTGATTATTGAACATCCACTTAACGACCGTTAATAAAAAAACCCTTCTGAAAATCATCAGAAGGGTTTGTCGGTATTTGTTTTTTTAATTTCTTATCAATAGATAACGCTCAATTGACCACAAATTAAGCAGGCACAAAGCGCAGCGCTACCCCATTATTACACCAGCGCAGGCCAGTGGGGTCTGGGCCGTCTTCAAATACGTGCCCTTGGTGGCCGCCGCAGCGGGCACAGTGGTATTCGGTGCGTGGCCA
>JAMCZP010000107.1 GCA_023485185.1 Gammaproteobacteria bacterium
AACAGTTTCGCCACTGCGTGCGACTAAGTTATGGCCACCCCTGGACGCAACGCAGCGAACGCGGCATGGAAACACTGGGCAGGTTATTAAGCCTATTTTGACGCGCTTACTGCCTGAAACCAACGTGACTGATATGGTTTTTTAAATACTAAATCTATTATGCGATACAGGCTTTATTAGACCTAACTTGTTTATGAGGAGGGCTTCCACGCGGTCGACGAGGAAGTCGTTAGCCACTTCTCAAACACCTCTGGCAATAGCGGCTTAGCGATGAAATAGCCCTGCACCTCATCGCAACCCAGCCGGGCTAGGCGATGGTAGGCGGCCTCGCTTTCTACCCCTTCGGCCACCACTCGGTAGCCGAGGTCATGAGCCATGGAGATCATCGAATTGACCAACGTTTCAGTGCGCGCATCCTGACCAAGATCAGTGATGAAACGGCGATCAATTTTGACTGTATGGGCAGGAATTTCGTGCAGATAAGAGAGACTGCTATAGCCGGTGCCGAAATCATCAATGGCAATCCGCAGGCCCGCCACGATGAGTGTTTTGAGCTGGCCAGCGGCCACCTGCCCCTGACCAACCAAAGCGCTTTCGGTCAGCTCCACCTCAATGGCAGCGCTTGGTAATGACATGCGCGTCATTTCATTCAATAGCCGCGCAGCAAAATCTTCTTCTTCAAGATTGGTTGCCGATACATTGATAGACACCTGCAGCGTCTTTCCTTGTCGGTACCAAACTGCCGCTTGATGAACCGCATGGCGAAGCACCCACTGAGTAAGTGGCTTAACCATCGGCGTGTTTTCGATCAGGGGAATAAACTCACCCGGTGAAACCTCGCCCAACGTTGGGTGATGCCAGCGCAACAGCACTTCCACGCCAGAGCACTCCGCGCTATCAAGAGAGACACGTGGCTGAAAAACCAGATAAAGCTCATCGTCACTTTCCAACGCTTTTTCAATATCTCTCAGCAGAATAAAACGCCGTTGGTAATGGGCATCAATATCCGATGAATAGAACCCCGCCCCCTTTTCTGCTAGGCGGGCATCAAGGCCAGCAGCAAAGGCACTTCGCAACACATCCCCAGCCGCTAGCGCGCCAAGATAAAATGGCGCAATACCTATCGTGGGGTGCACTAACACGGGGACTTCACGGGAAGTTGCCAAGGCCAGCAGCGCTTGACGCAGTCGCAGTGCTTCCTTTAACAAGACCGCATCGCTCGCGTCCTCCACCAGATGCACAAACTGACATCCGCCAAGATAATAGAGCTTCACCGCCGGGCCGATAGCCTGTTGCAAGCAGCGAGCGGCAATCCGCGCTAGTTCATCAAGAAAAGTGGGCCCCATCGTACGATGAAGCACTCTCAACTCACGCGCATCGTCCACTTCGGTAAACATCGCAGCTTTTGGGCCATTGGGAGTATCTCGCTCCATATCCTGCAGATCTTCGGCAAACTGGTTGCGATTAGAAAGGCCCGTTAATGGGTCAATCCGGCCGAAAGCGTGCTGCAACTCAATCTGTGCCATGACCATAGCGGCCAAGTCGCGAAGCGTACTCTGTTCTTGCTCTGTCACCTCACGTGGTTGCGTGCCCAGTACACACATCGCCCCCAGCGTATATCCTTCCCGCGTCACGAGCGGTGCGCCCGCATAAAAGCGGATGCCCGACTTCGCTAAATAGCTATTTCGATAGCAATCAGAAGTAAGCAGGTCTGGAATAATAAGTGTTTGCGAGGAAGTGCAAACATCCGCACAGGGAGCCGTTTCACGGGGGGTCTCCCAATGATCGACCCCTACCCTGGATTTAAACCATTGGCGGTTTTCATCGGTAAGCGACACAGCAGAAATTGGCAAGTCGAAAAGTTGACTGGCCATTCGCGTAATCCGATCAAAGCTCTCACTAGCGGGAGTATCCAGCAGATTGAGCTGGCGGAGCGCGAACAGACGATCCTGTTCTTTGACATTCATTTACGTATCCGTACTCAGCAACGAACATCAGTCCTTGACTAACCAATATATCAGCCCTTTGCAATACGACATTGAGTGATAAAACATATTTTTTGAATGTTAATGTTGGTTTAAAGGGGCACTTTTAGCTAGCCAAGCCGAGAGCGTTGGTAGATCACCGCTCTCGGCTCTGAATCAGTCTCTCAAAAAGGGGGCGCTACATTCTCAAACCACCATCACACCCAATAATTCTGCCAGTGAAGTAATCGTTTTCAATAATAAACGCGACGCTCTGGGCAATATTATCGGGCTGACCTAGTCGCTTTAGAGGCACAGAGCCCGCGATTTTTTCATACATATCAGGACGCATCGCAGCTGTCATTGGAGTAGCAATAAACCCTGGTGCCACGGTACCGGTGCGGATACCGTATTGGGCCAGCTCTTTTGCCCACGTTACGGTAAGCGCATGCACCCCGGCTTTTGCTGCTGCGTAGTTGGTTTGCCCCATGTTACCGGCGCGGGAAATACTCGAGATGTTAACGATGACACCTCCTTTCCCTGACACTATCATTTGGCTGGCGGCTTCGCGGCCACATAGAAAAACGCCGGTCAGGTTAACATCAATCACTCGCTTCCAAGCGTCCAACGACATACGCTTAGCAATCACGCCGTCTTTCACTTTGATGAACAGTGCGTCTTCAGTAATACCGGCGTTATTGACACACCCTTCCACGGGCCCTAATCGATCAGCAATATCGGCAAACGCGTCGATCACTGACTGTTCGTCTGCCACATCTACCGCAAAGCCATGCGCATTGATTCCCTGCGCGCCAAGTGTGGAGACAGCGTCGTCTAGCGTAGCGGCATTTCTATCCAGCAGCGCCAGTGTCGCGCCTTGCTTGCCTAAGCGCTCGGCCATAGCATAGCCAAGGCCACTCGCGCCGCCGGTAATCGCAATAACTTGATGGGTAATTTGCATCGTTGACTCCTTTGCCGTTCTTATCGTTATACGCCTGCTTAGAAGCCGACGTTGCTGGCACCTTTCAGTTGCAGCATTTCACGCGCTTCATCGGGGGTCGCTATCTCAAAAGAGAGCCCTTCGAGAATTTTACGCACTTTAGTCACCTGGCTGGCATTGCTCTCGGCGAGTTTGCTTGGCGCTAGCCATAGCGAGTCTTCCAGCCCAACCCGTACATGCCCACCCATGGCGGCGGACTGCGCGGCAATGCGCATCTGGTGACTGCCTGCGCCAAGCACAGACCACTCGTAGCTGTCTCCAAATAAACGGTCGGCGGTGCGGCGCATGTGGATAACATCCTCAGGATGCGGGCCAATACCACCTAGAATTCCGAACACGCTCTGCACGAAAACCCGCCCACCAATAAAGCCGCGATCCATCATGTGGCGCAGGCTGTAGAGGTGACCGATGTCATAGCACTCGCATTCAAAGCGGGTGCCGTTCGCCGCGCCCAGCGTCATGGCCTTTTCGATATCAGCGAAGGTGTTCTTAAACACCAGGTCACGGCTATTTTCGAGGTGGTCTCTCTCCCATTCGTGCTGGAACTTCTCGTATCGGCTAAGCATGGGAAACAAGCCGAAGTTGATCGACCCCATGTTCATAGAGGCAAGCTCGGGCTTGAACTCCATGGCGGGTCGCATGCGCTCTTCCACACTCATGTGTGGGCTGCCACCGGTGGTGAGGTTAATGACTGCATTAGTGCCCCCCTTCATGCGCGGCAGAATACGCTCGAAAACAGCGGGATCCTGAGTGGGTTTACCGGTAATGGGGTCGCGCGCATGTAGGTGAATGATGGCCGCGCCCGCCTCAGCGGCAGCAATGCCTGACTCGGCAATCTCTTCCGGCGTGACGGGTAGATGCGGTGACATAGACGGCGTATGAATGGCGCCGGTTAAGGCGCAGGTAATGATGACTTTGCGTTGGGTAGCCATGAAGGTATCTCTAATAAGTAGGGTGACGCACAAAGCGTGAAGCCGGTTAAATCGTCTCGACGTTGGCGCAGACACTCAGCGCCTGGCCCGAGATGTTGGCGCCGCCGGGCGCGGACAAAAACAGCGCCATGGCAGCAATATCAGTAGGTTCAACCATGCGTCGCATGGAAACATTCGATAGGATCTCCTGCTCCATCTCGGTGTAGCTGATGCCTCGCTTCTCAGCCCGCGCGGTGATGACTTGCTCAATGCGAGGCCCACGCACGATACCGGGTAGAATGGCATTGACTCGCACACCGTCGGGGCCAAGCTCGCAGGCTAGGCTTTTGGTAAGGCCGACAATCGCCCATTTACTCGCCGAGTAAGGGGTTCGATAGGCTAAGCCCAAGCGGCCAGCGACCGAGGCCATATTAATCAGCAGTCCCTTGCTCTCGCGCAGCAATGGAGTAGCTCGGTTAGCCACACGGTACTGGCCATTGAGATTGATATTGATCGTACGGTTCCAGCTCTCAGGATCGATATCTTCGATGCTAGCGGTGGGGCCAGCGATGCCAGCATTGTTGACCACCACATCTAGCCCGCCTAAATGAGCGGCATCCTCAAACAGCCGGTCGACATCGGCCTCTTGGCTGACATCAGCCTGGGTATAGGTGATGCCTTCGGGCAGTGCGGCCAGCGCCTGCTCATCGATATCGCAAACGTGAACATGGGCGCCCGCCTCTTGGAAGGCCTGAGCGATAGCCAGACCGATGCCGTTTGCCCCGGCGGTAATCAATACTCTGAGCCCTGAACGGGGGATCAAACTCTCAA
>JAMCZP010000089.1 GCA_023485185.1 Gammaproteobacteria bacterium
AAACTGAACGTCAAACGCCTCGCACTGCGAGGCGTTTTTTTGCAGAGCGTTTAGCAATGGGTATTAAATATGATACGAATGTTAAATATGATAGACGCTCTTGGTCATCACTTTGGAGACTAGCCCCATACCCCATTTCACTGGTGCTGGAAAGCGTATACCGCCCGCTTCCAATGCAAGATGAGCATGGTGCGCCTCATCAACAGCCATTTTCCGTAGGATGGCACGGGAACGGTGATCTGCTGCGGGTAGCGACGTTTGGTGCGCATCAATATGCCTACCCAAACGTTCTTCAGTTGCTGCTACCAAGCCCAAACTGACGCGATCACTGACTGCCCCGGTTACGGCACCAACACCAAATGAAGCGACGTAAAAGAGAGGGTTTAAGTAGCTTGGGCGGCTACCTAATTGTTCCAGGCGTTCATCACACCAGGCCAAATGATCGATCTCTTCTAATGCCGCCTGCTCCATCTGCCTGCGCCCGTGAGGAAGCTTTGCTGTAACGCTCTGACCCTGATATAGCGCCTGGGCGCACACTTCCCCCGTATGGTTAATGCGCATTAAGCCTGCCGCATGACGACGCTCCTGATCGTCCAACACACCGTCGACAACCCCTTGCGCAGGTGTCACACGTTGAGGAACAGCCGCATGGGGCATTAAAGTACGTAAAAGTGTGTCGAACTGGTGAATCATTCGATCTGAACGGCTTTGCTGGCGATCCATGTCAACAGCTCCTCCCTCTTGGTGCAGTCGCAGTCTACAAGATTTAACCGGCAGGCCAAGTAAATACGCGCCCACCCATCAAATGCATATGAATATGGTAGACCGTTTGTCCGCCCATTTCGTTGCAATTCATCACGACACGGTAGCCATCTGCCGCAAACCCCTGCTGCTTGGCAAGTGTGGCAGCCGTAAACTGCAGCCGTCCAATCATCGCTAAATCAGCTTCATCTATATCGTTTAATGTCGCTATATGCTTTTTGGGAATGATCAATTGATGGGTGGGCGCCTGAGGGCCAATATCATTAAAGGCCAGCACGTGCTCATCTTCATAAACGATATCAGCAGGAATTTCGCGGTTGATGATTTTACAAAAAAGACAATCCATATATCACTCCATTCTTGTTGTCTGCCACGATTAGCGAAAACGCCGCTGTGCCAACAAATGTCGAACCAAAGGGGCAAGAATAAGCTCCATCGCTAGCGACATTCTTGCGCCGGGTACGACCAGTGTATGCGGGCGAGTCATAAACGAATCTTTAATCATCGCCAATAACCAAGGAAAATCAACGGTCGAGGGATCCCGAAAGCGGATAACGACAAATGACTCAGCGTCTGTTGGAATGTCCTGCACTTCAAAGGGGTTAGACGTATCGACGGTGGGCACACGCTGAAAATTGATATGAGTACGCGAAAATTGTGGCTGGATATAGCGGACATAGTCATCCATCCTGCCCAAAATGGTGTCAATCACCGCTTCCTGAGAATAACCACGCAACTTGGTGTCGCGATCAATCTTCTGTATCCACTCAAGATTCATGGTCGGTGCGACGCCAACCAGCAGATCTACATGGCGGGCTATATCAAACTCTTCAGTTACCAACCCACCATGCAGTCCTTCGTAAAACAGCAGGTCGGTACCGCACGGCAGCGATTGCCACTCGGTAAACGTGCCTACCCGGTAACCCGCTTCAATCTTCTGCTTATCTTCGGCATGAATATAATGCCTAAAGGTACCCGACCCATGCTCACCATACTCGCTGAACAGGCCTTCCAAACGGTCAAGCAAATTAGCTTCAACGGCAAAGTGAGAAAGCTCATCCTTGCGCTCCGGCTCTTCCCGGAAGATGCGGTGCAGGTCATCACGGGTGTAGCGGTGAAAGGCATCGCCATCAACCACGGCCGCATGCACATCTTCGCGCAGAAACATCCGCTCAAAGCTGCGCCGCACAGTGGTAGTGCCTGCTCCAGAAGAGCCGGTCACCGCTATAATCGGATACTCACGCGACATCAGCCACTCCTCGCATTCGCCAGCGCTTGTATAACCTGCGTTGGCACTTCAGCTGGGCGGCCCGTGGCAAGATCAATTAAGAGCTGATTAACTCGTGACGTCGCGACTAGCTGTTCAGAATCTGCCTGATAAATACGCTGGTAAATAATTAACGCTTTGCCTTGCGGCTCGGGTACAGCGGTCTCAATAAGCAACGCATCGGGCCAGCGGGCCTCACTGTGATACTGGATCGCTAAATCGGCGACTACTGAGGGGTGGCCATGCATATCCCACTCAGGCAGATCAAGCGCTGCGAAAGCCTGTATACGCGCTTCATGGAGCAACGATACAACGGCATCGTGCCCCAAATGACGGCCATAGTTCATATCGGTTACCCGCACCGTCAAAGGGTGACGGTGAATAACTGCTTCAGCGGGAAAATCCAGCTTCACACGCTCCATAGCTATTTCCTCGTCACTGCCTGATGGTATTCACGCACTTATAGCATTCATAGCGTTCACGCGCAGACTCACTACTCCCGCGCAATGGCTCTGTAGGCGATATCACGCCGATACTCCGCACCGTCCCAGCGAATCGCATTTACACCCTGATATGCTTTCTGCTGTGCCTCAGACACGCTATTGCCAAGCGCTGTCACACACAGCACCCTGCCGCCAGCAGTGATAATCTCGCCTTGGGCATTTTGCGCTGTTCCTGCATGAAATACTTTACAGCCTGTTTGCTCAGCTTCAGCAACGCCATGAATCACATCACCTTTACCATAGCTGCCGGGATAGCCACCTGCGGCCATCACAACACCAACAGCGGCGCGTGCATCCCACTCACAGGTGCGTCCTGCCAACTTACCCTGGGCACCGGCTAAACATAGCTCAGCCAAATCAGACGTTAAACGCAGCATGATAGGCTGGGTTTCAGGGTCACCAAAGCGGCAGTTGTACTCAATAACTTTAGGGTTCCCAGCAGCATCAATCATCAGACCCGCATACAGAAAGCCACTATAGGCATTACCCTCTGCGGCCATGCCGCGTACGGTGGGCAGAATGACTTGCTCCATGATGCGCGCATCAACCTCAGGGGTAACCACTGGAGCCGGTGAATAAGCCCCCATGCCACCGGTATTGGGGCCGGTATCGCCATCGTAGGCGCGTTTGTGATCCTGGCTAGTGGCCATCGGCACAACATGTTCACCATCGACCATGACAATAAAGCTAGCTTCTTCACCTTCCAAAAACTCTTCAATCACCACGCGTGCGCCGGCATCGCCAAAAGCGTTGGCTTCCAGCATATCGCGAATGGCTGCTTCCGCTTCTACTTCGCTAAGCGCCACAATCACGCCTTTGCCAGCGGCCAAACCATCCGCTTTAATCACAATCGGCGCGCCCATTTTATGCAGATAGGCGAGTGCAGGATCTACTTCAGTAAATGTTTGATAATCTGCCGAAGGAATAGCATGGCGAGCCAGGAAGTCCTTGGTAAATGACTTAGAGCCTTCCAGCTGTGCCGCCGCCTGGGAAGGGCCAAAAATGGCTAAACCAGCCGCTTGAAAAAGGTCGACAACACCGTCTACTAAAGGCGCTTCTGGACCAACTACCGTTAGTCCAATTTGCTCATTTTTGGCAAATGCAACTAAACCTTCTAGGTCTGTTGCCTCAATAGCCACATTGGTCACTTTAGCCTCTGTCGCAGTGCCGGCGTTACCCGGGGCAACAAACACCTGCTCTACTTGAGCAGATTGGGCTAATTTCCAAGCCAGAGCATGCTCACGACCACCGCCGCCAATCATCAAAACCTTCATGTTCATCCTTCTCAAACGGGAGAGCGTTTATCGGCGGCATTATGCCACAGCGCAGCGCCAAGTGGGGTCAGGAGGATTTGTTATCGTTACTCGCGTCGCGGCTATCCGCTTTAGGCTCGCTTGCGTCACTTGGTTCATCAGCTTCAGCGGACTGATTTAGCGTTTTCTGCCAAAACCGCATATTTTCTTCTGCCAACTCACGCATAAACTCAAGCGGCGTATGGCGAATAGCCTGCTTCCACTGGCTTTGCAGACGCTTTTGCTGCTCCAGCATTAGCTGGGTACCTTGCTCAAGGTAACGCGACAACGGCAACGGCGATGCCATATCGTAGACACGAATTAGCTGCGCCAATAAATCATTAGAAAATACATCCGATTCGCCGTCGGCCTGCTCTTGTTCAATGATGATGGACAGCAAAATGGTCCGCGTCAGGTCTTCACCACTTTTGGCATCCTCAACCCGGAACGGCTCTTCTTCAATAATTAAACGCCGTAAGTCTTCCAACGTTACATAACGACTTTGCTGCGTATCATACAGCCTTCGGTTAGCATATTTGCGAATCACGCGCACGGCGCATCTCCTTAAACACGATAGGGGCTTTTGCTCCCATTACTGGTATTGTGCCTGCACCACGCGTCCTTGCAAGCCACCTTGATATATTAGACCGGCATACTGCGCCTGTTCTGTGACCAATAGACTCTTATTATGAATTTGATTTTACTCGACCCTAACGACCTCACCAACGATGGCTGTGCGCTTATAACAGACCCACGCAGGCTAATGCATTTACGCGATGTCCATCGCGCGTTACCTGGCGACCTATTGACTGTCGGGGTGCAAGGCGGCGAAATGGGCAAGGCGCGGCTTACAGAACTCACTACCCAGC
>JAMCZP010000369.1 GCA_023485185.1 Gammaproteobacteria bacterium
CCCAAGAGCAGATCACCATTTTGGCGGTACTGACGTTCTTTATTTGGGCAGGCGAGTCGCTGTTTGAGTATCTGTTTCAAATTCTATGGCGCAACTTAGCCCAGCGGCTGCAGGCCGATATGCGCCAAGATACCTACGAACACGCCCAGCGGTTGGATATGGCGTTCTTTGAATCGAAAAGCTCCGGCCAGCTTGTGGCTACCATGAACGACGACGTCAATCAGCTTGAACGCTTTTTAGATGGCGGTGCCAACGCGCTGATTCAGGTATTTGTCACCGTGGTGGCGGTTGGCGCGGTGTTCTTCGTGCTTTCGCCGCTGATTGCGCTACTGGCGTTTACACCGATTCCGCTGATTATTTGGGGCGCGTTCTTCTTCCAGCGCAAAGCCGGGCCACTTTATAGCGATGTGCGCGAGAAGGTGGGTGATCTGGCCAGCCGGTTAACTAATAACCTGAGCGGCATCGCCACGATTAAAAGCTTCACCAGCGAAGACCGCGAAGCCGAACGCCTGCGTGATGCCAGTGAAGCCTATGTAGAAGCCAACAGGCGTGCCATCAAAGTCAGCTCCGCGTTTATTCCGGTCATCCGCATGGCGATTTTGGCAGGCTTTTTGGCCACCTTTACCGTCGGCGGCATGATGGCGCTGAACGGGACCTTAAACGTCGGTGCTTATGGCGTACTGGTATTTCTGACCCAGCGTCTGCTCTGGCCGCTCACTGGCTTGGCCCAGGTAATCGACCTGTTTGAGCGTGCCATGGCCAGCACACGGCGGATCCTCGATCTGCTTGAAGTGCCGATTACCGTCAAAGATGACAGCGCCACACTGCTTGCACAGCCAGTGCGGGGTGAAGTCACCTTTGAAGATATAAGTTTTCACTACGCAACGAGCCACGTCGGTGTCGATGGTATTCACCTAGACGTGCCGGCAGGTGCGACCTTAGCGCTGGTAGGGGCGACGGGGTCGGGTAAATCCACCCTGATCAAGCTGCTGCTGCGCTTTTATGACCCGGAACGCGGGCGAGTGCTTATTGATGGGCAGCCGATTACTAACATAAGCATGAACTCGCTACGTCAGTCGATTGGTTTAGTCAGTCAGGATGTTTATCTATTTGAAGGCAGCATTCGTGACAATATCGCCTACGGCAAGCCTGATGCAGACGAAGCCGCGATCATCGACGCCGCCAAAACTGCCGAAGCGTGGAGCTTTATTGAAACACTGCCTCAGGGGCTCGATACCGCTGTTGGAGAGCGCGGAGTGCTGCTTTCCGGTGGTCAGCGTCAACGGCTCTCATTGGCGAGGGCACTGCTCAAAGACCCACCCATTCTCGTGCTGGATGAAGCCACTAGCGCGGTCGATAACGAAACCGAAGCGGCCATTCAGCGCTCGCTTAAACGCATCGCCCATGGCCGCACGGTGATTATGATTGCCCATCGGCTTTCTACCATTGTGCACGCCGATGAGATCGTGGTGATTGAGAAAGGCCAGGTGGCTGAACGAGGCAGCCACACAAGCCTATTGGCTGTTAACGGCCATTACGCCGCCCAGTGGCGAGTACAAACCGGCGAGGCCCTGGAGGGGGATGTAGAAGTACTCACTAACTAATCGTTAACGGTTAACCAGCAGCGCATTTAAGGTGACGGGCACATGCTCGTCAATCTCCTGATAGCCCAGCATCGACAGCACGGTTCTTACCGTGCTGTTGGCCATCAGTGCTCTGCCATCCATCGCCATGGGCTCCGCGTGGGTCACGCGGATCTCGTTCAAGCCTTCGCGGGTAAAGCGCAGCGGCACGGACTCCTGCTGATTGATCATGTCGGACTGAACGCGAAATTCCAGCGTCTCAACCAGTGACTGGCCAATATCTAAGTTATCCAATCGCTCGGGTGACATTTGAGCGACAAGCGTCACCAAGGTGGTATTCGCCAACAAGCCTATCCACGGCGGCAGCTCGCCAAACCGCTCAAGTACGTCGGTTTGGCTAAGCTTTAACGGCAGACGCAGCGTGCCATCGCTAGAAATATTGCCCTGCAGATCGCGCACCTGATGATGGTGAGTTTGTGGTGCCTCACCGTTCAACTGAGTAATCGATGCCTGCACCCGGGACTGGCCAGGGTCAAGCTGCCAGTCAGCTGAAACTGGTAGCGCCAACAATAAGGGAAAAAGAGCAATTAATGCTTTCAAAGCGCGTCTCCATAAAAGGGACTTTTTCATTAGGCCAGGTACTTGGTTAAGAGCTATGACCAAGAACTATGGACAAGTACTATTGATAAGATCAAAAGCGATCAATAAGGCCAGAAACTACCCACAAGACCCCTGGTCTTGAAATAAGTGCCGCAAAAAAGTGCCACAATGACATTAAGATAGCGCAAGGGGGCTAGCCTCTCTCCACCACATTCGCTATGATATGCACGCTTTTCGGGCCTATAGCTCAGTTGGTTAGAGCAGGGGACTCATAATCCCTTGGTCGTAGGTTCAAGTCCTACTGGGCCCACCACTTCTATATTTGCTTAATTCAAAAAGCAGGGGATTATAAGTCCCTTGGTCTGCGGGTAACGTATTTCCCCCTCGTTTTATTCTCCTGTTTGTCATTTTACGAAAGTTTAAAGGCTGATCCCCATTGGCTAGCGTGTATGATATGTGTCTTTCATCAGCCGTTTACAATATGGGGAACAAGCCCTCTTGAGGCTACAGGTGTCATCGTTATCAACCCGTGGCTAGGCTAGGTGCAATGCAAACGTTAATCACTGCTTACCACGCCAAGTATTACGCCCACGAACTAACTCGACGTCACGGGGCGGATGGTGTCGATCGTCTATCTCAATCGCTATTTGATGCCAGCGTAGACCTGAACCCTCACCAGATCGAAGCGGCGCTATTTGCCATGCGCAACCCACTACAGCAAGGCGTTCTGCTGGCTGATGAGGTGGGCCTTGGTAAAACGATTGAAGCGGCGCTGGTGATATGCCAGTTGTGGGCTGAGCGCCGTCGAAAGCTACTGATCATTGCGCCTGCCAGCTTACGCAAGCAATGGGCACAGGAGCTCTTAGATAAATTTGCGGTTCCTACTACCGTGCTGGATGCCATCGCGCTCCGTAAACAGTCAGCTGGTAGCGCCCTGCAAACCTTGCAACACCTAGCTGGCAAGACCGTCATCATCATGTCTTACCAGTTTGCTGCTCGGCTAGAAGCTGAGCTGCGGGCTATCTCTTGGGATATTGTTGTAATCGATGAAGCGCATAAGCTGCGTAACGCTCATCGCCAAAGCAACCGAACTGGGCAAGCACTGCGCCGTGGCCTGGAAGGCCGTAAGAAGCTATTGCTCACTGCGACGCCGCTTCAAAACTCCTTGATGGAGATTTACGGGCTTTCCACCTTGATTGATGGACATCTGTTTGGTGATGAAAAGTCCTTTCGCAAGCAATACGTGAATAATCCTGATGGGCTGGAGGAGCTACGCGGTCGGCTGGCTGATTTTACTCAACGTACCTTACGTAAAGATGTATTGGAGTACATTCAGTACACAGCACGGCGGGCAATAACGCAGCCTTTCAACCCCACTGACGCCGAGCAGGTTCTTTACGAGCGAGTTTCTGCCTTTTTGTTGCGCGAGGAATCTTTTGCCCTCCCCAAACGCCAGCGCCACCTAACAGGGCTGATACTACGCAAGCTGCTTGCCTCAAGTACCCCAGCTATTGTCGGTACTCTTGTCACTATCTGCGCACGCTTGGAACAGTTACTGGTAGATGAAGCCGCAGCCGATAAGATCAATCTTTTGGAACAGTGGGTAGAAGAGGATGATCTTGAAACCGATTACCTGGAAGAACAAGAACTGGAGCAAAGTGCAGGCGCTGAAATAGCCAATCAGGGCTATCTTCCCGCACTGCAGCAGGAACTGAAAACAACCGAGCAAAAGTCCCAGGCTATTCGCGAAGAAATAAATGAGCTAAACGGTATCATCACGCTGGCCCAGGGCCTACAAACTGACACCAAAGCCAAATCATTGCTCACAGCGCTGCAGTTGGGTTTTGCCAATATGACTGAGCTGGGGGCTCCCCGCAAAGCCATTATTTTTACTGAGTCAAAGCGTACTCAGGGTTATCTTTACCAATTTTTGGCCGCCAATGGCTATGATGGCAAGCTGGCCATGTTCAGTGGGACTAATAACCACCCAGACACCACGGTCATTTATCAGCAATGGTTAGCAGATTATCAGGGCACAGATAGAGTAACCGGTTCTCCGCAGGTAGATCGACGCACTGCTCTAATTGATCATTTTCGTAAAGACGATGGCACCGGTGCTGACATCATGATCGCCACAGAAGCTGCTGCTGAAGGGGTCAACCTGCAATTTTGTGCGCTGTTGATTAATTATGATTTGCCATGGAACCCGCAGCGAATAGAACAGCGAATTGGTCGTTGCCATCGCTACGGGCAAAAATACGACGTAGTGGTTATCAACTTCCTGAATACGCGTAATCAGGCTGATCAGCGGGTATTGGAGCTGCTATCTGAAAAGCTGCACCTGTTCTCAGGGGTGTTCGGGGCTTCGGATGAAGTGCTAGGACGCATAGAAAGCGGCATAGACTTTGAAAAACGTATTCTCTCTATCTACGAGACCTGCCGCCACCCAGATGACATTGAACTAGCCTTCAACGCCTTGCAGGAGGAGCTAGAAGAAGCGATCAATGA
>JAMCZP010000200.1 GCA_023485185.1 Gammaproteobacteria bacterium
ATCTAACAAGCCTGAATGACAGTGACACTGATGCCACTATCGAAGCTCTCTGTCAGCAGGTGAAAACGCCCTTTGGCACCCCTGCCGCGGTCTGCGTCTACCCACAGTTTATTGTCACCGCACAACGTTCGCTCACTGCCCACACACTGAATGACCAGGTGAAGATTGCCACGGTCACCAATTTCCCCAACGGCGGCGACGACATTATGGGCGCCGCCCGTGAAACCCGCGATGCCGTTGCCTCCGGTGCCCATGAGGTCGATGTGGTATTCCCCTACCGCGCACTGATGGCAGGCGATGAAGAGACCGGTCTTGAGCTGGTGGAAATGTGCAAAGCCGCCTGCGCTGGCCAAGCACTACTTAAAGTGATTATTGAGTCGGGTGAGCTTAAAGAGCCTGCACTAATCAAACGCGCCAGCGAAATCGCTATCGAGGGCGGCGCCGATTTCATCAAAACATCGACGGGCAAGGTAGCCATTAACGCTACCCTTGAAGCCGCCGAGATTATGCTCAAGGCAATTAAAGCCAGCGGCAAGGATGTTGGATTCAAAGCAGCAGGGGGCGTTAAAACCGCCGAGGACGCAGCGGAATATTTGGCCCTTGCCAATGACATTATGGGCCCGGGCTGGGTAACCCCCGCGCACTTCCGCTTTGGTGCCTCTAGCCTGCTGGGGAATCTGCTGGATACGTTAGCCGGCAACACCAACGCTGCCACTACTGACGGAGGTTATTAATGTCTGCCAACGCCACTAAACACACCCTGCTCCCTCAGGAATTGATTCGCCTTAAGCGTGATAATCAGCCACTGCCCGCGGAAGAGATCAAGGCGTTTGTGCAAGGCATTGCCGATGATCGCATCAGCGACGCTCAGATTGGCGCCTTCACCATGGCGGTGTTTCTCAATGGCATGAGCCGTGAAGAAGTGGTCGCGCTCACCACCGCCACCCGCGACTCCGGCCATGTGATGCAGTGGAGCGATCTCAACCTGCCGGGCCCTATTGTCGATAAGCACTCCACTGGCGGCGTGGGTGACTTGGTTTCGCTGGTACTCGGCCCCTGGGTCGCTGCCTGCGGCGCTTTTGTACCGATGATCTCCGGACGCGGCTTAGGTCACACCGGCGGCACCCTGGACAAGCTCGAATCGATCCCCGGTTACGACCCCTATCCCGCGCCAGCACGCTTCCGCGAGGTGGTGAAATCCACCGGTGTGGCGATTATCGGCCAGACCGGCGACCTTGCCCCCGCCGATAAGCGCATCTACGGCGTGCGTGACGTGACCGCCACCGTGGAATCGATTCCGCTGATTACTGCCTCTATTCTGGGTAAGAAGCTGGCCTCAGGGCTGGATGCGCTGGTGATGGACGTCAAGGTCGGCAGCGGTGCCTTTATGCCTACGCCGGAAAAATCCCGCGAGCTGGCCAAAAGCATCGCCAATGTGGCCACCCAAGCGGGCACGCCCACCACTGCCTTGCTCACCGATATGAGCCAGCCGCTAGCGCCCTGCGCCGGTAACGCCGTTGAAATCGTCGAGACACTGGCGCTGCTGCGTGGCGATCGCCCAGATAGTCGCGTGATGCAAGTCACCCGTGAGCTGGCGGTAGAAATGCTGATCGCCGGTAAGCTCGCAGGCTCTCGTGAAGAGGCGCTGACCAAGCTTGAGAAAGCACTCACCTCTGGCGCGGCTGCTGAAGTGTTCGCTCAGATGGTGCGCGAGCTCGGCGGCCCCAGCGACTTTATGGAGCGTTCCGAGCACTACCTAGCCAAAGCCGAGGTCATCAAGCCAGTGTATGCCGAACAAGCCGGTGTCGTTCAGCGCATTGATACCCGCGCCGTAGGTATGAGCGTGGTTGAATTGGGCGGTGGTCGCTTGCGTAACGACGCCAGCGTCGATCACAGCGTCGGCTTCACCGATATCGTCGAAATCGGCGAGAGCGTGGATAGCCAGCGCCCCATCGCCATGGTGCATGCCCGCAGTGAAGCCGCTGCCGAGCGTGCCGCTGAACAACTGCGCGCGGCGTTTACAATTGGCGAAGGCGCCGCCAACGCCGATACCCTGCTGCAAGACACCTTCCGTGGAGAAGCCTTATGAGCCGCGCGATCTTACTGGTGCTCGACTCCTTTGGTATTGGTGCCGCCCCGGATGCCGCCACCTTTGGTGATGAAGGCTCCGACACCCTGGGCCATATCGCCGAAGCCTGTGCCCGTGGTGAGGCGGATAACGCCAATCGTTCAGGCCCGTTAAAGCTACCCAATATGGCCAAGCTGGGGCTATTTCACGCCCACCGAGATGCCACGGGCAGCGTGGCCGAAGGTGTCACGCTACCAGAAAGCCTGGAAGGTGCTTACGCCCACGCTAAAGAAATTTCGTCAGGCAAAGACACCCCTTCGGGCCACTGGGAAATCGCCGGTGTTCCGGTACGCTTTGACTGGGGCTACTTTCTGGATAAAACCGACAGCTTCCCTCTGGAGCTGCTCGATGCCATTGTCCAAGAAGCCGATTTAACGGGGGTGATTGGCAACTGCCACGCCTCGGGCACCGAGATTATCGCCCGCCTGGGTGAAGAGCATATCGCCACAGGCAAGCCGATTGTTTACACCTCGGCGGACTCGGTGTTTCAGATTGCCGCCCACGAAGAGCATTTCGGCCTGGAACGCCTCTACAAGCTCTGCGAGACCGTGCGCGAACTGCTGGAGCCTTACAATATTGGCCGTGTCATCGCCCGGCCATTTATCGGCGAAGACAGTAAAACGTTTGCCCGCACTGGCAACCGCCGCGACTACAGCATAGAGCCTCCCTCGCCTACGGTGCTGCAGAAGCTTGACGATGCCGGTGGCGAGGTGGTTTCGATTGGTAAAATCGCCGATATCTACGCCCACTGCGGCATTACCCATAAGGTCAAAGCCAGCGGCCACGATGCACTGATGGAGGCCACGCTCAAAGAGATTGAGCGCACCCGCGATCGAGAGGTTGGCGAGCGTGTGATGATCATGACCAACTTTGTCGATTTTGACTCGGTCTATGGCCACCGCCGGGACGTGCCGGGCTACGCCGCCGCGCTGGAAGATTTCGACGCCAAGCTGCCTAAGCTACTGGCGGCGCTAAGCGAAGATGACCTGCTGATGCTCACCGCCGACCACGGTTGCGACCCCAGCTGGCACGGCACCGAGCACACCCGCGAGTACATTCCCATTCTGGTACATGGCCCCGGCTTCACCCCCGGCCCGCTGGGCGAGCGCGGCACCTTTGCCGATATTGGCCAAACCCTGGCCGACTTTTTCCTGCTACCGGCCATGGCCGATGGCACAAGCTTTCTACCTGACGCTGCTTAAAGGCAAATAACCAACCTCTAGCACTAGATCGTGCAAGGTCTGAATCAACCCGTAGCGGGGGTCTTTCGCCAGGGCCGGAAAATGTTCCCAACAATTCCGGCATTTCCGCCATCCATGGCGGTCAGATGGCGAAAGTAGCGCCCAGGGAAGGGTTCACAGCGCCCCCGCGTAGGGTTGATTCAGACCGTTAAATTATATGGGAGCGTGACATGGCTACACCGCATATTAATGCTGAGATGGGCGATTTCGCTGATACTGTACTGATGCCCGGCGATCCGCTGCGCGCCAAATATATCGCTGATACTTACCTGGAGAACGTTCGCCAGGTCAACGACGTGCGCAACATGTTCGGCTATACCGGCACTTACAAAGGCCGCGAAATTTCCGTGATGGGCCACGGTATGGGCATTCCATCGGTCTCCATCTACGCCAAAGAACTGATCACTGACTACGGCGTTAAATCGCTGATTCGCGTGGGCTCCTGCGGCGCGGTGCGCGACGATGTTAACGTGCGCGATGTGGTCATCGGCATGGGCGCCAGCACCGACTCCAAGGTTAATCGCATGCGCTTTAACGACCACGACTTCGCCGCCATTGCGGATTTTGAACTGACCCAACACGCGGTCGCGGCCGCCAAGGCCAAGAACGTGCCGGTCAAAGTGGGCAACATCTTCTCGGCGGACCTGTTCTACAACCCGCAAACCGAAATGGCTGAAATGCTCAAGCGCTACGGCATTGTTGGCGTCGAGATGGAAGCAGCGGGCCTTTACGGCGTCGCCGCTGAGTTTGGCGCCCGCGCCATGACTATCTGCACCGTGTCAGATCACATCCTAAAAGGCGACTCGCTCTCCAGCGCCGATCGTCAAACCACCTTTGACGATATGATGTTAATCGCCTTGGACACAGTACTGCGCGATGACGCAGCTCGCGCCTAGGAGAAAGAAATCATGACTCAGGTATCGGAAGAGATCGTTCAAAAGCTGTTAAGCGTGCGGGCTAACGCCTATGTGCCCTACTCGGCGCATCCCGTGGCATCAGTGATGATCACCCCGGATGGCCAACAATTTGCGGGCACGAACGTGGAAGTGGCTCATTACAAAGGGTTATGTGCTGAAGCCTCGGCCATTTCCGCCATGATCACTGCCGGGCAGCGTCAGTTGGCGACCGTCTACGTGATGGGCCCTGGGGATCACCTTTGCACGCCCTGTGGCGACTGCCGCCAGCGCATTCGTGAATTCGCCACACCAGAGACACAAATCAAGGTGCTTTCCGGTAGCGGTGAACTAATGAAAACCTACACCATGGCAACGCTGCTGCCCGACGCCTTTGGGCCCGAGCAACTGCCGCC
>JAMCZP010000001.1 GCA_023485185.1 Gammaproteobacteria bacterium
TTAGATACCAATATGGGCTGGGGGGCATCGATATTGAACAGGTACACCGGGATCAGAATCAGGCTAAACGAGAGTTTATCCGGGCTATTCTAAAATACCTACGACGCCAGCGCTGAAAAATGCCGTCCTCGCGCCGTCACTATGGCGAGCGCCTCTATTCGCTTGGAAACATTTCTTTGGTACGTAGTGCAAGCAGTTCATCGTTTTACCGCCATACATAGTTAGCAGTAATGCTCCATGATGAACTCAGGCTGGCCAGTTTGTTCATCAATCTGCTCACCTAGTGAAATAAAACCATGCTGCTTATAAAAATTGATACTGGGGGAATTCTGGCTGTAGACACTGAGCTGTAAACACACCCTTCTGCTCTTGGCATCCTCCATCAACGCTGACCCTATACCCTTACCCTGTAAGCTTGGCGAAACAAAAATAGCAGCCAACGTACTTCCATACAGGCAGTAAAACCCGACTATCTGCCCCTCAACTTCAAATACAAAGGTCTCCGATGCAGGAATATAGTCATTACGCATTTCGCTAACTTTTGACTTCCAAAACGTTGGCCCGGCAAAGGCGTGGGCTTTAATTGATGCTGACAGCCAGATATCCAAAATTGGCTCGATATCCGCCTCTCGGTATTCACGAATCATTTAGAAGTTCCTACTGATAGCCAACGGCGTTAAAGGTGTTACCAAAAAGCTGTTTCGCCCAGGAAAAAATGGCAACCTGTTCTAGGGAGAGACAACATTATAAAAGTAAGGCTGAAATGTTTCGAACCTTATCAAAGCTTTTATTTTCAATGAATTAGCTACCGGAACTCACCTTCTGATAATTTTGATATCATTCCCATTGAGAACGCTAGCATTTTAACAGCATATTCAAAGGATCTTTTACTGTGCCAGTAAAATCTAAATCCACAACAGAGGAGCGCCTGCTGAAAGTGCAGTCAAAAACACTTTTATGCCGTGAACTTTTTGCTGACTAGCGCCACCCGTTGGCCTAAATAACGCGCGGCAAGTAAGTCTGTTTCATTTAATGCGCCGTCTACCGAATGAGCGATAAGACCAGATTGCGCCCCAAGCCTGTTACGCCTTTCTGGGTCGTAGTTGCCCGGTATATCCAAGCCTGTCCATAACATGCCATGCTGATTCGCAAACACTTGCATGTACTGAAGTGTATTCATCTGGTCGCCGCTTAAATTAGCTCCAATGGTAAAACCAGCAGCAATTTTGCCTGCCCATGATTGCTTGGACCACAGCTCACTAGTGGCATCACTAAAGGCTTTAAACTGGGCTGACACACAGCCCATATAGGTGGGTGAACCAAAGACCAAGGCATCGGCATTGTCTAATTGCTGTAGCAGTTTGGTATTGTGAAAACGCCCTTCGATAATATCTGCTCCAACGATTTCTATTTGAATCGCATCAACGCCAAACTGTGCTGACGCTCCTGCAGCGACAGCCTGTGCAAGTTGCCTGGTGCTGCCCGAGGCAGAATGAAAAACAACGGCAACGTTCATTACACCTCACCCTTTCGTTGTTGCACTGCTTGTTGCTGCGCTTCTCCCTTCATTGCATGCTGCTGAGCATCGCGGTTTAAATTTCGTTCCTCCGGGATGTCGCTTAAGTACTCTACAAACTCCACTTCAAACCCAGCAGGATCGACAAAATAGACATTTTTCCGAAACGGCTCTATAGCGCCGGGTTTGGCAATGGTATAGCCCGCATTATTTAGTCTGGTCACAACGGCATCGAGGTTATCGGTCACGTAAGCAAAATGGGCCAGCCCCACGCTGTGGCCTGCCAAATCGCGGTTCTCCCCCTCACCGTGATCACTTATCGCCAAATAATGAGCATCGTCACCAACGTGCACCCATTTGCGTGGTTTACCATACCACTCGCCATGGCCTTCATCGCGCACCCGCCAGTGCGGGAAGGCTGCGCGGTAAAAATTCAGCATGGCATCCATGTTATCAACCACCAAATTAACGTGTTCTAAGTACATAAGAGTCTCCTTGCGTTAAGTAAGATGGCAGGATAAAACCTCAAGTGAAGTTGAGGTAAAGCACTTCTTGCGTAAAAATGGCAAAAAAACTTCATGGGTGAATCATGGCAGAGGCAATGTGGAGTGTTGGCAAGGTCGCCAAGCGCTGCGGGATCAACGTCAGCACCCTGCACTTTTACGAGCAGCAAGGGCTAATTCATAGCTGGCGAAACGCGGGAAATCAGCGCCGGTATAAGCCAGAGGTACTCAGGCGGATTTCGGTGATAAAAGCAGCGCAGAAAGTTGGCGTTAGCCTGGAGGAGATTAAACAAGCCTTCGAATCATTACCGGATAGCCGCACACCAACGGTTGAGGACTGGCAACAGCTTTCAAAACGATGGCAGCAGATGCTTGATGGCCGTATTGCTTATCTGCAAACGCTACGCAATAACCTTGCAGGCTGCATCGGATGCGGCTGCTTGAGCATGACCAGTTGTCCGCTCTACAACCCGGACGACAAACTGGCTGCATCAGGTAGCGGCCCAGTACTTCTGGATCAAGCGGAACAGGAAGCGAGAGCCCAAAAAGAGCCAAACACTCGCTCGTAGCGCTTAGTAGTAGTTTCAATCATACCCATCAAGGCTTCTTAAGCATTTGGCAGGTATAAGGTTAGATGCTGGCTTGTTGCGGCTGGGAACAGCGATGCCAAAACCTTGGCGAAACGGAAGGTTTGGCATCCGGTGAGTGGTCTAATTATGTCGCCATAGGTAACATTGATAGCACTACTCAATTACCGAGTGCTAGCTGCAAGCCGTGCACCCAACGCAACGAACAAGGCTCCAAGGCCTCGATCCATCCATAAACCGACTCGCTGGTTTTGCCGTAAGAAAGCCCCTAATTTTGCTCCCAACAGAACCAAAGGCGGTTCTATGCAAGCGGCCACCACAATGATCAGAGTGCCATGCAGGAGTAACTGAGCGCTCGCAGGGCCAGCACCTTCCACGACAAACTGAGGCAGGAACGCAAGGAAAAATATGGCGACTTTCGGGTTGAGCGCAGAAACCAGCACGCCTTGCCAGTAGATAGAGTGCAGCCGTTGATGGTTACCACCATCACTGGAGATGAATGAATCACCGCGCGATAGCAGCATTTTGATGCCAAGCCAAATCAAATAGGCGGCACCAACCCACTTAACAATGGAAAATGCTACGGCAGAAGTGGCAAGGATGGCTGAAAGACCTACCGCCGCCATCACAACGTGCAACACCGCTCCGCTCCATATCCCCATCATCGCCGCGACCCCATGCCGACGGCCATTGCGCAAGGTTTGCCCTAAAATGAACGCAATATCTGGACCTGGGGAGAGGTTTAGAAGAACCGCCGCGGCAAGAAAGGTCACCCAGTGAATCATTGTGTACTCAAACAATTTCGAAGCTCCTATTTTCTAAAGGGTAACTGCCAGTATGTCTGATAACTACATCATAGAGGCAACATACTTCACTAGCCCAAAGGGCTAGTTTTATGGCATTCGTTAGTGATTGAAAGTGGGTGGAATATCCCAAAGCTGCACCTCGATATAGAGCTCGAAATCAGTTTCCCAATAGCGCTCATAAGGTACTAAGTGATCATTAGCAGGAGTTCCGAACCGCGTAACGAGTTCGCTCACCTCGCTAAGCATAAACACTTTATTGTAGTAAGGCTTGTCGTCTCGGGTTAACGCAATAAAGCTATCTGGATAGGTCAAAGACGTCACTTCAGGGTCAAGCTCCGAGAGCGGGATTTTCAGTTCATGCTGATGAGCGTTCAAATCACGAAACCACGGAGACTCTCCCAGCACCAGATAAAAGGGATGGCAGCGGCGTGGCTTCCCTCCTCGCGCAATGAAGAGTTCTCGGAGTCGATCTTCAACCTTTCGTCGAACGCCAATGTAGTTCTTACCAAAGCGGCGTCGGTAACCGGGATCACGCTGATAACGAGTCAGGAGATCTAGGAACACGGGATCTTCAGAGCCAGCCGGTAGCTCTGTGAGACTCCGAAACGGGCCAGTCTCAGGCAAGTAGTAGTGGGTAGCGAATTCTGGGATTTTCATCACAGCGCCACATCTCCCTCATAGCATTACGATCGCAGTTGAACGAAATATCAGTGAGCAACTGGATGCAACGGCCTGTTTAAATGAGGAGTTAGGCGTCGCTTCGCTCAAGCACGATCTCCCACAGCGCTTTCGGTTTGACATACTTGCTGGTGACATAGTGCTCCATTGAGAGCGTGTTCCAACCTTCGCCGAACAGTAATTCAACAGAGGCTTTATCGAAAAAGCGCTTAGGGTTGCCCTCCACAAGAAATAAGTTTGGTTCGAGCTCTGTATGACCACTAGCGCCGAAATTATGATCCTCTGTGGAGTTAAGACGGCAGAGCAGAATGCCTCCGGGTCGTAATGTGGAACGAATCCGCTGAACGAGGGCTTGAGTTTCGTTCCAAGCGAAGTAAGTGAATCCGCATAAGTTATGGTGTATAAAGCGAGGCTTATAACAAGGGAGATGCACCATGTCTCGTCGCTTGCGCTTCATTTCTTTGACGCCCGACCAGCAACCTATCGTTAATGACGCCTACCAGCATGGTGA
>JAMCZP010000337.1 GCA_023485185.1 Gammaproteobacteria bacterium
AGACTCTGGCTGGTTTTTTGTGTAGAGTTTTCATTAACGTAGCTCCTCTTTTCCCAGGTCTTTGTCTGAGGTAAGCGCTGAGGTTATCTGTTTTCGTAGCAGCGCTTCTTCGACGGTTTGTACGGCTTCCCCGGCGGCTCGGTCAGCTTCATTAATCCTTGGGGAGAGCTGTGTACGGAAATACATCTGGTTACCTTCCATCACCCATATCTGACTGCCCCAACGTGCATCAGGCCGTTCATGAATAGTGATAGTGGCGTTACCAATAATCAGGTTGTCCATCGCCTGTTGGCTAAAGGCGCGGTAAAACGTTTTACCTGCCATAGTGATCGTGCGGTCCACCATGACCCCGGTCAGCTCACTACTTCTGTTAGAACTGCCTAGCACCTCGGGGCCATCAGGACTTGAAAGTTGGTTAATAGCTTCAATTGCCTGTTGTTCGTCTTCTGGCATAGCCTCGGCTGGGGGGGCGGGCTCGTTAGCCATTACTATTGATGTGCATACCCACATCAACAGTGCAAAAGCGGTTCTGGATAATCGGTTTAAACACAACATAGCGAGCTACCTTGCGCGTAAGCGCTACCGATGGCGCTGCAAACTGCGCGCGGTTTCAATATTGGGTAAAATGGGGCCAAGATTTTGGTGGATCCAATTAAGTGCCTGGAAACGGTTATGCACGTTGATTTTGCGAAAGATGTTGTAAAGGTGGGACTTAACGGTGTGTTCACTCACAAATAGCTTTTCAGCAATTTGTTGGTTAGATGATCCGGCACTTAACAGAGAAATAATTTCCATTTCCCGGTTGGTTAACCCACAAGCGGGACGGAAAGAATTGCTTTGATATTTGCGATAAAACAGGATTAGACGGGCCATTAAGTCCCGCGACATCCATAACTCTCCTTCTAGTAAAGCGTGTATCCCCTTACAAATAACTTCGAGGCTTTCATTGCGGTAAAAAACCCCTTTTAACTGGGCACAAGAAAGTGCCTCTAGAGCGTGATCCATATCGTGGATATTGAATGCTGCCAAGGGTGTTTTAGCCAATGCCTCGGGTAACTTATCTTGCCACTCTGGCAGAGCTTCAATGCCGATATGATCACTATCAATCAGAATCAACACATTCCCCGAACCAGTGATAGGAAGTGCTGCGTGGGGAGCATGGATAGTGATTTGACAACCAGTGTGCTGATTCAAGTATTCAGCGAATAACTGCGCCTGGGGACTTTTCTCGGTCACGATATACACCGAACCGGTAGATTTTTCCTGTGACATTGGGTAGCCCTCGTGGAAAGAAAGAGTGAGCAGGTAACCTCTGAAGTGTTATCCATAAGATATGTTTCGTAAAGTTTTGTTATTAAATATTTGATGAAAATAAATGGTATATAAACCTTAGTTTTTGTTATATGTTTTTATAAACAATAACTTAAGTTGTTTTTTTGATAAATTAGTTGTTGTTAAAGTAACTTCTTTATAGATACGTTTAGTAACATTTTGCTGGTTTTTGATACGTCTCATCAGAGCGTAAACTGTGGTTCTACTGTTTGGAGTGTGTGTCATGGCATCAGTTAATACGCTTGTTCTTGCTAGCGGAAATGCTGGAAAGTTAAGAGAATTCAATCAATTACTTTCACCTTTAGGGTTTGATGTCCGTCCCCAGGCAGATTTCGGCGTTAAAGATGTTGAAGAAACAGGCTTAACCTTCGTTGAAAACGCTCTGTTAAAAGCGCGTGAAGCCAGTCTTATCAGTGGATTACCGGCACTGGCGGATGACTCAGGTCTTGAAGTCGATGCACTGCACGGGGCACCAGGTATTTATTCGGCCCGTTATGGTGGCGAACCCAAAAGCGATGAAAAAAATAATGAAAAATTATTAGAGGCGTTAAGTGAATGCGCTGAGGGTCAGCGGAGTGGGCGCTACTGGTGTGTGCTAGTGTACTTACGCCACCCAAAAGACCCAGTCCCCATCATTGTGCAGTGCAGTTGGGAAGGTGAGATCCTTGCCCACCCAAGGGGGAAAGAAGGGTTTGGTTATGATCCGCTTTTCTGGTTACCGGACCAAGGGATGAGTGTTGCTGAGCTTCCCAGCGAAACCAAAAATCGCTTGAGTCATCGAGGACGCGCTTTGCAAGGCTTAGTAGACTTTCTGAAGGTGGCGCATGGCTGATAAGCTGCCACCGTTATCACTTTATATCCACACACCTTGGTGTGTACGTAAATGCCCCTATTGTGATTTCAACTCTCACGAACCGGGCACACATGGCTTCACGCCTCGGGACTTGCCTGAGGCAGCTTATCTTAACGCGTTGCTACAAGATCTGGACGGGGATCTTGCTTTAGCAGCGGGTCGGGAAATACAGACTATTTTTATCGGTGGCGGAACACCAAGCCTGCTATCACCAGCGTTCTATCAGCGTTTATTGAGCGAAATTGAAGCGCGTTTACCGTTTGCTGTTAATGCCGAAATTACCCTTGAAGCAAATCCGGGTACGACTGAGCAGTCGCGCTTTATAGGTTACCGTGAAGCTGGCATTAATCGGCTTTCTTTGGGTATCCAGAGTTTTCAGGAGGCTCAGTTAGAGGCACTTGGTCGTATCCATAGCGGTCACGAAGCTGTCACGGCGGTTGAGCAAGCGCGCCAAGCTGGCTTTATCAATATCAATATTGATCTTATGCATGGTTTGCCCCAGCAGACACCCCAACTGGCGTTGGATGACATTGAGCAAGCGTTAGCATTGGCGCCAAATCATCTCTCCTGGTATCAACTTACTCTAGAACCCAATACAGCTTTTCATTCCCAGCCGCCGCGATTACCTGAAGAAGAAGCACTTTGGGATATTCAAGATAGCGGGCACACTCTCTTAGAAAGCGCAGGCTTTGAGCGTTACGAAATCTCGGCGTATGCCACCATTGATCATCAGAGTCGGCATAACCTTAATTACTGGCAGTTTGGTGACTATTTAGGCATTGGTGCCGGAGCCCATGGCAAGCTCAGTGTTATTGATCCGCTAGGGAATTGGCATATAGAACGACGCTGGAAAACGCGCCAACCTGAGGCTTACTTGAGGCGAATGAATGACCCGCGTGGGTTTATAGCGGGTAAGCAATTGATTGAAATGGAAGAGCTACCGTTAGAGTTTGCCATGAACGCGCTTCGACTTACGGAAGGCGTTGCGCTGGATAGATGGATGGCGAATACAGGCCAGCCTAGTGGATTGTTACTGGCACGGTTACAAACCGCCGATAAAAAAGGACTTTTGATGGAAATGCCGGAAAAACTGCGTGCATCACCTCAAGGTCTATTATTCTTGAATGAGTTGCTGGCTTCGATTAGCAATGATTAAGCTGCGATTTAAAAAAAGCGTGAACACAAAAGCTTGAAGACAAACAAGGAGTGAGTGATGCGAATTTCTCGACTACTGACACCGTTAGCAGCCGCTATTTTAGTAGCGGGTTGCGCCACATCGGATCCTTATGGTGGCCAAACGCAGCGCTCTAGCACCGCGATGGGGTCTGGTATTGGTGCAGCCGTCGGTGCTGCCGCAGGTGCACTGTCAGGCGATGGCAGTACCAGCCGTCGTGACCGTGCTTTAATTGGCGCCGCCGTTGGTGCTGCCGCAGGCGCAGGTATTGGTGTTTATATGGATCGCCAAGAGCAGCAGCTGCGTGAAAATCTGCAGGGGTCGCGCATTGAGATTGATCGTCAGGGCGACGACATCGTGCTTAATATGCCCAGTGGTGTGACGTTCGGCTTTGACTCAGCAGATCTCACCAGCGAGGCGCGTAATGCGCTTAATGAAGTGGCTAACGTTCTAACCCAGTATCAAGACACCCGTGTTAACGTCGCAGGCCATACTGATAGCGTGGGCGACGCCAGCTACAACCAGCGTCTTTCTGAGCGTCGCGCTCAAGCGGTAGGCAGCTACTTAACTCAGAACGGTGTTTCGTCCATGCGTCTTAACACATCGGGCTACGGTGCTACTCGACCAGTTGCCAGCAATGACAATGAGCAAGGCCGTGCGCAGAATCGTCGCGTAGAAATTACCTTAACACCCACAGGTAACGGTCAAGGTTAATACCCTTAAGGGTTAAAATCTGGCTATTGCCGCTTAAAGCCCGCTATGCTCCCATAGCGGGTTTTTTTATTCTCTAGCTGATGAGTTGCCATGCTGTCCTACCAACATGCCTACCATGCCGGTAATTTCGCCGATGTTCATAAGCATCTTACGCTTTATGCGGTAGCTGAATATTTATTACGTAAAAAAACAGCCATTACATATGTCGATACGCACGCGGGTCGAGGACTCTATCCACTTAGTGGCCTAGAGACCCAGCGCTTGCAAGAGTACCGCGAGGGAATATGGCCACTGTGGCAGGCGAGTACGGTCTTTATTGACCCGTTACTAAGTGCGTGGAAAGCGGCATTGGCATGCGCGCAGCCTGACACAAACACATTAACGCACTACCCAGGTTCTCCATGGTGGTTGAGCCGTGGGTTACGCGATCAGGATCAGCTGCGGCTGTTTGAACTGCATCCTGGTGAACACAAGCAACTTAATACTCAAGGGCTAGCCCCCCAGGCACAGCGTGTG
>JAMCZP010000013.1:0-3179 GCA_023485185.1 Gammaproteobacteria bacterium
TATAATATGTTGGAAAGAATCATCAATTAGTCGCTAATCACTATCAGTAAACATGCGTGCATTATCTAAGGATTTATACTTATACCGCCACCATATTTTTTGCTAATAAATAATTATAAAGCGCTATATGCACGAACCTTTATTTAGCAACCATATGCAATATAAGTGACAGAAATGCGACTATATAAAGGATATCGGCGGGTTAGATATTTCGCTGATATTATGTTTTATCTGGCAGCGCGTAGCTGGCGGTGATATGCGCTACTGGGCGGGTACCATCGCTGGCTGAGAATATCTGCACTTCACCCACGGCTAATCGGCGACCCAGCTTAATTAGCTTGGCGTGGGCAATAATATCGTGATTTCCGGAGGCGGCGCGCAGGAAATGACAGTTTAAGTCGCTGGTTACTGCCATGGATTCAGGGCCAATTTGCGCCAAAATAGCCACGTACATGGCCACATCTGCAAATCCCATCATGGTAGGGCCAGAAACGCGAGGGCCAGGGCGCAGGTGTTCGTTACCAATTGCTAAGCGCATAGTGGCGCGCATCTCACCCACGCTCTCAATCTTGCCCATTCGCTGAGGAAAGACCTCGTCCAGAAAGTGTTCGATTTGTTCGGCGGTCATTACGGTCATTGTTGTTTTCCTCTTATAAAAAAGCCCCGAGGCATAAGCCTCGAGGCTGATTAAACCATACCACGAATTTACTACGCCTTATTCACTTTGGCCTTATGCACCTGGCGCCACTCATGCAGTAGCGGTTCGGTGTAGCCGGAAGGCTGTTCGCGGCCTTTAAAGATCAGGTCAGAGGCGGCTTTAAAGGCGGTAGAACCTGCAAAGTCAGCGCTCATGGCCGTATAGGTCGGGTCGCCTGCGTTCTGCTCATCGACCACTTTGGCCATGCGCTTAAGTGACTCTTCCACCTGCGCTGCATCAATAATGCCGTGATGCAGCCAGTTGGCAATATGCTGGCTGGAAATACGCAGCGTCGCGCGATCTTCCATCAAGCCCACGTTATGAATATCGGGTACTTTCGAACAGCCCACTCCGTGCTCTACCCAACGCACAACGTAACCCAGAATACCCTGGCAGTTGTTGTCCAGCTCCTGCTTCTTCTCTTCATCGGACCAGTTGGCGTTTTCCGCTACCGGTACGCTCAGCAGGTCATCCAGATAGTCTGGCTCGCCCAACCCTTCCAGCTCGCGCTGAACATCGGTGACATTAACCTGATGGTAATGCAGGGCATGAAGCGCGGCTGCAGTGGGTGAGGGAACCCAAGCTGTGTTGGCACCGGCTTTCGGGTGGCCAATTTTCTGCTCAAGCATGTTATGCATCAGGTCTGGCATGGCCCACATACCTTTACCGATCTGAGCGCGTCCACGCAGGCCGCAAGCAAGGCCCACTTGTACGTTGCTCTTCTCATAGGCCTGAATCCAAGCGGCGCTCTTCATGTCGCCCTTGCGCACCATGGGGCCTGCTTCCATGGCGGTATGCATCTCATCGCCAGTACGGTCTAGGAAGCCGGTGTTGATAAACGCCACCCGTGACGCTGCTTCAGCAATACACGCCTTTAAGTTAACGGTGGTGCGGCGCTCTTCGTCCATGATGCCCATTTTCAGGGTATCGCGGCTCATGCCCAGAATGTCTTCAACGCGGCCAAATAGCTCGTTGGCGAAGGCGACCTCGGCAGGGCCGTGCATCTTGGGTTTCACGATATAAACAGAGCCGGTGCGTGAGTTACGCGGCTGGTCGGCGTCTTTCTTTAGGTCATGAAGGGCAAGTAGTGAGGTGATGACCGCATCCAGGATACCTTCGGGTAGCTCGTTGCCGTTCTCATCCAAGATCGCCGGGGTGGTCATTAGATGACCCACGTTACGCACGAACATCAGCGAACGGCCAGGCAGGGTCACGCTACCGCCATCGGTAGTTTGCCAAGTGCGATCAGCGTTCAGTTTACGGGTAAAGGTTTTGTCACCTTTCTCGATCTTCTCCTCCAGATCGCCCTTCATCAGGCCAAGCCAGTTTCTGTAAACACCGACTTTGTCTTCTGAATCTACCGCGGCAACGGAGTCTTCGCAGTCCATAATGGCGGTCAGTGCCGCCTCTACCACGACATCTTTCACGCCTGCCGGGTCGGTTTTACCGATCGAGTGGCTAGGATCAATCTGAATTTCTAAGTGCAGACCATTGTTGGCCAGCAGAATTGCGTCAGGTTTGGCCGCTTCACCGGTAAAGCCAATCAGCTTGCCGGAATCTTTCAAGCCGGTTTCGCGCCCGCCTTCGAGCGTAACGACTAAATGCTCATCACGAATGACGTATTTCACTGCATCGCGGTGAGAACCAGTGGCCAGCGGGGCCGCGCGGTCAAGCACGCCACGGGCATAGGCAATCACTTTGGCACCGCGTTTTGGGTTGAAGCTAGCGCCTTTTTCGGCACCATCCTCTTCTGAAATCGCATCGGTGCCGTAGAGAGCGTCATACAGGCTGCCCCAACGTGCGTTGGCAGCGTTCAGTGCGTAGCGTGCATTACTCACGGGTACGACCAGCTGAGGGCCCGCTTGAACGGCCACTTCACGGTCAACGTTGGCGGTAGACGCTTTCACATTCGCTGGCGCTTCTGCTAAGTAACCGACTTCTTTTAAGAAGCGACGGTATGCCGGCATATCGCGGACAGGGCCGGGGTGTTCCCGGTGCCACGTATCCAGCTTCTCTTGCAGGGTGTCGCGCTCTTCGAGTAATTGACGGTTTTTAGGGGTCAAATCGTGAAATAGGGCATCAACACCGGCCCAAAAGGCACTTTCATCAATGCCGGTACCCGGTAGCGCCTGTTCATTTATGAAACGGTCTAAATCTGCTGCCACCTGTAAACGGTGACGCGTGATACGCTCGCTCATGGGGTTTCTCCTGTGAGGATGCCCGTGGGGAAATATGTTTGCCACGGTCAGGGTTAAAATACATTTATGGAAAATAATTCCACACCTGCTCGGGCATGTAAACAGCGTAGACCCTAAAGCGTTAAAATGCTCGACCAAATGATAAGGGACGTGACCTAAAGGCCGCGCGTTAGCCAATAGCAAAAATGGCGTTATGGAGAAACAACAATGCGTGATTTCCAACATCTGGAAGGCTTGTTTCGCCATATTTCGAGCGATAATGCCCTTACCCGCTTATTGCCGGA
>JAMCZP010000013.1:3189-4540 GCA_023485185.1 Gammaproteobacteria bacterium
TGGAATTATTTTTCATCACTATGGCCTAGAAGCACTGCTCATAGATACGCATGAAGTATATGCAGGCTTTATTGATACTGGGCGCTTTGCGCTATGGTGCCAGGTATGGAGCCCTCCCCAGCCGGTAGGCACCGCCTTTGTGGTACATGGCTACTTTGACCATATGGGGCTGTATCGTCATTTACTAGAGCGGTTGCTGGTCAAGGGATGGCGGGTAGTGCTATGGGACCTTCCTGGTCATGGTCTTTCGAGCGGTGCGCGGGCGGAAATAGAAGATTTCGATGATTATCAGCACTGTCTGACTCATTTACAGACCACGCTCAAAAGTCAGGGGCTAGCGCCTGAGCCATGGCTGGGTATCGGCCAAAGCACCGGTGGCGCGATATTGGCGACGGATGCGCTGACGCGCCGGGAGGCGTCAGGCTGGTCAGGTCTCGTATTGTTAGCGCCTTTGGTGCGCCCTTGGGGGTGGAGCCAGACGAGTTGGCTGCATTTGATTGCAAGCCCGTTTCTAAAAGAGCTGCCGCGTAAATACCGGCCTAATTCGACGGATGAACAATTTACCGAGTTTCTACGTGATCACGACCCATTGCAGTCCGAAAACTTAAGCGTTGCCTGGGTGAGTGCCATGCGCCGCTGGATGCCACGGCTATTAGCACAGGCGCCCAACCCCTTACCTACTTTAATACTTCAAGGCGAGCAGGATCTGACCGTCGACTGGGAGTGGAATTTAGCGATTATGAAGAAGAAGTTTCCCAATGCCGAAATTCATCGCCACCCGGAGGCCCGCCATCATTTGGTAAACGAGGCGGACCCTATCCGTGAAGTGCTGTTTGAAGCGCTGGATGGATTTTTGGATCAACTTAGCGAGCGCCGAGAGCTGTCTATTCTTACCACTATGCCCCCCTCAACATTCGATCCAACTGCCGGTAACCAATAGCCTCGATAAGATGTGGCTGGGTGGGCTTTGGCTCACCCTGTAAATCGGCCAGCGTAAGCGCTACGCGTAACACGCGGTGGTAGGCGCGAGCGGAGAGCTTGAGCTTTTCGAGCACGCTGGCCAGCCAAGCGCGCTCTTCATCGTTAAGCGCACAGGCGGCTTCTAGCGCTTTGCCGCTTAATTGGCTGTTCAGCGCCCCACGCGCCATTTGTCGCTTCCGTGCGACGATTACGCGCTCACGCACGGCTGCGGATGATTCACCTTGGGTTTGGGCGGTGAGTTGCTCTGGGGGCAGGGCGGGCACTTCTACCTGTAGGTCGATGCGGTCGAGCAAAGGCCCTGAGAGCCGCGCTTGATAACGCTGGATTTGGCTGGCGGTACATTGGCAGCGCTGGCGTGGGTCGCACTCAA
>JAMCZP010000111.1 GCA_023485185.1 Gammaproteobacteria bacterium
TCGGTTGGTTGAAGGAAAAGCGTCGGCTCAATACGCGTTACGACAAGCTGGCCAGTAGCTTCAAGGCCATGGTGACATTGGCTTGCATTGAGCAATGCATGAGAGCCGACTTTTCAGACAGAACCTAGAGTTTGGCATGGAGGCGTCTTAATCCACGCACCTGCGTGAGGCGCGACGTCTAAAAGTAGCGCGGCTGCTGAAGTGGCATAGAGACGTTGCCTATTAATGTGTATCGCTCCAGGCTCCCATAGCCCCCCGCCGCGCTTTTGCCTACAATAGGCCCCTTTCTGCGCGCGTGTTGTCGCGTTGCTCTTATTGATTTCAGGCCAAGGGACAGGATTCATGCTCGATCCGAAACTGCTGCGCGATGATCTTGACACGGTTGCTCAACAACTGGCCCGCCGGGGCTTTGTGCTTGATAAAGCGGCGCTACAGACGTTGGAGTCGCGTCGTCGCGAGCTATTAACACAAACCGAGCAGCTGCAAAATGAGCGTAATACGCGCTCTAAAGCGATTGGTAAGGCTAAGGCCAGCGGTGAAGATATTCAGCCGCTGCTTGATGAAGTTAGCGATTTAGGCGAACGGCTAGATAGCGCCAAGCGTGAGCTGGCCGAGGTGCAAGCCGAGTGGGATGATGCCATCAGTGGCATTCCCAACTTGCCACACGAAAGCGTACCGGAAGGCAAGAAAGAGGAAGACAACGTTGAGCTACACCGCTGGGGTACGCCCCGGGTGTTTGATTTTACGGTGTTGGATCACGTCGACCTGGGTAAAAAGTCGGGTTATCTCGATTTTGAGCTGGCGGCTAAAATTACCGGTGCCCGTTTTGCGGTAATGCGCGGGCCGATTGCACGCCTGCACCGGGCGCTGGCGCAGTTTATGTTGGATACCCAAACTGAGCAGCACGGCTACGAAGAGTGCTATGTGCCGTATATGGTGAATCGTGAATCGCTAATGGGCACTGGGCAGCTGCCAAAATTTGGCGAAGACCTGTTCAAGCTGGACGATGAGCGTGAGTACCATCTGATCCCCACCTCCGAAGTGCCGCTCACCAACTTTGTGCGCGATGAAATCGTTGAGCTAGCGGCGCTGCCGATGAAACTTACTGCGCACACGCCCTGTTTCCGTTCTGAGGCAGGTTCACATGGGCGCGATACCCGCGGTATGATTCGTCAGCATCAGTTCGATAAAGTCGAAATGGTGCAGATCGTGGAGCCGGAGAAGAGCTACGCAGCCTTAGAAGAGATGCGCGGTCATGCGGAAGCAATCCTGCAGGCACTGGAACTGCCTTACCGTGTGGTGACGTTGTGTACTGGCGATATGGGTTTTGGGGCTACCAAGACATACGACTTGGAGGTGTGGCTGCCTAGTCAAGAAACGTATCGAGAAATTTCTTCGGTCTCAAACTGTGAGGATTTTCAGGCGCGTCGCATGCAAGCGCGTTTCCGCCATCCGGATGCTAAAAAACCGCAGCTGCTGCATACCTTGAACGGTTCAGGGTTAGCGGTAGGGCGGTGCCTGCTGGCGGTGCTTGAAAATCACCAGCAGGCGGATGGCTCGGTAATTATTCCTGAGCCGCTACGTCGCTATTTGGGCGGTCTGGAGCGTCTGGCCCTGTAAGCGTCCATTCGACGTTAACCCCGGCATCAATACGAATGGTGCCGGGGCTGTAATCACTGGCGGCGCCCGATTGGGCACTAGCTGCATCGCTTTCTGCGCGCATCGCCATCATGCGTGGCTGGAAGATAGGCGATTGAGTCTCTTCAATGCGCTGTACATGACCAAGTTCGGCGCCTAACGTGTCTGCCATCAAGTTGGCTTTGTGCTGTGCTTTCTCCAGTGCTTTGACCAATGCTTCATCGGTAGCTGCGTCGCGGTCTTGCAGATCGAACTGAACCCCGTCCAATGCGTTAACGCCTGCTGCAATCAGCGCATCTAATACTTCGCTTAACTGGTCAAGGTCGGTTAGCTCAACGGTGATTGGGCGTTCAAGCCGTGTGCGCTGAAGGGCTTCATGTTCGCCATCTTCGTTACGCTGCCCTTGAACATACTCTGGGTAGACATTTAATGAACCGGCGTTAATAGCACTGCGCGCCAAGCCAGTGGCTTCCATCTGCTCAATTAATTCGCTTGCTCGGCTCTCCAAACGCTCGCGAGCATCGCTTAATGCGCTACTATCACTCTCTTCAAGGGTGGAAAGCGCAGGGGTATTTTCCCAAAGCCGGGCGTTTAACGTCGCTTTGTCAGGTTCTACCTCCACCCATGATTGTGCTTGAACATGTAAGCTAGGGGCAGGTGGGGGTGAGGCATAGGCGAGAGGGGCACTAAGCAGTGCCAGTAAAGCGCCGCCTAACAGGCCATAGCGTACTAGTTGAGTGCCTGACCGTTGAGACCGGAGAGATGTTGGGAACATAGGTGACGTCCTTGAGTTGATAGACCTGTGTAAGTAGCTCTTTTAAATCAAAACGTAAGCGCAAATTGCCGCTAGGTAAAACTAATGTAGACACAGCTTTGAATCGCGCTTTAAAGGAAAGTTCAGCGCAAAAGAATGGACGCAAAACAGTTGCTTATTGCTTGCACGGTTTGTGCAATATCGTGTTTGCAGCCAAAATAAGTGGGATAACACGCTAGGGATGGGTTATGACGAAATTGTCGGAAGAGGATTACCGCAGTATACCGCTCAATGCTACTTTGGCGCTTGCCGCGCTGGTGGTGATCATTGCTGGGATGAAGGTGGGCGCTGACTTACTGGTACCGTTATTGCTGGCAACGTTTATTGCCGTTGTATGTACGTCGCCGGTGCAGTGGTTGCATAGCTGGGGGCTTAGCCTTCGTGCATCGGTATTTACCACGCTATTAGTATTACTGGCCTGCTTATCTTTGATTGGTGTGCTGGTGGTTAACAGCTTTGGCACCTTTATTGAGGCGCTGCCTGACATAGAGTCCCGCCTTTATGAGCACTACTGGAATTTATTGAACACGATGGCTGCTCATGGGTTTGCCATTAACCCTGATCAACTAGGTGAGCTGTTCAATATGGAAGAGGATGAGTCCTGGGTTCCCAAGATTATTGGCGAGTTGGGTAACCTCTTTATGCAGGGTGGGCTCATTGGGTTACTCGCAATTTTCATGTTGTTTGAAACGCTAAATTTTCGACAGAAAATATCTCTGGCGCTCGAAAATCCCGCGCCTAGCCTGAGACGTTTTGGAGAATTTAGTCTCACCCTGAAGCGTTATTTGGCCGTTAAGACCATGATCAGCTTGGTGACCGCCGTGCTGGTATGGCTCTCTTGCGTGATTGTCGGCGTTGACTTCCCGCTGCTGTGGGGAGTGTTAGCGTTTGCGCTGAACTTTATTCCTAATATTGGTTCTGCATTGGCCGCGATACCGCCCGTCATATTGCTGCTTGTGTCGCAAGATGGCGGTGCTTTTCAAGCATTGTTGTTGGCCTCTGCGTATCTCATTATCAACTTTGTACTTGGGAATTTGATTGAGCCGCGCGTAATGGGGCAGGCACTTGGGCTTTCGACCTTTGTGGCGTTTTTATCGTTGGTGGTATGGGGGTGGATATTTGGTCCGGCGGGGATGTTGCTTTCAGTCGTGCTAACCATGACGCTTAAGATTGCCTTAGATAGCCATCCTCAGACCCGTTGGATTGCTCGTTTATTGGGGCCAGGTAAGCGCAGGTTGAAACATACGAAGACGAGCGATGCGAAGTTGCCGCCTTGGCAGCAGGAAAAGTAGTGAGTTGCAGCCGCCGACAGCGTCGGCGGCTGTTGATTGTGTTATGCGTTTTGTTCGATGAACTGCGTTAGTTGAGACTTGGATTGCGCGCCAACCAGCGAAGCAACTTTAGTACCCGATTTAAATAGCATCACTGTAGGTACACCGCGCACGCCTTGTTCGGCGGCAATTTCAGGTGCATCGTCTACATTGACGCTAACCACTTTAAGGCTATCCTGACGTTCAGCAGCTACTTCATCAACGACTGGGGCCATCACTTTGCAAGGGCCACACCAGGGCGCCCAGAATTTCATTAGCACAGGCTGTTCAGCGTTGAGAACTTCTTGCTCAAAATTGGCGTTAGTGACATCAACATTATTAGCCATTTGCTTCTCCCGTTTGCGTTGCTCTTACTGTTTCGTTGCCTCAAATGGAGCAACGGTCATTACGCGATCAATAGGCGCTCGTTCATCGCGCCTTTAGCGTATCGCGATAAGCGTCGGCAGATGTTAGCGGGCGCGAAGGGTGCTGGCAAATTTCCTGTGCAGCAAGTTACCTAGATAGCAGAATTTAATAGATGCTGGTAGGAAGATTTTTTTATAATATAAAAGTATTATTGGTTTGTTTTTTATTCTATCTGGTGCTGTAAAAATAAGGTGGCTTCTCGTTTGCGGCTCACCAGTCGCATTGTGAGGCCATAACATGCGCTTCAGCTGTTTCTTGAAAAGATCATAAGGTGAGGATATGAAGCTACAACAGCTACGCTATATCTGGGAAGTTAATCGGCATAACCTAAACGTCTCAG
>JAMCZP010000076.1 GCA_023485185.1 Gammaproteobacteria bacterium
ATGGGGTGAGTGTTGAATCGCATTGCCCACTAAATTTTGTACCACTGTTTCAATCGCGCCTGGTTCCTCTAAGATTAACCAGTCTGATTGCTCATCGGCGTTTAACAGGAGCTGTTGGCCGCGTTCAGCGGCTAATGGTGAAAGCTTGGCCAGGGTTTCGCGCACTTCACGTAGCAGGTGTGAGTGGCGGTAATCGGGCTGCGATTCTTCCTCGGGTTCCAAGCGTGCGAGCGTCAATAATTGGGTAACTAAACGGGTCGAACGTGCAACGCCACTGCGCAGATGGCTGAGTGCCTCTTGTCTATCTTCCACATTGTCGGCAGTGAGGGCATTTTGGGCGTGCAGATCAAGCACCGCTAAGGGGGTACGCAGCTCATGGGTGGCATCGGCGATAAAGCGTTTTTCGCGTATCCGCATCTGTCTAAGTCGTTCTAATAATCGGTTAAGGGCACCTGCGATAGTGCTTAGCTCTTGAGGAAGAGGGGTGAGCGTTAGGGGCTGTAAGTTTTGAGGATCGCGACTGCGAATCTGCTCAGCCATCCGCGACAACGGTGCTAACCCCCAGCCGATAGACCACCACAATAGGGCGGTGAGAAGTGGCAGGCCAATCAAGTCAGGCATCAGCGTGCGCAGGGCAACCGCTCGAATAATTTCTCCGCGCACGTCTTCACGTTCGCTGACCACAATCCGCTGATTGGCGTTAGCCACTTCCAATACATAAATGCGCCAATCGTATCCGTCGACATGCTGGCTTGTGAATCCAGGCGGATGATCCGCCAAGGAAGACTCGGGGGCACTGGCAGAACGTAGAATCAGACGGTCATCTTCCCATAGCTGAAAAGCCAACCTGCTTTCATAGGGGGGCCCTGCAAAGCGAGTGTTGGTTTGTTCGGCACGCTCAAGCGCAATTTCCAGGCTTTCCAGCAACACACCGCGATACTCGTCGGGCAACGACGCTTGCAATAAACCTTCTAGTAAACGCGCGTTCTGCGTCAGGCTGGCATCATGAAGCTCTTCGATTTCATGGGCGGCATAGCGATAGCTGATAAACCCAATCACCAGCATGCTGAGGCCAAATACCAGTAGCGCCAGTCCCAGCGTGCGTCGGCGGATAGAGGTCATGCGTGTTCATCCTGTTCCGCTTTATCCATGACATAGCCAATGCCGCGCAAGGTGCGAATAAGCGTTGGAAAAAATTTACGGCGCAGATGATGCACATGAACCTCAATGGCATTGCTCTCTACGTCTTCCTCCCAGCCGTAAACCAAGCGGGTTAAGGTGTCGCGGGTAAATACTCGCCCAGGATGGCTCATAAACTCTTGCAGCAGGGTCAATTCGCGGCGCGATAGTACGACGGGTTGGCCTTGGTAACTGACCCGCATGGTTAATGGGTCAAGATGAATACCGCGACACTCAAGCGCGCTATTCACCTGACCATTGCTCCGGCGCAGCAGTGCCCGCAGGCGTGCCTTTAATTCAGCGACTTCAAATGGCTTGGTGAGATAGTCGTCGGCACCCGCATCCAATCCGGCGATACGGTCATCCACGGCGTCCCGTGCGGTCAGCACTAAAATAGGTACGCGACTGCCCTGACGGCGAATGGCTTCTAATACCTGCATACCGTCTAAGCGTGGCAGACCCAGGTCAAGAATCACCGCATCAAAGGGTTCACCTTCCTTAAGCGCTGCTACGGCGCTGACACCATCGCTAAGGTGATCCACCGTGAAGTGCTCGGGCTTTAATGCCAAGCGAATGCCCGAAGCCAAGCTGGGATCATCCTCTACTAACAATATGCGCATGGCAGGGTGGTCACTCCTTTAGGTCAATCGCCGCTTAAACCTTTACGGCACGGTAAGGGTGGCGTTAGTAGGTTTAGCCAGTCAGGATAGGCTTATACGCTGTATATTAATAACGTAGCACGCTTTGTCACTGCTTCGGCCGCTCTGTATTCGGTTAACTATGACACTCCAGTACCTATGACACTCCAGTACCTATGACGCACCAGCACCACTCTACATCTCTATTCGCTGCTCCCTGCCCGCCAGCCCAACGGCGCGAAGCACTGGTACAGCTTTCTGCTGCCCATGATCCCGAGTGTCAAGCAGCGCTCAGCACCGCGCTGAAGACGATGTCGAATGCGCCGGAAGCCGCCTGGGATGGGTTATGGGTAAGCTATAAGGCGGGGCAGATTACGGGCGCGGTTTGGGTACAGCGCCTGCCTATGAACATGGCGCAGCTATGGTTGCCGTTACCTAGCGTGGAAGCAGAGCATGTTGACGCGCTTTTGCGCGCGGCCTACCAATGGGTAACAACGCATAATATCCGCTTATGCCACGTGGAAGTTTCCCCTCAGTCGCACCAAACAGAAGCGCTTTTGCTTGCACACGGCATGCAGCCGTTAGCACATTTAGACTATTTAACGGGCCGCAGCGACCAACGTTTAGCGCTAAATGGAAGTACTCCCTTATCGTTACAGCCGTTTAGTCTGCTTTCCAACGTTGAGCAGCTCGCCTTGTTGGCTGCGGTGGGGCAGGATTCGCTGGATAGCAGCACGCTACGCGACCTACTCTCGGTTGAAGAATTATTAGTGGGTTTTTATCAGCAAGACCCACAAGCGCCACGACACTGGTACGCTATCCGTTATCAACAGGTGCTTGTGGGCGTACTGTTGCTGGCGCCTCGTGAGGCGTTAGGCCGCTGGGAGCTTCTGCTCATGGGGCTTGCGCCCGAATGTCGTGGCCAAGGGCTTGGTCGAGCGCTGTTGAATCACGCGCTGTGGCTTGCCCAACATGAAGGAATAGAAGAGGTTATGCTAGCGGTGGATAAACTCAATTTACCTGCCAAGCAGCTTTATCAGCAGGCAGGTTTTGAACGCTATGCCCAGCAGCGTTTATTCGCTTGGTCAGGTAACCACCAGGGGCGGTAAACGTTTAAAAAAGACATAAATAGCTGCCGCTGGGGGCATAGGCGCGCTTAGTAGCATTTTATTGCGCTTTGCGTTGCCGTTATACTAGTTAAATAAGCACGTCTTGGCGTCTCGGCCGCGCATGATCAATGATGGTGTTGCAGCGCAAAGGGGTTGAGAACAACAGTTTTATGACAATACTCAAGAGGTGGTGAGAGTGAAAGCTAAGCTGATCATGAGCGGGCTGGCGGCCCTCGGCGTCATGGCGGGTACATCCTATGTGTATGCCCAAGACGATGCCGCACGTGATGCGATTGCCGAGCGGTTGGCGCCGGTAGGGCAACTCTGTTTACAAGGTGAAGACTGTGGAACGGCGGCTGCGCCGCCTAGCGACAGCGCCAGTAATGGCGGTGGCGTTGATGGTGGCGGTATCTATAACCAGGTGTGTATGGCGTGCCACGAAACCGGCGCGGCAGGTGCACCGGTTCGCGGTGATGAAGCCGCCTGGGCAGAGCGTACAGAGCAGGGCTTTGCCACGCTGTTGGAGCACTCCATTAATGGTATTGGCGCCATGCCTGCCCGCGGTGGTAACCCCAACCTTTCCGATGAAGAAGTTGAAGCCGCTACTGCTTACCTTGTTGAGCCGGTGATGGATGTGCCGGAGCTTAGCGGTGGCGATGATGATGATGCCGCAACGGAAGAAGCCGCCTCCTCTGAAGAAGATATGGCGGCTACTGAAGAGACCGCTACGGAAGAAGATGTAGCAGCTGCTGAAGAAGCGAACGGTGGAGCAAGCGATTTAGACGGTGCAGCACTTTATGCAAGCTCTGGTTGTGCAGCGTGCCATGACAACGGCGTTGCTGGCGCACCGGCCATGGGTGATGCAGATGCTTGGGCTGAGCGTTTAGAGAAAGGTACTGATGAGCTATATGCCAGCGCGATCAACGGCATTGGCGCCATGCCCGCCAAAGGCGGCAATCCGAACCTTTCGGATGAAGAAGTAGAAGCGATCGTTGATCACATGATTGCTGAGGTCGAGTAATCTAAACAGCGCTATATCGCGAGATATTAGGTAGATTAACTATCTTATCCACAGGGTGTTTTGACGACCGCCCTGTGGGTTATTTTTTCTTATTTACCCAAGCAGCGATCGCAGACCAGCAATGGCGTCTTTGCCGCGGGCTTGTTTTTTCTCGGGGTCCTCTTTATCCGCACGGCCCTCCCACTCCAGATCCTCGGCAGGCAATTCGTCTAAAAAGCGGCTGGGAGCACAGTCCATCAGTTCACCATAGGCTTTGCGCTGGCGCGCGAGCGTCAACGTTAGCGAGCGCCGTGCCCGGGTAATGCCCACATAAGCTAAGCGCCGCTCTTCTTCTACGGTGCCCATTTCAATGGCATTGCGGTGGGGCAGCAGGTCCTCCTCCAAGCCCAACAAATAAACATGCGGAAACTCCAGACCTTTTGAGGCGTGCATGGTGAGCAGCTGCACTCTATCCGAGTCATCCTCTTCTGCCTGCTGCTCCAGAATATCCCGCAGTACCAAGCGTGAAATAGCCGCTTGAACGCCGTCGGTTTCGGTCTCGGTGGCGTCGGTATTCTCTTCATGACGGTTCACAATGACGC
>JAMCZP010000132.1 GCA_023485185.1 Gammaproteobacteria bacterium
CGATATCCAAACCACGTGCGGCTACATCGGTCGCCACCAGAATAGATGCACTCTGGTTGGCGAACAGAATCAAAATACGATCACGGTCTTTTTGCTCTAAATCGCCATTGAGCGCCACCGCACTAAACCCGGCATTCACCAGTTGCTCTGTCACCGCTTGGGTCTCGCGCTTGGTGTTGCAAAATACCACGCTCGTGGTGGGTTGGTAGACCAGTAGCAGTTGGCGCAGCGCGGCAAAACGCGCTTCATCATTGTCGACGATATAAAAATGTTGACGAATGGTACTAGCGTCATGCACCTCGGCAATTTTCACCGTCACTGGGTCATGCATAACGCCACGGGTCATCGCCGTTAGGCCACCCGATGACTGCTCATCCGGAAAAGTAGCACTAAACAGCAGCGTTTGGCGGTCTGCAGGGGTCTCGGCAATGATGTCATCAATGGTTGCCTGAAAACCCATATCCAGCATGCGATCCGCTTCATCCAGTACCAGTATCGAGAGCGAATCCAGGGCGAGCGAGCCTTTGCGCAAATGTTCGTCAATACGCCCTGGCGTGCCTACCACGATATGCGCACCGTGCTCTAAAGAGCCAAGCTGAGGGCCAAACGGCGCGCCACCGCATAGCGTTAAGATCTTCACGTTAGCCATACCACGTGCCAAGCGGCGCAGTTCTTCCGCTACCTGATCGGCTAACTCTCGCGTTGGGCAGAGCACTAAACCTTGAACCGCGAAGCTCTCTACCTTTAACTCAGCCAAGAGCGCTAAACCAAACGCCGCCGTTTTGCCAGAGCCGGTCTTTGCCTGAGCCAGCACATCGCGCCCAGCTAGCATTGGCGGTAGGCTTTGTGCCTGTACCGGCGACATTTCATGGTAGCCAAGGGATGCAAGGTTGCTCAGTAAAGCTTCAGGCAACGCTAACGAGGAGAAAGAGGAGTCAGACACGATATTACCTTGCTTGGGCCACAGGTGGGCAGCCATCAGAAATATAGCGTGAGCGCCCTAGAGGGAAAGCGACGCACGCAAACTTTACGGCACCATAACAGAAAGTGCCTCGGCCTGCGCCGCCATCACATCGGTATCACGTCGCCAGCGGTACAAAAATGGCCTGACTTAGCGTGGCTAAGTCACGCGGCGCGAGCTCTATTTCAAGCCCGCGGCGACCAGCACTCACATAAATACTTGCGCAGGCTTCAGCGGAGTGATCAATAAACGTAGGCAACCGCCGCTTCTGCCCCAGCGGGCTCACGCCACCCAATACATAGCCGGTCACACGCTCGACCTCCAATGGCTCTGCCATGGCCGCTTTCTTTGCTCCAGCCGCCTTGGCGATCTGCTTTAACCCCAATTGGCAGTTCACTGGCACGATACCCACTGCTAGTTGTTTGCCATCCAGCTTTACCACTAAGGTTTTAAATACCTGCTCGACGGCTACGCCGAGCTTTTCCGCTGCCTCTAAACCATAGGAGAGAGCGTCCGCATCGTGGTCATACTCATGCAACTGAAAGGCAAATCCTGCTTGTTTTGCACTATGAATAGCCGGTGTCATGTCGTTCTCTTGGTTAACGGCGCTAATGCTAAAGATTTTACTGTGGGCGCATTTCGCCCTTTAGATTGATAGCGCGACAGGCAAAAGAAAGTCAACTGATTGGAACATGTGGAAGGTTTGATTGATACTTCTGGAAAGCTGTGTTCCAGCTACTATGCTCACAAATACCTGCTCACAAATGCCTGCTCAAAAATGCATGCTCAATAGTGAAGTAGGTAAAAGGAAGCTAATTGAAAAGGAGACTAGCAATGCCAGCAACCTCTAAAGCGCAACAGAAAGCAGCGGGCGCAGCGCTTTCCGCTAAGCGCGGGGAAACCAAGCCCAGTGAACTTTATGGTTCGTCTAAAGAGATGTATGACTCCATGAGCGAGGAGGAGCTAGAAGATTTCGCGAGTACAAAGCGCAAAGGCAAGCCGGAAAAGAAACAGGATTGATAGTTCGCCAAATCAAAAGCGCCAGCACAGTCACGCTGGCGCTTTTACTGACACTGTCACAATAACCGTAGTTACTTACAAGCGACTACTTTGCGCATGGTGTCTTTTGCCCATAGCGTTTGGCCGTCTGGCGTACGTCCGTGGTCATTCCAACGCTCGGCAGTTTCAAGGCAGAACGACCCGGCGCTTTCAACCGTCGTATCCCGGTTAGCTGGACGCTCGCCACCAATCCGCAGCACGTCAGGATTGTCGGTGGTATAGCTTGGGGCAATGGTAGAACTGGCACAGCCAGCGACCAAAACGGTCAATAGCAGTGCAGGTAAACAGCGGCGCAATGGCATGTTTTTACAACCCTCAACGTAGCAAAGTTTGCCCGACACCTATTGTCGGTAGCGCTAAATAGCATTGCTAACGTTACAACGTCAATCTTTTTTGGCGCCACTTAGCCTGCACTGAGCGTCAGGCTAGTGACCGGGCGCAGGTTTAGACGCTTACAACGCTGCTCCACGCTATCCATAATCTCTTGGGCGTCGTTAAACTGCTGTTTGTCGAGCTGGATATCCACCATTAGAAAACTGCCTACCTGAGCCAAGCGAACATCATCAGCGGCAACATCAAAATCGGCAACATCCCTGACCACATCGCGGCGCATGTTGCTGCACGACACGCCAAACATAAGTTCACGCAGCGCTCCGCGCACCATGCGAATTGGCATAGGCAAAAAGTAGCCCGCAATAATCAGCACCATGACCGGGTCAGCAAACCGTGCGTAACCTGCCCACGGCGACTGGGTGAGCGCCCAAGTCAGTGCGAAGCCGAGCATCACCGCGGCACTTAACCAGGTATCCATCTGCCACTGGCGCAGCTCGGCCGCCAGCAGAGAAGAGCTCGCGATGCGGGCGTAACGCGCCAAACACCACCAGGTCAGTAGGCAGCCGGTCACGTTAACGACACCAAACATTAACGCTAAATCCAGCGTGACTAGGCGCCCGCCATCACGCAAGCTCCACAGTGCAGACACCAGCGAAACAATACATACCATCGCGATCACCACGCCTTTGAGCAGCACCGCAAGCGGCTCCACCGTCAGCCGCCCAAAGGGGTAGTGAACATCAGCAGGCTTACGCGCCTGTTGAAGAGCAAACAGCGATAATGATGCCAACACAAGACTTAGTAGCGAATAACCGCTGTCAAAAAGAATCGTTATGGAACCACTGGCAAGCCCTAACGCAAGTCCGGCAAACGCAAACAGGCTGGCAGAAATGGCTGAAAATCTTAGCGCACGGCGCTCGGCAACAAAGGGGGTCACGCTAATAACTCCATAGCATTAGGGAAATTATGCATCATAATAGTGGTGAGTTAGGCTAATCACGAATCGCTGAGCGACAATATTATTGGCACTCGTGATCTTGGTTTAATACGGTATTCCCCAAGATAATGGTATTCGCCGAGCAAACAGCATGAGTCGAGATAACTATGCGCGCTGAACAGGTACAGGCCTTTATAGATGTCACCGAACATGGCTCCTTTGCCGCCGCCGCGCGTCATACCGGTGTCAAACGAAGTACGTTAAGCGCCGCCGTGCATGCTTTAGAAGACAGCCTGGGTGTAGCGTTATTTGAACGCTCCGGCAATAGCCTCACGCTTACCGCTGTTGGCGATAGCGTGCTGCCGGATTGCTACCGGCTGCTGACAAGCGCCAGCCGAATCAAAAAGCACTGCCATCAACACCTACAGGGCGTTGAAAGCCAGCTCTGCATTGCCCGTGATGATGCTCTGCCTGAGGCGTTTTGGCGTCAGGTAATGCACGATTTAAAACAGCAGTTTCCGCTAACGGCCATTTCGGTCTATCTAGTGCCTCCCCAGGAGCATACCCAGTTCGTACAGCGCCAAACGGTGGATATCGCCTTTGGCCTTTATACCGCGGAAGGGATTGATGCCAACGCTGCCAACCTTGCCCCAGTGAGCATGCGATTGGTCGCAGCATCAAGTCATCCACTCAGCCGACTGCCCAGCGTTAATCGCGACGACTTAGCCCAGTACACCCAAGTCTGCTTAACCCACGTGCAGGATGACAAGCTGATCAGCGAAGCGCTGTTTTCAGGTAATTATCTTGGTCTGACAATGTTTGAAGTCATTCGTGATGCCGTGATCAATGCAACTGGGTGGGCGTTGTTGCCCTATCCGTTGGTTAAAGAGGCATTAGACGCTGGAACACTAAGCGCACTGAACCATAATCTTATTTTAGATAGTCATCACTACCGCTATGTTGAGAGTGACAACCGCGGCGTCGTCGCCACCGCATTGCTAAATAAGGTGTCTCACTTTCTAGCCACGCTTCATTAGAGAAAGCGTAACGTTAACTATTCCCACATTACGTGACACAACGTTGAAATAATTTTTGTGGAAAAAAACGCCAAAGCCTTCCACGCTATTAAAAAGCGCTAAATAAGGAGAAGCCAGGTCACGCCACGTGAGAGACACAGGCAAGTGTCATCTGGGCGTAATACGCACCTGCCAGTGTCGAAGTTGCCGTCAACCAAGG
>JAMCZP010000361.1:0-334 GCA_023485185.1 Gammaproteobacteria bacterium
GTAGGACGTATGCGGTATTAGCCTGGGTTTCCCCAGGTTATCCCCCACTATCGGGCAGATTCCTATGCATTACTCACCCGTCCGCCGCTCGTCAGCATCTAGCAAGCTAGATCTGTTACCGCTCGACTTGCATGTGTTAGGCCTGCCGCCAGCGTTCAATCTGAGCCATGATCAAACTCTTCAGTTTAAAATCATTGTGATCCTTACTCGCTTTCTAAAGACTCGCCGAAGACAGCAAAAGCGGATCAAACTTGGCTCAAGGTTCAAACGAATTCATTTCAATTTACATTGTCATGACCGCTTGCCTTGATATTTGGTGACTTGTCACCACATC
>JAMCZP010000361.1:344-70187 GCA_023485185.1 Gammaproteobacteria bacterium
GATTAATTGATCTCACCGCATCAGCAAGCGCCCACATGAATTACCTGATCAAATTGTTAAAGAGCTAGTCGCTGAGGCCGTGCCCCGTTGACGTGTGGCGTATACTACCCGAATTCCTGGCGGGGTCAATAACGAATTGAATATTTATCGACAAAACTCGTTAAGAATTAACACTCCCTCAGTAAAGCCTACTTTGCAACCCAATTATTGATCCAGGACAAAGTGGCTACTCCTCTCTCCCGTAAGCTAATCAATAAGCGGTTTCAAACCGTGGACTGTAAAAGCAAGGGAGAATAATCATGACCATAAAAGCTACATCATTAGCCTTACTGGCAACGGGTAGCGTACTTGCCTCCAGCATCGCTATTGCTGACGATGGGCTAGAAAACTATCGCAACCGCTTCGAAGCCTTACCCTATTTACCTCCTATCCCAGCGGATAATTCGCTGACAGATGAGAAAGTAGAGCTTGGAAACATGCTGTTTTTTGAACCTCGGATTTCATCCAGTGGAGTTATCAGCTGTGCCACGTGCCACAACCCTGCGCTAGGCTGGGCCGATCGTATTCCGCGCGCGGTGGGTCACGATGGTCAGGTTGGTGAGCGCAACACACCGACCGTATTGAATAGTGGCTTTTTGGGGTCGCAGTTTTGGGATGGTCGCGAGCCTGACTTAGAAGGCCAGGCATTAGGACCGATTCAAGCTCCGGTAGAAATGGCCATGGAGCTGGATCTAGCAATAGAAAGGCTAGTGGGGTTTGAGCTTTATCAGGAAAAATTCAGCGAAGCTTATCCTGATCAAGAAAACCCCATCACCGACGATAATTTGGCACACGCGTTAGCCTCTTTCCAACGCACGCTTAATACTCCCAACTCGCCCTTTGACCGCTACCTGCATGGCGATTTAGACGCCATCAGCCAAGCAGCGAAAAACGGCATGGTGGCCTTCGTAGACAATGGGTGTATTGCTTGCCACCGAGGACCTGCGCTTACCGATAGCCAATTCCATGCTATTCAAGTCCCAGGCTCAACCGATTTAGGCCGCTACATCGTTACCGAAGAAGAGGGTGACAAATATCGTTTTAGAACGCCCACACTACGCAATGTCGCAGTGACCTACCCTTATATGAATAATGGCGCGACAGAAACGCTAGAGGAGGCCGTCGCCATTATGGGCCAAGAGATGCTTGGACGAGAGTTCGATGATGAAACCATTGACGATATCACTGCATTCTTACACACACTAACCGGGGCAATGCCTGACTTTGAAGTGCCTGCATTGCCATAAAGTAGCGCAACAAAACAGCAGCACCGTTAACCAAGGGCCGCCTGGTTTACTAGGCGGCATGCACGTTTTTAGCGTGTTTATAGTGAGACTAAGCGTGCCAAAAGTTCTTCTCGACGCTCGGGAGTGGTGAAAGCCTCCTCAATAGCATTCTGCGTTAGTTGACGAAATACAGACTCATCCCAGCTAAATGCTTCTGCGCATGCGGTATGGTTAGCCAGCATTCCACCACCAAAGTAAGCTGGGTCATCCGAACTAATGGTCACCTTAAGCCCTTCTCTCAAAAGCTGGGGCAAGGGATGGTCACGCAGATCCTCTACCACTTTAAGGCTTACGTTAGATAGTGGGCAGACCGTTAGGACTATCTGCTCCCTGCGCAAGCGCTCAACCACTGCGTCACTTTCCAAACAGCGCACACCATGATCGATGCGCTGCACACCCAATTCGTCCAAGGCCTCTTTAATATATTCAGCAGGGCCCTCTTCGCCGGCATGGGCAACGCATACTAGCCCGAGCTGTTTAGCGCGCTTAAATACCTCGACAAACTTTACCGGTGGATTATTTTGTTCCGCGCTATCCAACCCAATGGCATCCAGCATCTTCCAGTAAGGTGCAGCTTGTTCAAGCACGTGCAACGCTTCCTCTGCGGGGCGATCACGCAGAAAAGCCATAATCATACCGATAGAAAGATCGAGCGTTGCTTCTGCCTCTTGCTTGGCTTTTAGCAGCCCGCTCATAACTACCTCTAACGGCACGCCCCGCTGCAGGTGCGCTTGAGGGTCAAAATGCATGTCGATATGCACAACGCCCTCCTCTCTAGCGCGTTTGAAATAGTCCATTGCCAGGTCATAGAAGTCCTCTTCTTGGCAAAGCACACTCATACCCTGGAAATAAAGAGTTAAGAACCCCTGTAGATCATCAAAGTGATAAGCATTTTTGGCTTCTTGCACAGTCGCGTAAGGCAGTTCAATTCCGTTACGTTGCGCCAGCGCAAACATTAACTCGGGCTCAAGCGAACCCTCAATGTGCAAGTGGAGCTCTACTTTAGGAAGGTTGCGTAAAAAATCATTCATAGTGGGCTCCTAACCGTGAGATCAATTAATCAAGTAAACATTGACTCAGTTTACCGGCATCAAGGTGCCAGTGATACTCAATGCCAGGAGGTCGGACTAATGAGCTAATTTGATGAACAAAATAGATGACCGTTCGACTCGCGAGCCATTGATCTAATGACATGGCAATGTGTTTAGCCGTTGTCTCATCGATACCTGCGAATGGCTCATCAAGCAGCACTACCTTGGGATTACGTAACATTAAGCGTGCTAACGCAACACGCCTAGCTTGTCCACCTGAAAGCTGCTGCCCTTTCTCACCCACTGCTGTATTTAAGCCTTTCGGTAATTGCTGTACCCAGCTATCCAACGCGACGGCTCGCAGTACTTCCCATAACATGTGATCACTAGCAGAAGGGTTAGCGATACGCAGATTCTCAGCCAAAGAGCTGTCAAAGAGATCCACTTGTTGAGTGAGTACCGCAAAATGTTCCGCACGGCTTTGCGATGAAAGCCGCCATGGTGCCACGCCCCCTACTATCACCTGTCCTTGAGACGCTATAAGCCGGCCAATCAATACGCTAACTAAAGAAGACTTGCCCGCACCCGACTTGCCAGTAATAACCGCGCGCCTCCCCTCCTGCAGTCGAAAAGTGACATTACTTAATGCAGGCTGCAGAGCCTGAGGATAGTGCATCGTCAGCTCCGTAACGTTAATGGCCAAGCCTGATTCTTCCGGCAGACTCGGCGGTGTTTCAGTTGATAATGAGTCACCCGTTAAATTATTTAAGCGTTGCACCGCAGCGTAGCTAGCGCCTAGCTTTATAAAGCTACTGGGTAGCGCGAGGAAAACTTCATTTACACCTAAAGCAATTAACACCACCATGACCACGATAGGCGCTGCTACCAACTGCTGAGAAAATACTAGGCTGGCTAGCCACAGCACCGCTACCACCAATAAACCGGTCACGCTACTTACTAAACAGTTGATTGACGCCGTCTTACGCCCCAACCGCTGCTGATTGACAAGCGCTTGCTGCTCCTGAGTAGCAACAAGGCCACGATGCCACGGGGCGCTTTGATAACTCATTAATTCTGCTGAGGCCTGTACCTGATCGACCACTAGGTGGCGTAAGGATTGTTGATCAACTGTTTGTTGGTAGCTTTGAGCAAATCCCCAGTTAGCAGTAAACAGCGTCACCGTTAACCATAACAAAAGCAGCGTTATCGCTATTATTACGGCCACGTTTGGCAACCAGAACGCTACAAAAACCACAACTACCAACACACTGAGCAGTGCTACCAGCGGTGGCATGAGAATACGCAGATAAAAATTATCCAGTGTATCGATATCAGCAGTTAATCGGCTCAACCAGTCACTGGCACGCTGACGACGCAAACTGGCATCATCAAGGCGTGTTAAAGAACCGAACACCCGATAGCGTAAGTCAGCAAGCAGCGTTAACACCGTATTATGGTTATAGAGCCGCTCGATATAACGCGCCACAGTACGCAGCAAGGCAAAAAAACGAATGCCACCGCCAGGAACATAGACATCTAAACGCGCAGGGATGCCCGCTGCCAAGGCCAAACCCGTCAGTGCACTCGCGGTAATAAACCAACCCGATAGACCAAGTAAGGCTAGGCCTGCCAAAAGTGTTATCCAAACAAGCAGCGCCCCCACAAGAAAGCGCTGACGCCGCCTAACCAGCAATTGCAACCAGGGCAGAAAGTCACGAAAAACAGCCATCATTTGGCCACCTCCGCCAACACACCACTTTCAAAAACAAAATGCCGCCGTGCTGCAGAGATCACCGCCGGATGATGGGTGGCAATGACTAATGTACGACCTTCATTTGCCAACTCAAGCAATGCAGCAATTACAAGCTGTTCAGTATCATGGTCTAAACTTGCAGTGGGTTCATCCAGCAATACCAAAGGAGCTTTGCTTAGATAGACACGTGCAAGCGCCAGGCGCTGGGCCTGCCCACCGGACAAACCTACCCCGCGCTCCCCAATCAGAGTATTTAAACCGTCAGGTAATTGTGCCAAAAGAGGTGCAAAACCAGAGTGATGCAGCGCTTCCAACATTTCATTTCCAGACGCATCAGGTGCTGCTAAGCGAAGATTGTCTGCCAAGCTACCGTGCAACAGACACGGCTGCTGATCCAGCCAAGCCACCTGACTATTTGCCTGCCGACGGTACTCTCCGCTGCTTGGCTGCATAAAGCCTGCAAGCAGTGCTAGCAGTGTAGATTTGCCACTACCGGACGCACCGCTAATAGCCACAATCTCACCTTGCTCAATCGCAAGGTCTATAGGGCCTATTACATGGCCGCGCCCAGGGTAAGCAACACAGGCGCCTGCCAGTTCAATTACCGCTGAGGCTTCATGAGGCCCCAAATATTGTTGAACAATCAGATCAGGCTCATTGAGTATATTAACAACACTCTCCGCCGCCCCCAGGGCCGCAGCGCGGTCATGATAGTGCTGAGAAAGCGTCCGCAGTGGCTGAAAAAATTCAGGCGCCAACAGCAGTACAGCAAGGCCTGAAAAAAGAGTCAGTGAGGTAGAGGGTCCGTATTCAATATAACCGAGCAGCCCAAAGCCGACATACATCGCCACTACTGCAATCGCTACCGAGGCGAAGAACTCAAGTACTGCAGAAGAGAGAAATGCCAGCCTCAGTGTACGCATACTGAGCCGTCGATATTCATCCGTGGCATACCAGACATCACGTTGAGCAGTTGTGGTATGTCCAAAGAGCTGTAACGTAGCCATCCCCCGCACCCGGTCAATAAAGTGCGCAGATAGCCGCGATACAGCAACGAACTGGTCACGATTAAGTCTCTCAGCCCCCATTCCCACGAGCGCCATGAATAGCGGAATAAGCGGGGCAGAAAGCAGCAAAAACACGGCGACTAGATAATCCAACCAGCCCACTACCATTAAAATTAATAGCGGTAAGCAAAGTGTTATCCGCAGTTGGGTATAAAAGCGCGCAAAGTATCCTTCTAGCGCATCAACATGCTCCACCACCTGATTAGCCAATGAACCACTGTGACGGCTTGTTAGCCATATAGGCCCCAGTTCAGCCAGTTTGTCTAATAGCTGAGCTCTAGCGCGTCGACGAATACGCAAACTGGCTTCCAGACTAAGCGTTTCATGCCCCCACTGAAAAGCAGCACGTAAACATACACAGACTGCCAGCAGGGCAAAAATGGGCAGTAACTCCAATGGTGGGCGGGCATCCACAACCACATGATGAATCAACCATGCCAACCCCACCACCAGCGTAATAGTTTGGCTGCCCGCAAAAACACCGCAAAGCGACGCACCCACTAAGCGCTTACGCTCACTTTTAGCTAGTTCAGATAACCAACTACGCGGCGTTAAGAGATCATTCTTTTCAGCTACCATCCGCTTAGTGATATCCCTCGCCTACGCGCACTTTGCCGCGGAATACCCAATACGACCATGCGGTGTAAGCCAGAACTATCGGGATAACAAACACAAAGCCGATCAGTAGGAACAGCTGCGATTCAGGCGCAGAAGCGGCATCCCACAGTGTATAGTTCGGAGGCACAATAATAGGCCACTTACTGACAATCAGCCCCAAATACGTAAAGAAGTAAATGCCAATAGTGGCAATAAAGGGCACACCCTCGCGGCGTTTTTGCACAGAGCGATATACAATGAAAGCACACGCTAGAGCTAAGAAAGGGAAGACCCAAATTAATTGTATGTGGCCAAACCAACGCTCCCATACTATCGGGTTCACAAACGGCGTCCATATGCTAATAATTCCAAAAACCAACAGCACAAGAGCCAGTAACATAGGCGTGATTTTATAAGCCCAGTCTTGAATATGGCCTTCTGATTTAAGTATCAGCCAAGTAGCCCCCAATAATGCGTAACCAGCCATTAAACCAAGACCGGTTAATATCGAGAAAGGCGTCAGCCAATCAAACGCGCCGCCAACGTAGGCAAAATTTTCGACAGGAAACCCTTGGATATAAGCACCCACCACCGCCCCCTGGGCAAAAGCAGCAACTGCTGACCCCCAGCAGAACGCCCTGTTCCACCAGTGGCGATTACGTCTCGACTTGAAGCGCAGCTCAAATGCAACGCCACGGAATACCAACCCCGCCAACATCAAGAAAACGCCAATGTATAAAGCGGGTAAAAACACTGAATAGACTAACGGAAAAGCCCCTAATAGGCCGGCACCGCTGAGCACTAACCAGGTCTCATTGCCATCCCATATCGGCGCAACCGAGTTCATCATCACATCTCGGGAGTCTTCATCAGGGGCAAAGGGATAGAGAATCCCCAACCCCAAATCAAACCCATCCATCAGCACATACATCATAATGCCGAAGCCAATAATGAACGCCCAAATTAACGTTAAATCAAACATTTCCATGTTCATTTTTAGCTCCTTACCGGGTCAACATCATCGTCAAAAGGAGTATGCGCTGCAGACATCGGCCGCATTGGACGTTTAAAGTTCTCACCTGTGGTTTCACGCTCTTCTACAGGTAACATACCGTTCCGCACTACCCGCGTTAGATAATACACACCCGCGTAGAACACCACGCCGTAGACCAGGATGTAGCCAATCAGGGTAAATAGTGCCATTGGGCCGGTCAGTGAGGGCGTCAAGCCCTCTGCATGGGTCATCATTCCATACACCAACCAAGGTGAGCGGCCCGACTCAGTGACCACCCATCCCGCCAAGACAGCGACGAAGGGCATCGCAATCATGCCGACCAATGATTTTAGAAATAGCGGTTGTTTATAGATATTGCCTTTGCGGCGTAAAATCAGCCCTGTAAGCGCCACTGTAATCATTAAAAGTCCAATCCCCACCATGACCCGGAAAGCCCAAAATACAATCCAGACCGGTGGCTGCTCTTCAGGTGCAGCTTCGCTAATGCCTGGTATTTCACCGTCAGGCGAGTGCGTCAAAATGATGCTCGCCAAGTTGGGAATACCAAAGGCAAAACGGTTGGCTTGCGCCTCTTGATCGGGCATCGCAAATAACAGCAGCGGCACATTCGTCGACGTTTCCCAGTGCCCTTCCATTGCGGCAACTTTGGTTGGCTGATACTCCAATGTATTTAAACCGTGGAAGTCACCGATCACGGCTTGCAGAGGCGCTAAAAATAGCAGCAGCCAAAGGCACATTGAAAGCGCACGGCGATTAGCTTCAGGGTCGCGGTCGCGCAGCAGGTACCACGCACTAACCCCCGCCACTACAAAACCGCCAGTTAAGAAAGAGGCAACCGCCATGTGGGCGAAACGATATGGGAAAGAGGGATTAAAAATTGCCTCGCTCCATGATGTTACATGAAAGCGAAAATCAATAAGTTCAACACCGGCGGGGGTATGCAACCAACTGTTTGCCGATAGAATCCAGAAGGCCGATATAAAGGTGCCTATCGCCACCATAATGGCTGCAAACAAGTGAACACCTTGAGGAACTTTACCGCGGCCAAACAGCAATACACCCAAAAAAGCCGCCTCTAGGAAAAAGGCGGTAACCACCTCATAACTAAGCATGGGGCCTAAGAAGTTTGAGGATGCTTGGGAAAAGTTACTCCAGTTAGTACCAAACTGAAATGACATAACGATGCCAGACACCACCCCCATCCCGAAGACAACGGCGAATACCCTGGTCCAAAAGAGAGCCAAGCGATCCCAGGCAGGATTCTCGGTCTTAAAAAACAACCCATGAAGTAACGCTATGTAAGAAGCCAAGCCAATGGTAAAAACAGGGAAAATCGCATGAAACGACACAACGAATGCAAACTGCAATCGCGATAGCACAAGGGGATCAAGTTCCATTTCACTCTCCTAAGACTGAATAGGTTTCCCATCAATGGGTTAACACAAGCTTAGTCGAGCCTTTTCGGCACCGCACTTTTAGTTATAAGCACTAAGCTTATTTCTTAATACTGCTCTTAAATTGCTGCAACCATGCCAAGTTGGACAGCCATAATATAATAGTAGCCAAGCGTCTAAGATGTGTCGCATTGACGCATAGCGCACCATAGTAGTGCGCTATGACATGGCCATCATTTCAACATAATGACTATCTGGACATGAGTACGATGCTCACCATATAGCCCGTATAAGCAATAAATAGAGCTAACAGTACGCCCCCTTCCAGGCGGTTAATACGCCGTGGACGGCCACGCCAGGAGAACGCAAAAATAATCATCAACAGCGTCATTCCTGTCATGACACTCCAGTCGCGAACTAATACTTCACGACCGGCTTCAATGGGTGCAATCACACCAGCCAGGCCCACCACTGCCAGGCTATTGAACAAATTCGAACCCACCACATTGCCTAGCACCAGATCATGCTCTTTACGGCGCAGCGCGCTAATGGAAGAAGCGAGTTCCGGCAGCGATGTCCCTATAGCTACTACAGTTAATCCGATAATTAAGTCACTCACCCCGAAACGCAAAGCAATTTCAACAGCGCCCCAGACCAGTAAGCGAGAACTTGCAATCAAAAATACCAAACCTACTAATGTCCACATTATAGATTTACCGCGGGACATAGGTTTGCTATCCAAGGTTTCAGCAACCTCAGCTTCCAGCGCATCCGCTGGCTGATTACGTGAGCGCAAAATGCTAACAACAATAAACATCACCAGCGCAAGTAATAGACATATAGCCTCCCAGCGCGCCACGAATCCATCCAGGAGCATTAAACCGGTAGCCAGCATAACCAGCATTAATAGCGGCATTTCTTTGCGAATAACGCTTGAGTGAACAGCAAGGGGCGAAATAAGCGCTACTAAGCCCAGGATTAAGCCAATATTGGCAATATTCGAACCATAGGCATTACCCACCGCCAAGCCTGGATTTCCATCAATGGCTGCCAGTACCGACACCATCATTTCTGGTGCTGAAGTACCAAAGCCAATGACGAGCATGCCAATCAGCAGCGGCGAAAGCCCCAGCCAGCGGGACGTTGCCGCTGCTCCATCAATAAATTTCTCAGCACTCCACACCAGCAAGGCCAAACCAAGCAAGACCGCTAATAAGGGAAGTAACATTTCATTTCCTTCATGGATTAATTCCAGGCACTATTTCTTCTAGGTAAGATTGATTAACCGCGCAGGTGTCGCAATCAACTCATACTATGATGCTTTTCATACACGGCATGTTGTGCACTAACCATTGCACCGCAGCATCGTTATTTAAACGCTCGCTGTGGTCAAGCGCCATTACGAGGTTTTTTTAGACACTATTCAGGCATATAGACTTGCTAAATAGCGCATTTGCCAGCTTAATCCGCCACATCCTAGTAGCTTTACTTAAAACACGCACTGAGAGTTTTGGTTTTTGGCTCAACATCGATTGATCAAACGTCCTAATTTAACGGTCAACACGCCACTCGTTGACCGCTCACCGCCTGAGGTTAGAACTCAGCGGCGGCGCCTGCGCGCCTGCCACGAGTGCGACTGGGTCTCGGCTTTACCACCATTGAACTCTGGTGAAAAAGCCTCCTGTCCTCGCTGCTCGCACGTGCTAGTTAAACGTCACCGCTTTCCAGCACAGCGTAGTATGGCATTGGCCATTGCGGCTCTCACTGCCCTGGTGCTGGCAATTTCGTTTCCGTTTATTAGCTTCTCTGTCAGTGGTATTGGCAACCGGATTGAGCTGTCTCAAACCGCCACTACCTTAATTGGCTTTCACCAGCCGGTCGTTGCCATTGCCGTTATAATGACCATTGTCGTGCTGCCCGCAGTGTATCTGCTGGGCGTCATTTGGCTGCAATTTGGTCTGCTACGCGATCGCCCCTTGCCCTACAGCCGGGATATCGCGCGCACTTTGGCACACCTAATACCTTGGATGATGGCCGATGTATTTATTATCGGCGCGCTGGTCAGTCTCATTAAAATCGTTGGAATAGCGCAAATTGAATTAGGCATCTCATTCTGGGCTTTTTGCGCTTTTGCAGTGCTACTGCTGATGACCACGCAATCGATTGATGCGGATTGGATGTGGTTTTCATTAGAAGGGGAACCATTAGCCCCTGAAGGCACCCAAACTGGGCGCCCTGCAGCAGAACAAAATTTAACTGGCTGCCCCACCTGTGGGCTTGTTAACCGGCTTTCAGAGCATGGCAGAGGATACTGTATACGTTGCCATGAAAAGCTTCATCAGCGCCTGCCTCATAGCCTACAGCGCACATGGGCCCTCATAGGCGCGTCAGCGATAATGTATATTCCTGCTAATGTCTATCCGATTATGACGACCACCAGCCTGGGCCACTCCTCACCCTCAACTATTATTGGCGGTGTCGTTCAGCTCATTCAAATGGGTTCTTGGCCTATTGCAGCCGTTATATTTATTGCCAGCGTTATCGTTCCTGTGGGCAAACTGGTTGCTTTAACATGGCTTTGCGTAGTCGTTAGACGGAGTAATGTATTAAATGCTAACAGCCGCACGCGACTTTACCGCCTAACGGAATTCATTGGCCGCTGGTCGATGGTCGATGTCTTTGTTGTGGCCATTTTAGTTGCTTTGATTCGTGCGGGCTCATTGATGTCAATTACACCTGGGCCTGCAGCGCTCGCCTTCGGCTGCGTGGTTGTGTTAACCATGCTGGCAGCGATGACATTTGATCCACGTTTAATCTGGGACTTACCCTTACCCTCTTCTTCTGTCCGCCGTAAAACGGCCACCAAGGATATTGTTGATGGCTAATGAAACACTAACGCCGAACACCGACCCATCAGATGAAACTGATTTAAATAAGGCCAAAACATCGCGCCAAACTCGCTTATCGCCGATTTGGGTGGTGCCTATTGTTGCCATCGCAATTGGCCTATGGCTGGTGTATGACAACTACTCAAGCCGCGGCACGCTGGTAACGCTCACCATGGAGAGCGCTGAAGGCATTGAGGCAGGTAGCACGTTAATTCGCAGTCGCAATGTCGAAATTGGCCGTGTTCAAACAGTGCGTTTGTCAGACGATTTATCCCATGCCGTAATGACTGCACGTATTCAACCCGGTGTGGAAGATATGCTGCGAGAAGACAGTCGCTTCTGGGTAGTTAAGCCCCGCATTGGCCGTGAAGGGATCAGCGGTCTGGGAACCGTTTTATCCGGCGCTTACATTCAGCTTGAGCCCGGTACGGACGAAGCCCCGCGTCGGGAATTTCCAGTAAGTGATATCCCGCCTGTTGCACCCAGCGGCCAAGCCGGGCTGCGCCTTAGCTTAACCAGCCAACTGGGCAATTCACTACGCGTCGGCGACCCGGTTTCTTATCAAGGTTACACCGTAGGGCGTATCGAAGAGAACCGCTTTGATGCAGCCTCACGCACTATGCAACATCAAGTTTTTATTGAAGAACCCTATACACAGCTCGTCACCGATAGCACACGTTTCTGGACCACCAGCGGCGTTGACTTTCGCTTAGGTGCCGATGGCGTTCGCGTCAACGTTGAATCTTTAGAGGCTCTGCTCGGCGGTGGCGTTACCTTCGGCGTGCCCGAAGACTTACCAATGGGCCAGCCCGTTGAAGCCAACACACGCTTTACGCTGTATGCGGATGAAGACGAGGCACGGGAAGGAACATTCAATCGCTATTTGGAGTATGTACTACTCGTTGATGAAACGGTGCGCGGCTTATCGAGAGGCGCACCCGTTGAATTTCGCGGCGTACGCATGGGCACTGTTGCTGCCGTACCGTGGAAATTTACCGCGCCTCAGCCTGACTCGCGCGCACGATTTGCGATTCCCGTACTCATACGCATAGAACCTCAGCGGCTTGGTATTGAAAATAGCGACATCGACTTGGGCGAGTGGGAAGCACGCTTCAACCGTATGTTCGGGCTCGGGCTGCGCGCCTCGTTGAAAAGTGGCAGCCTGCTGACGGGGGCTCTGTTTGTAGATTTAAACTTCCAGCGTGACCTAGCCGAGGAGTATGTCCCCGAACAGTTCTCGGATCTAAACGTATTCCCAACAGTTGCCGGAGGCTTTGCCCAGATACAGGCGCAAGTGACCGATTTATTAGAAAAGCTCAACGCACTTGAAGTAGAGCCTCTGCTAGCTGGTCTAGACCGCAATCTACAAGCTTCAGAAAGCATGCTAAACGAAGTGCGTGAGGTTAGCGTCTCACTTAATCAATTGCTGAGTGACCCAGAGACACAAGCGGTAGGGGGTAACTTAAATGCGACCCTTGATGAATTACGCAACACAATGCAAGGTTTATCGCCTTCGTCTCCCGCCTACCAGGAGCTTACGGGTGCCATAGAACGCCTGGATCGCTTAATGCGTGACCTACAGCCGCTCACGCGCACACTGAATGAAAATCCAAGAGCACTGTTGTTCGACAACCTAGATGCGCAAGACCCCATTCCGCGTGCGCCACGTGAATAAGGAGCCAATGATGTCAATACAGACACCTAAGTCGTTAGGGTCAGGCAAGTTATCCTGGTTAAGGTGCCTAGCGTTGCTAGTAACCTGCCTGCTGGTATCTGCTTGCGCCAGCAGCGTGACGCCGCCAGCACGCTATATGCTGACAAGCAGCCAGCTCACCAGCGCACCTGCCCAGCCAACAGGAACACTACGTCTTAGCGCCCCTCGGCTTGCTCACTATCTGGATGTGGAAGGTATCGTGATGCAATTAGATGATATTACGTTGAACGCGGCGCGCGAACATCAATGGGCAGAAGGGCTAGGCCGACAGCTCGAGCGTGGACTCCGCGCACGCTTGTCACAAACACTACCCTCTCTCAGAGTTGTCCGTGCAGAAGGGAGTCAACCCGGCGCATTGACACTGCGGATCGAAGTTGACCAATTTCAGGGGCGTTTTGACGGCCTAGCCGTTGCAAGCGGTCAGTGGCAGCTGATAAATGCCGAGGGTGAAATGCTAGCAATGGAAAATTTTTATGCTGAAACAACCCTTGAAGAAGATGGCTATCCTGCACTAGTGCGCGCCCTAAGCAGTAGCTGGGATCAAACTGCCGAGCTTATCGCTGAAGAGATACGCTCGGGCGCTTATTTCAACTAAATTATTATACAATCAAGCCATTATGAGGCGGCTCATATGACAAATGATGAACATACAACGCCCCTAGCTATTGAGCAATTACGGGATGGCATTAGCGCCCTAATGCAAACGGTGACGTCACTACTAGATGACGAAGCGACGCTGGCAACTCTTGAAACCGCACTGCATAGCCACGATGCACTCAGCGATCAGCTAGCCTCTTACACGCTTGATAGCTCAGCGGCGGATGCCCTTCAACGCATTGAGCATTTTATTACCCTTCAAGCAGGGCAATATTTCAAGGCTAAGGAAGCGACGCTTGAGGATCAAGAAAGCAATCGATTTATCTCACTTTTCGCTCGCCAGCTGCTCGCCCTTGAGGGCATAGGCCCCGCCACTGCCCGTCAACTATTTCAGAGTGGCATTTTCACCCCTGAAGCTCTTAATGCGTTAACACCCCAAGCGCTTGAAGAGCTTGAACTACCGCCTTCGACCCTGGCCCGCCTTTTATCGTTACGTGATTAGCTACCTAGCTGACACGAGGCAGCTAAACAAGCTGCCTTGTTATAACCGTGTTACACTGCCCGGCTTATTACTGACACGAATGTTTTCTGATGTGTCCGTGCGCATCAGAATATAGCGCTGTTTCGCGCTGTAACTCTCTTGTCTCCTGTCACGGTCAACCACGGCTAACCAACGACCATCGCGGCCTAGTGAAATATCTGGCACACTTCGCTGCCGCGAAGGTGAATCAACCTCGCTTTTTGAACATTACATCTAGTGACAACAACTACTTACCAGTACTGACTCACTAGGTGATTGCGGAGAACGCATGAGCTTTTCTGATCTTGGCCTGCACGCCGATTTGTTACGCGCTGTCACAGCGCAAGGTTACACCGAACCTACTCCTATTCAGCGACAAGCAATCCCTGTCGTGTTAGAAGGTCGTGATATGTTAGCCAGCGCCCAAACCGGCACCGGCAAAACGGCGGGCTTTACTCTCCCGATGTTACAACGGCTAAAAGATGGCAAACGTCCCGGCAGACGTCAGGTCCGCGCGCTGGTACTAACACCCACACGTGAGCTTGCGGCTCAGGTCGGTGAGAGCGTAGCAACCTATGGTCAGCACCTATCGCTGCGCTCTCACATTATCTTTGGCGGTGTTGGCCAACAGCCCCAAATTGATGCACTAAAAGCAGGCCTGGACGTGCTTATCGCAACGCCAGGTCGCTTACTTGATCTACACCAGCAGGGCCATGTGGACCTATCCACGGTCGAAATTTTAGTGCTTGATGAAGCAGATCGCATGCTGGATATGGGTTTTATCCACGACATTAAGCGCCTGCTCCGACTGGTGCCTAAAAAGCGCCAAAACCTGCTGTTTTCCGCAACGTTTTCTAACGAAATCCAGACGCTTGCACAACAGCTACTAAACAACCCGGCACTCATTGAAGTGGCACCACGCAATACCACAGCCGAGAAAATCGAGCAAGCTATCTATCGTGTAGACCGTGAAAAAAAGCGCGAACTATTAGCCCACCTAATCCAGCAAAACGGCTGGTTTCAAGTGCTGGTATTCACGCGTACTAAACATGGCGCCAACCGCCTTGCCGAACAACTTTCCAAGCAAGACATACCTGCCATGGCAATTCATGGCAATAAAAGTCAAGGTGCCCGTACTCGTGCACTGACCGCTTTTAAGAGTGGTGAACTGCAGGTACTTGTTGCGACTGATATTGCAGCACGCGGTTTGGATATCAATGAGCTACCGCACGTTGTTAATTTTGACCTGCCTAATGTGGCCGAAGATTACGTTCATCGCATTGGCCGTACCGGTCGCGCTGGCAGTAATGGCGAGGCAGTATCGCTGGTTTGTGTCGACGAGCACGCCTTGCTAGGCAATATTGAGCGGCTCATTAAACAGACGCTGCCAAAACATATTGAACCCGGTTTTGAGCCTGATCCCAGCATCAAGCCAGAACCCATCGAAAATGGTCGCCGCAACCAACGGCAACCACGCGCTAAACGCAAGCCCGAAGGCCAAAGTGCCAATGTCGGTGCTGAACGTAAACGACGCGTTAGACGCTAGCTCCCAGTGCTGGAATATGCGAAGGTAGCTGCCTTGCATATTCCAAGCCGCTGTTATTAGCATTTATTTCCAGCCTTCAGGCATGAACATTTTTCACGGAGCGATTATGGCATCATCCCAACTCATGGCCGATTACCGCCAATGGCTGACATTTCAGCGCCAAGAGCAGCTCAGCCGAGAACACCAAGGGATTGTGCAGCGTTTAGAGGACGCCCGCGCCACAGCCAATCAAGTGGTCCAGGCTTATCGCAGCATGGCTGAAAAAGCCTCTATTGAAGGCGCCTGCTACCGTACAATTTTTCTGCGTCAGCGAGAAGATAACCACGCCTTACCCTGTGAAGGCTGGCTATTTGTAAGGCGTGTACTTAGCGAGGGCAATAGCACTCGTGTACGTGTTACGTTAATTGAAACGTTCTCGCTTGAAGACGGCATTATGTCAGCAGGCGATAAGCCAGCACGCAAGCTTACCCTCGAAATATTTGACCAACTGCACATGGATAAAGGTATGCGTACCACGGTAAGGGTAGACTGCTTGGATGCTCAGCAGGATTATCATTTTATCACGCTACTTGATGCTGTTCGTGGAGACTTGCGCCCTCATCTTAAGTAAGCGCCTGGGCTCAGCATGGTATCTCGTCGTTCAATTACGTTTATCTTACTGATGGTTGTGGTGGGGCTTAACTTACGCCCTGCCATGTCATCGGTTGCCCCTTTGCTCACTCGGCTTCAGGAAACGGCTGGCCTGTCGGCTACTGCCGCTGGCTTACTCACCACCCTTCCGGTACTTTTCCTGGGCTTATTCGCTCCGCTTGCACCCATCCTGGCTAAACACTTTGGCAGCGAAAGAACACTCAGCGCGGCACTTATATTGCTGGCGGCAGGGCTTATTTTGCGTGGGCTACCACTCCCCGGCGTGCTATTTGTCGGCTCAGCAATGGCTGGTGCTGCAATTGGTATTGGCGGCACCTTACTTCCGGCTTTAGTAAAACGCGAACTGCCCGATAGCGCTGATTTACTTACCGGTCTATACACGATGGCACTCTGCTTGGGAGGAGCCCTGGGGGCGGGACTGAGCGTACCACTGACCCAACTGCTTGGCAGTTGGCAAGCTAGCTTAATGAGCTGGTCGTTACTGTCACTGTTCGCCCTGGTGGTATGGCACTTCAAAATGCCGCGTACATCTTCATTAGCACCACCCACCCCAGCCAATAGCGACGCTCTCAAACTGCTTAAACAACCGCTCACATGGCACGTCATGCTGTTTATGGGGATTCAATCTTCCATGGCCTACATCGTGTTTGGCTGGCTACCGACACTCCTGGTCTACCGCGGTTATAACGAAGCTGATGCAGGTTGGACCATGGCGGTTTCAATTATGTGTCAGTTAGCGTCCGCCCTGGGCGCTCCTTGGCTTGCACGCATGGGGCGTGACCAGCGCCCCGCCCTACTGCTTGTACTGTTGAGCACCGGCCTAGGTCTCTGGATGCTACTCATCGCCCCGATAGCTTGGAAGTGGCCTGGAGCGGCACTACTCGGCATTGGTCAGGGAGGCAGCTTTAGCCTCGCGTTAAGCTTGCTAGTCCTTCGCACCGCTAACTCACGACTGGCAGGACAGCTTTCGGGGCTTGTACAGGGCGGTGGCTATACACTCGCTGCTTTAGGTCCCTTTGGCGTAGGCGTTTTACTCCAGGCTGGGGCCAGCATCGGGCATATTGCTTGGGTGTTGATTGTGCTTATTACCCTTTGCTGTGGCTTTGCCTTATTAGCTGGAAAAAATCAGCGCTTAGATGACCAGTCGGGAAGCCTTGAAGTACAGCGTATAGCTCGTTCTTATTGATCTATCCAGGAAAACCAATGAGACCACAACACCTCCCTTCCGCAAGCAAAATGTCGTTCAACGCCGAACGTATTCTTGTGATCTATACGGGAGGCACTATCGGCATGCAGCAGCATGTCCATGGGCTTACACCAGGCGGTGATTTTGCATCGCGTATGACCGCATCGTTCACTCAACTACCGCTCGCGCAGCAGCGGACATTACCGCTTTATGACGTGCTCAGTTATACAACACTGATTGACTCAAGCGCCGCCACGCCGCTTATTTGGCAAAAGCTCGCTCAGGATATTAATGACCAATTGGCCGCATACGCAGGCTTTGTGATCGTTCACGGGACCGACACGCTGAGCTGGACGGCTTCAAGCCTGGCATATCAGTTACAAGGACTTGATCGCCCTGTTGTAATGACTGGCGCTATGCAACCTCTTGAAGCCAATGGCAGTGATGGTCTGGAAAATCTCTATGGCGCCCTCCAGTTTGCTGCAAACCCCTCGCTTCAAGAAGTAGCTATTTATTTCGCTGGAAAACTACTGCGAGGCGCCCGCGCTATCAAGCAGCATAGCGAAGCATTTGACGCCTTCACCAGCCCTAGCTACCCCTTGATAGGTGAACGTGTGGGCGATGATTTCGTGTACTACTCCAGCAGGAGCCTTGGACATCACCAACGTGGAGCCCCACGCTTTGAGCTGCCGGACTACCGCCCAGTTAATCAAGGAGAAATCATTCGTATTGTGCTTTGGCCAGGAATCACTGCCTGGCAGCTTGATGCTTGGCTAGGCGACTCCCGTATTAAAGGCGCGCTGTTGCAGCTTTGGGGAGCTGGCAATCTACCTAACGATGCCAGCTTGATGGAAGTACTCGCACGGGCGAGTGGGGAAGGCAAACTTTTGGCCGCTATAAGCCAGTGCCCGCAGGGGAGTGTGCAACTCGGCGCCTATGCCGCAGGCCATGGGCTTAGCGACGCAGGCGTGCTATCAGGTGATGATATGACGCCTGAAGCGGCTTTCACCAAACTGACCCACCTGCTAGCACAGCCGTTACCCTTAGAGATCCAGCGCCAGCGCTTTTTAACATCGCTCGTCGGCGAACGTTAGCCAAGCAACTGACTCCTGACACTGGCGTAAACTGAGATTCACGCTATGGTGTAGGAGGTTAACCTAACAGTTTGAAGGAGCAGTAGAATATGGAAAAGCCAGTACACCATTTCAGCGAACTTTTTGAGCAACTAGGCCTTGCTTCAGACGCCGAATCCATCGAGCGCTTTATTCAGCGCAATGCCCCACTGCCTGAATTGATGCCACTGGCTGACGCCCCCTGTTGGAATGAAGGGCAGGCAGAGTTTTTAAAGGAAGCGGTGGCAGAAGATGCAGATTGGGCCGAGGTGGTTGACCACCTTGATGCTTCAATGCATAAAGCCCACTAGGCTGCATCATCTCTCACATTTCCCGCGCCGTCTCTACGCGGCGCCTAAACCAAGCTCCTGCTAACAGCAGCAACGCTAATGCGATCAGTGGTAATACCACATCAAATTGCAGTGCATTCTCTTCTTCGATAGCCTCTAAAGCACCATAAATGGCGCTACTATAGACCCCCCATTTTATCGATAAACCAAGAGCTGCAGCCAATAGATAGGTTTTAAGTGAGATCATGCGTAAACCTGCTGCGAAATTAATAACCGAGTGTGGAAAGCCGGGCAGTATTCGCAATGCGCACTGCGTCATTAAATCACTGCGACGTTCCAACATCTGCATCACTTTTAATGTTAACCCTCCTGGCGTCCAGCGCTGACCTGCCCGCGCCGCTATTTGATAAGCTCCAAAAGCGCCTGCCACACTGCTTAACGTTAACATCACGGTAGCAATTAATGGCGGATAAAAAGGTGCTATAAGCCAAAGCCCAATACTGCCTGGCAACCCTATAGCCAAGGTGACGGCCATAATTAACATCACCCCTATAATAACCGTAGGGTGATGCGATGCTTGGGAAGCCCATTTCTTAACCGCCATCAAATCAGGTGAATACCATAGCCATACATAAGCCAACATGGCGAGACAGGCAAATGCTAATGCCCAGCGCCACGGGTGTCGTGGTGCGTTATTCATTCAAGCGTGCTTCCACTCGTTCAAGAATCTGACGGCTTACTTTGCCAACTAACGGCTTCGCCGCTTTGTTAACCGCCTTTTCCATTAGTCGATTACGGATTTCATAAGTGAGTGTCAGCGCCACTTCGGTGCCTTCAGGGACTTCGCGAAGACGATAGCGCCCCTGATTTTTAACCCCGTCTAACGACTCCCAAGCAAGTATATAGGGAGCTTGAATATCAGTGACCTCTACATCAAATGCCCAATCCATTCCGGCTGCCCGAACGTTCCATCTATAGCGGTTATCGCCAAGAGGCTCAATTGAGCGGATTAGATCAGAGTAATCAGCAAAATCTTCTACGCGACTTAGTAATTCAAACACGCGCTCTGGTGTTGCCTTAACAATTTCACTGTGTTCAATGGTGGCCATTGGTTTCTCTCTAACAGCATGAATGGTTAGCGTAGCATGATGATATTAACGCTGTCCGCCATCGCATCATTAAGTGTGCATATGGTCAAACACTAGTCAGACTGGCGGCTATTGCGTAAACTGCCGCCCTTCCGGACCGGATCCCGGAAAGCCGCTGCAACCATTGGGTTACTTGCGATCAACAAATTCTCCGACAAAGAGTACTTCTCATGTCATCATCACCCAACGTGGATGCTAACTCCGCATTTACGACTGTTGTTATCTATTCCGGTGGAATGGACTCGTTTACGGTACTCCATCGCGCGCTCAGTGAAGGGCTCACCGTCCATGCGCTCTCCTTTGATTATGGCCAGCGCCATGCCCGCGAGCTAGACACGGCGCGCCAGGTTTGTGAAACACTTGGGCTCCCCCATCAAGTCGTCGATATTCGCGCGATTCATGGCCTGATCGACAACTCAGCGCTTACTAATTCAGAAATGGCCATGCCACACGGCGATTACGCAGCGGACAACCTTCGCAGTACCGTGGTGCCAAATCGCAATATGATTTTACTTTCGCTAGCTATCGCCAAGGCCGTCAATATCGGTGCTGGACGAGTCGATTATGGTGCTCATGGCGGCGACCATATCCTCTATCCTGACTGCCGGCCCGAATTCGTCGAAGCGATGAATCACGTGGCAGGCATTGCCAACTTTGAGCCCGTGCAGTTGCATGCCCCCTACTTATCGTCCACTAAGGCTGACATCCTACGTGAGGGGCTGGCCATGGGGCTTGATTATCGCCATACCTGGACTTGCTATGAAGGCAGGGAGCTGGCCTGTGGTGTATGCGGCAGTTGCCGCGAACGTTTAGCGGCCTTTAGCGCAAACGACGTCATTGACCCACTGGCCTATGAGCCAACGCCTGCAGTGGGAAAACGCTGATGTATCAGGTTAAAGAAGCATTTTATACCCTGCAAGGTGAAGGCGCCCAAGCAGGCCGGGCAAGTGTTTTTTGTCGTTTTAGTGGCTGCAATCTCTGGTCAGGCCGTGAGTCCGATAGAGCAACCGCTAAATGCACTTTCTGCGACACTGATTTTATTGGCACTAACGGCGTTAATGGCGGAAAGTTCTCCACCGCTACTGCGCTAGCTAAACATATTGCCGCGTTATGGCCTCAATCGAGCAATAACGCGACGCCTTACGTCGTGTTTACCGGTGGTGAGCCTCTGTTACAGCTTGATGTGGCATTAATTGCTTCACTGCATAGCTATGGTTTTGAGGTCGCGGTGGAAACTAACGGCACGCTTGCGCCACCCGCAGGTATAGACTGGCTCTGCGTTAGCCCCAAGGGAAATAATCCTTTAGCGGTGACAAAGGGTGATGAACTAAAGCTGGTTTATCCCCAAGCAGATGCACCGCCTGAGCAGTTTACAAGCCTAGGCTTCAGCCACTTTTTCCTACAGCCGATGGATCTTGCGCCGTTAAACCAAACCACCTCGACAATTACCCAAGCGGCCGATTATTGCATGGCCAATCCGCAATGGCGCTTATCGCTACAAATGCACAAAATAGCAGGATTCGATTAATGTCCTTATTCGTTAAGCAACTGACACATATCGACGTCTCCCTCTGGTGCTCAACACGTGGCCTTGTAGGCTGCAGCTGGCAGGTAGATGCCGTGCTAGATGGCGAGCTGGGTGAAGACGGCATGCTATTTGATTTTGGTGAAGTCAAACCATGGATCAAGCGCACACTGGATAGCGGTCTCGATCACACCCTGCTGGTGCCCACCCAAGCGCGTGGTGTGAGTGTGTCTGAATGCGCTGAAGGCTTATGCATTCGCACAGCCACGCCATATCCTATGGAGGTGCGTGGGCCTAAAGAAGCCTTTACCCTCCTCCCTTGGCAGTCCATTTCGCTCGACTCTATTGCCGAGCACTTAAGCAGCGAGCTGACTGATCAGCGGCCGCAAAATGTCCATCAAGTCACGCTGACGCTAAGCGATGAAACAGACAGTGGCGCAGCCTATGGCTATAGCCATGGCCTTAAACGTCATTCGGGTAACTGTCAGCGCATAGCCCATGGTCACCGCTCTCAGCTGTATATATGGCAGCATAACGCTCGCCAGCCACTATTAGAGCAGCAATGGGCAAACTGGCTGGACAACCGTTATCTACTTGAGCAAGCGGATATTGCTGAACAGTCCAATGAAACCCTTACTTGCTGCTATCAGGCTGCACAGGGCAGCTTCTCGATCACATTACCGCAACGGCTATGTACGGTATTGCCGGGGCCCACAACGGTGGAGAATATTGCCATCTGGCTGGCTGAAAAAGTTGCTTCTGAAAGCGGCGTAGCAACGCGCATTCAAGCGTTTGAGGGAATTAATAAAGGCGCTTTTGCCAAGTTTTCACCAAGCATTGCGCTATGAGTGAAGGGTGCCGCCCAGGGTGTGGCGCATGCTGTATTGCGCCCTCCATTAGCTCAGCCATCCCCGGCATGCCAGGTGGCAAGCCGGCGGGTGTACGCTGTGTACAGCTTAATGAGTTCAACCTATGCCAACTATTTGGTAACCCAAGCCGTCCAGCGGTATGCGAGCGTTTTACGTTTGACGTTAGCGTTTGCGGCGAACACCGTGAGCAAGCGCTCGCCACATTGATCTGGCTGGAGCAGGAGACCTGCTGATGCTAGCCCTCAATGCCTACCGGATGAGGCAGCCTGCGATCCAGCAGACTGATCCAGCGGGTTAGCACCGGTGCATCGCTATGGCTAACCTCACTCAGCAGCACTCTAAAGCGCTCTTTCGCCTGCTGATCATTGGCATCGATTCGCGTGAGCCACAGCTCAAGCGCCGCTAACTCCTGATGTTGATTGCCATGCTCACGGGATTGGTTAATTGCCATCTCAGCAATCGCTTTTACCTCGCCAGCCGGATGCCCCAACAAATCTCGTACTCTGGCAAGCTGAGTGGCTAACTCAGGTAGAAACAACGTTGTCCGTTCACGAGCAATCACTAAACACTGGTCAAGATAGTCTTCGGCAGCGCTTAGTTCGCCCAACTCAATACAGGCATCAGAGTACCAGAGGACGGGACGCTGATAGCGATCTCGTCCATTAAGCTCCGCCATTTGATCCAAGCTGTCGCGTAATTGCACCAAGCCAGCCCTATCACCGGTCAACGCCCGTTGCCAACCCAAAATACCTTGCGCCGAAATTTGCCATAGCTGCAAATCAGGAGTACCTGTCATTGCGGCCGCTCGCTCGGCATGGCGCGCCGCTAAATGCACATGACCAAGCTGACGGTAAAGCGCGGCGGCAAATAGCAGCGCCATGGCTAAGGTACCAGGATGAGCAATTTTTTCTGCTAGCCGAATAGAGGCAGATACCTGCCGCTCGGCACGCGGATAATCGCCACGCAGGCAGAGAGCCCAACCTTGAAAACAGGCTGCTGACACTTGGGGATGATCGGAAAACGGCAACCACTCAATCATCATTTGGGCATTAAGCGGATCAATCTCATCTAAATGATCATGGGCCTGCTGAATGCGCCCTGCCCAATATTCACAGTTGGCACGCGCATAATCAGCCAACCGCCGATAACGCGGGTCTTCGAGACGTGAGGCGATGTCCGCAAGGGTCGAGGCCAAAGCAAAGGCATCTGCATGGGCATAGCGCTGACTGCGGCCTACCCACAGGCCCCATTTGACCAGAAATATTTGTTCTAAATCCTCTGGGTCTTCCAAACTATCGCTGCCGGATTCACGTAGCAGCTCGCGAGCGCGCACGAAGCTTTCATGGGCGGTAGGTGAGCCATGGCCCTCCAACGAGAATGCCGCCTGTCCTCTTACGGTCAGCAAGCTTACTTCCCGCTCGATTTCATGCTCAACGTGGCGCAGGCTAGCCAAGCCAAAATCTGCCATGCGCAGTGCTGTACGATTAGCACTGACTTTAAGCGCCTCACGGGCAGCCAGCTCAAAATAGCGCGCCCCTCTGGCATAGTGACCACTACGCCGCAAGTGAGTAGCAAAATCACCAGGATGACGGCTAATCCACACGGGGAAGCGCTCCTCGATCAATGTCACTACCTGCTGGTGCAGCTTGACTCGCACATCCCGAGGGCATGAGAGATAGGCTGCTTCTTGCAATAATTGGTGGCTAAATTGGTACTCTTGCTCACCACTGTCTTTATCGACTGGCTCAACAATTTCCAGCAAGCGCATATGCTCAAGGGCCTGATTGAGCCGGCCTTTCTCCCACCCGCTGCACTCAAGTAAGAAATCTAACCGGAAACGTTTGCCTAATACCGCTGCCACATGAGCAATTTCCCGGTCGCTTTCCAGCTGATCAATACGACTAGCCAGTAGGCCCAGCAAGCCTTTGGGTAACTCATCAAAATGGACGCTGCGCCCTTCTCGGCGATCCATATCCAAACGACGACATAACTCTTGCATATAGAGCGGCACACCGTCGCAGCGCTCGATAATTTGGTTACGCAAGCGAGGGCTCAGATGAATACGATAACGACGTGAAAGCTGTGACAATAAACGAGATGATTGCAGCGCATCTAAATTGCCTAGGCCAATTTGCTGGTCCCAGTGCAATTTTACCGGCAGGCCATCACGCCCATGATGGCTAGCAACCAGCATAAAGGCAGTGTTAATGGGCAAGCGTGCTTGCAGCCCTGCCAATACCTTAAAGGAAGGCTCATCTAGCCACTGCAGATCATCGATCATCAGCACCAAGGTATGGGTCATCGCCTGACGCTCAATCAAGCGGTGCAGTAGCATCACTACCAACTCAACAGCTTCGCCACTTTGCGCAAGCTGAGTGATCTCTTGAACATCATGCACACCCAGCGCTTCTTCCAACAAGTGCTGCCGGTCTGCATCAAACCGATCAAGCTCTAATGTTTCCTGTAACGCACGAATAGACTCTACCGTTAGTGGCGCTTTCAAATACCAGCTAACCAGCGTACGAGCGACGCCGTAGGGGTCAAGCACCGACATCCGCGTGGTAGGCTGCCAACATATTGCTGCATCGCGGCTGAGCTCTAACTGACGGAAACCCACCATCAGCGCCGATTTCCCCATGCCAGAAGCACCACGCACTAACACACTCTGGCGCAGGCCAATGCCCGCACGCGCGAGCGCATCACGTAGCGTGCGCAAAGAGGTCTCTCGACCCACTAAGCTGGGCGGCAACGCATCGCGTCCCCCTTCATTTTGTCCCAACACCAGCGCACGTAGGCGTACACGACCATCACTGGCCACCAAACGTGACACTAACCGCGGCTGAAGATCAAGCGCGGGCGGCATATGCTGGCTGGCTTCTTGAGAGATGACTAACTCACTGCCTTCCGCCGCGCTCATCAGCTCCAATGACGTTTGGGTTACCTGCCCCAAAGGGTCGGCCAACTGCCGCTCCGGCAGATAGACTACCCGCCCGCTATGCAGACCAGCCGCTAATTCAAACTGTGGCACTTCGCCTTCGCCCGCCCAATGACGAGCACTCTCTAAAGGAAGCGCCTGACGACAATGCTCATACAGCGCGACTAATTCAGCCAGCTGGTGCGCTGGACCATGAGTGCCGAAACAAGCAAGGCCTAACCCCCCCGTAGCACCGGGTAACCAAAAGCCACCCAAGTGATGACACTGCTGCTCCAACCAGCGCAATAGCTCTAACTGAAGTGCAAGACAGTTACGGGTCGCCGCCCGATCCTGCCAATCGCCTTTTAAACGTAATCGAATAGCCATTACAGATAGCTGGCGCAGCTCAATTTCATCTTCACGCAATGGTTTACTATCCGCCGCCAAGGCGCGAGAAAAAGCGCCTTGGGGGCTAATCATACGTGGATCATGATAGCCGTCGGACCAGTAACTGGCTAACTGCAAAAAGCTTGGTTCCGGCTGTTGTCCTGATAACGCCAACAGTTGTAAATAGCTATTATACTGTTCGTGAGCGGCGGCCATTTGACCCTGTTCAGCCAGTTGGCGCACCAAACGCTCATGAAATGGGCCATATCCGGAGAAGCGACTGACCAACGCTTCAAGAATAGCGTCAGGCACATCCGCATGTACCTCCAAGACTTGTTCGGCAAAACGAATGACACGCTGACGCCACTCGTTGCGAACCTGCACTAACCAGCGCTGAAACTCGCTACAGCTTGCTAATTGGAGTTCCTCAATGAGATCGCCCTGGTAACATGCCATCAGCGATTCAAGCGTATCTAAGTCGCGGGGCCCTTCAAGCAGTTGCTGAAGCTTATGCAAATCCAACTGCCAATTGGTTGGCAGTTGAAAAGCAATGGTTTGCCGGGAAACACTTAACACTTGATCAGCACTTTCACCCAGCGATTGCCGTAAACAGTGCAGCGCGTGACGTAAGTTGGTTCTGCCGGAAGATAAGCCTTGATCAGGCCACAAGAGTTCAGCCAGGGCGGCTCGATTAACCGGCTGACGATGCAGCAGCAGATAAACAAGCAACGCTTTCACTTTGTCATAGCTAAAGTGGGTGATTGCATCTTCGCCTTGGGTGAGCGAAAAGTGGCCAAAAAGAGTTAACTGATCAGTTTCACGAGCATCGCGCATGATAAATATCCTGCCGGGCTAAGCGGCTTAAGCTGGCACACCGCTATGAAAACGAAAAGCCGTATCGGGCGAAGTAATCAGCTCCGCTTCACGCGCCACAAAAAATGCGATTCGCTCGTCAATGGAGTTCGACGTTTGCTGGCGGGCAAGCATCAAGTAGTCTTCAAAGTGACGACCTTCTGACTTCACTAAGGTCCGATAAAACTTGGCAAGCTCTTCATCTAAATAAGGAATTAAGCAAGCAAACCGTTCGCAGCTACGCGCTTCAATTAAGGCACCGATGATCAGCACATCAATCAATCGCTCTGGGTCATTACTACGTAAATGGCGACGCAAACCTTCCGCGTACCGCGAAGCAGTCAAGTGTTGATAAGCAACGCCTCTTGCCTCCATTAACGTTACTACTTGCTCAAAATGCAGCAGCTCTTCGCGGGCTAGTTGTGACATTTTGCTTAGCAACAGTGGCTGATCAACATAACGATAGAGCAAACTCATCGCGGTAGATGCGGCTTTTTTCTCACATTGAGCGTGGTCGATCAGAAGGATTTCTGGGTTTTCCAGCGCCCACTTCAACCACGCAGCTGGGGTTGGGCAGGCTAAAAATTGATGCAGACTCTCCGGCAAAAGATCGTCAGCTTGAAGCGTATGACTAGCAGTCTCTAATGTGCCAGTTTTTAATGTACTGGTTTTAAATTCACTGGTTTGTAACTCACTGAGTTGTATCGACATAACACCATCACCGAGCTTGTATCTCATTATTGTACAACATTTAAGCGTGCATGACGCTTAGCTCCCCGTTACTGCTCAAACTCTACAACCCTGCATTTACTCTTGCTAATGTAGAAGTACGTCCCAAAATGCTCCACACATTTTATGAGCACATCAGCATTAATATGACTCTAAGGTTATAAATTAAGCACTATGGTAACGTGCTGTAACAACAATCACACCCGCACAGAGCCATGTTATCCATTTTTTTGGAAAAAATTTCCGCATCTTCTCCTCAAATGGTTAATTAAAAGCGTATTTTTGATCAGTTAATATCCATGCATCAGCACAAAGTACAAGAGACGCTTCTGCTTGCCAGCTTAACATTGTCGACAGTTTGGCGTAGAATCTCTCTCATCCAACCAGACGCTGTTTGTCAAGCGTATATCACATGTGGTCGACCACACTTTTAACAAAGCACAACCAACACCGTGCAATGTGAAGGCCGTCACCATAAAGTAAATGAGAACGTAGATGAGAGGGCCCCAACGTGATTGAAGCTTACCGCCAACATGTCGAGGAACGTGCCGCTGAGGGCGTCCCCCCCAAACCTTTAACCGCTGAGCAAGTAGCTTCATTAGTTGAGCTGCTCAAAGCACCGCCAGCGGGTGAAGAGGAATTCATTCTCGACTTAATCACTAACCGGGTTCCACCAGGCGTTGATGAAGCAGCCTATGTTAAAGCTGGATTTTTAACCGCTATCGCTAAGGGCGAAACAAGCTCTCCTCTGATTGATAAAGTACATGCAGTTAAGCTGCTTGGTACCATGCAGGGCGGCTACAACATCGTTTCTATGGTTGAGCTGCTCGATAACGAAGAGTTAGCACGCGAAGCCGGGGAACAGCTAAAACACACGCTGCTGATGTTTGATGCATTCCATGACGTTGAAGTGCGCGCCAAGAATGGTAATAGTGTTGCTAAGGACGTTATTCAATCCTGGGCTGACGCAGAGTGGTTTCTTTCTAAACCGGCGCTGGCTGAGAAAATCACCCTGAGCGTCTTTAAAGTGCCAGGCGAAACCAACACTGACGATCTTTCCCCAGCACCGGATGCTTGGTCACGTCCCGATATCCCGCTACATGCTAACGCCATGCTCAAAAACGAGCGTGATGGCATCGAGCCAGTAGTGCCCGGCACCACTGGGCCGCTCAAGCAGATCGAAGACGTTAAGGCTCAAGGCTTCCCAGTTGTCTACGTCGGCGACGTAGTGGGCACAGGCTCTTCACGTAAATCGGCAACAAACTCCGTACTTTGGTTCTTCGGCGACGATATTCCTTACGCGCCCAACAAGCGTGCTGGTGGTTTTTGTTTCGGTAGTAAAATTGCTCCTATCTTCTTCAACACCATGGAAGACTCCGGCGCATTGCCGGTAGAAATGGACGTTACCAAGCTGAATATGGGCGATGTCATCGACATCTATCCCTACGAAGGTAAAGTCTGCAAGCAAGGCACCGATGAAGTACTGACAACATTTGAACTGAAAACGCAGCTGATTCTTGATGAAGTGCGTGCGGGTGGTCGAATTCCGCTCATCATTGGCCGAGGCTTAACAGGCAAAGCGCGTGAGTCACTGGGTCTGCCGACCTCTGACGTTTTCCGCCTACCTGACCAGCCCAAAGATACTGGTAAAGGCTTTACTCTAGCGCAGAAAATGGTTGGTAAAGCCTGCGGCCTGGAAGGCGTTCGCCCTGGTATGTACTGCGAGCCCAAGATGTCTACCGTTGGCTCGCAAGACACCACTGGTCCAATGACCCGTGATGAGCTGAAAGATCTCGCTTGCCTTGGCTTCCAAGCTGATTTGGTAATGCAGTCTTTCTGCCACACGGCGGCGTATCCTAAGCCTGTTGACGTGGATACACACCACACTCTGCCTGATTTCATCATGAACCGTGGCGGCGTTTCATTGCGTCCTGGCGATGGCATCATTCACAGTTGGCTGAACCGCATGCTGCTTCCGGACACGGTCGGTACTGGCGGTGATTCACATACCCGTTTCCCCCTGGGCATCTCTTTCCCAGCGGGTTCCGGGCTAGTAGCGTTTGCAGCCGCCACGGGCGTTATGCCGCTGGATATGCCTGAGTCCGTATTGGTACGTTTCAAAGGCCAGCGTCAGCCAGGTGTGACGCTGCGAGATTTGGTTCACGCTATTCCGCTTTATGCTATCAAGCAAGGTTTGCTGACGGTTGACAAAGCCAACAAGAAAAATGCTTTCTCAGGTCGCGTGCTGGAAATCGAGGGATTAGAAGACCTAACCGTCGAACAAGCCTTTGAGCTTTCTGATGCATCCGCTGAGCGCTCTGCCGCTGGCTGTACCATCACGCTTTCTGAAGATAGCGTTACCGAATACCTGAAATCCAACATTACTCTGCTAAAATGGATGATGGGTAATGGTTACGGCGACGAACGTACGATTAGTCGTCGTATCGAAGGCATGGAAGCGTGGCTTGCCAACCCAAGCCTAATGCGTGCCGACCAGGACGCTGAGTACACCGAAATTATTGAAATTGATCTGGCTGAAATTAAAGAGCCGGTTCTGTGTGCGCCGAATGACCCCGACGATGCTCGCCTGCTGTCTGAAGTAGCTGGCCAGAAAATCGACGAAGTCTTTATCGGCTCATGTATGACGAACATTGGTCACTTCCGTGCTGCTGGCAAACTGCTTGAAAAACAGCCCGCTGGCAGTTTAAAAACACGGTTATGGCTTGCACCGCCGACTAAAATGGATCAGCATCAGCTGACTGAAGAAGGCTACTACGGTATTTACGGTCGTGCCGGCGCCCGTATGGAGATGCCGGGATGTTCACTGTGTATGGGTAACCAGGCCCGCGTTGCTGCCAAGAGCACCGTTGTGTCTACGTCTACACGCAACTTCCCGAACCGTCTTGGTGATGGTGCCAATGTGTATCTCGCCTCCGCGGAGCTGGCCGCTGTTGCCGCAGTAGAAGGACGTCTACCAAGCGTTGAAGAGTATCAGCGTTATATGAGCGAGTTTGACGCTATGGCAGGCGAGATCTATCGTTACATGAATTTCCACGAAATTGAGGAGTATCAAAAAATCGCCTCAAACGTGATTCCGGTCGCTCAAGAAGCTTGATAGTTACTGTAACTCTTGAGGCCGCCCCATCGCCGATGCTCGCAACATCGCAGAAAAGTAATTTATTACATTTTCTGAGTCGATGACCGAACGCCCCGCCACTGAATTTCAGGGCGGGGCGTTTTTTTGGGTGATATCCACCGGGCTGTTTTGAAGCCCTCGCTGTTTGATGAATTTATTATCCGGCTAATGAAGGAGCCTGAAATGACGAACCCCATTGAGATAGTGACGCCTGACCTATGTGATGCCCACCCAGAGGTTGCTGTACTTGACCCAATGTTTGCCAATTTTGGGGGACTGGAAGCTTTTTACGGCCCTATCCGCACGATAAAGTGTTTTGAAGATAACTCACTGGTTAAGCAGGCCGTAACAGAGCAAGGTGATGGTGCGGTTCTAGTGGTAGATGCGGGTGGATCACATCGCTGCGCCATGCTTGGCGATATGCTGGCAGAACAAGCGGTAGCGAACGGTTGGGCAGGCGTTGTGATGTACGGTTGCGTGCGCGATGTAGATATCCTCGCCACTCTTCCACTCGGTGTTCAAGCCGTTGGCAGCCATCCTCGCAGAAGCGACAAGCGCGGCGAAGGCCAGCGTGATGTCGACGTCAACTTTGCCGGTGTCACCCTTAAGCCAGGACAGTGGCTGTATGCAGATAACAACGGCATCATTGTTGCTGAGCAAGAACTGCCACTTATCTAGCAAATTACTTTGTTTGCTAGGTACTCATCACATAAGCCTTAAACGACCCTCTTGCCAGGCGTGGTGGTTACTGCCACCCTGGTAGTTCATTTTTACCGTTTAATGACGATGCAGCCTTTGACCTACCTTGGCTCTGCCTTACTACGCACACTACGCGATCATCTTAGACCGCTGATCGCTTATCACCTGTTTTTTACCCTGCTTGCATCTGCGCTGCTTTTGCCTGCCATTACCTGGGTAATTCGTGGCCTGTTAGCTCAACTCAATCGCACTGTCGTGACGAATGATGAGTTAATCGCCCTGCTATTTAGCCCCTTAGGCCTAGCAGGCATGCTCGTTAGTCTTGGTCTCACTTTCTTAGTTATTTACTGGCAGCAGGCCGGTATGCTTCAAGTCGCCGTGAGGCCACGGGATAATCATTATCGACTGGCACTTGAAGCTCTGTGGCTGAGTACACGGCGACTACCCGCCCTAGCAGGTTTGGTAATACTTCAGGTAGGCACGCATTTACTCCTGCTCGCGCCGTTTATGGCGGGCCTTGCCTGGCTTTACAGCGTCTGGTTGAGCGGCATTGATCCGTACTATTTACAGCGGGTGCGCCCCCCAGTGCTGTGGTATTTCATTGCCTGTGCGCTGCCGTTGATTGCTGCTTGGGTATGGGCAGCATCCTGGCTCTATTTACGTTGGCTATTAGCCCTTCCCTTAGTGGCACTGGAAAACACCCCCCCTTGGCAGGCATTAAAGCGTAGCGTCCGCTTAACCCGTGGCTGGCGCCGTTCTATCGGCGCTGCCGTTCTGCTTCTATTAGTGATTATTGTCAGTCTGCCATTTCTGGCCACGCTACTATTTGATCGTTTGTTTACGCCACTGCTCTGGTGGCTACCTGAGCACAATGCCGTGCTGATTCCTGCCATGCTGGCGTACTTAATTGGCTATGTGCTGGTCACGCTCACCATTACCTTTCTCGGTATTGCCACTAACGCACTGCTGTCCGCTTGTCTGTATATGCAGCTAGCACACCGCGAAACGCGACCTGCGGCGCCTCCGGCAAACACCAATGCAGGAAAACTTGCCTGGGCCGTTGAGCTTAGCGTACTGATATTTGCGGGCCTTCAGGCATGGTGGATTCTGAATAGTTTTGAGATACGCGACAATGTTGCCGTGATTGCTCACCGTGGAAGCTCAATGGTGGCACCTGAAAACACGCTGGCCGCCGTCAAACAGTCACTCATTGACGGTGCTGATTATGTCGAAATTGATGTTCGTTTAAGCAGCGACAATCAGGTGATGCTTTATCATGACCGCAGCTTGGCGCGCTTAACCGGGGATAATCGTGAGTTTGGGGATCTAACAAGAGATGAGCTGAGCCATTATGATGTGGGCAGTTGGTTCGGCGATGCTTTCCAAAATGAGACCATTCCGGCCTTGGAGGAAGCACTCGAGGTGGTGCGCGGAAAAGCGGGCTTAATGATCGATATGAAGCCTTTGCCCGGCCAGGAGCAGGCGCTAGCTGATGCTGTTATTGATGCACTCAATGCAGAAAGCGATTTGCGGTATCGCTGCTGGGCCACCCAGCAAAGCGCCTTCGATGGCTATACTTCCTGCGGGTTTCCCAATGCGCTTTTAGATATGCGCATAGCAACGATGTCACCTGCTTTATTGACGCATCTGAATGCCCGAGCGCCGGAACTACGCATTACCCTGCTCGCCCAGCTAATACTGCCTGGGACGTTAAATCGAGGTAATTTTGACGCGCTAGGATTACGCCATAATCGCATTACCGAAGGGGAAATCCGTTTAGCTAGGCTTTATGGCTATCAAATACATGCCTGGACCGTTAATGACCGGGCCAGGATGTCGACCCTGATAGATCTGGGTGTCGATGCCATCATCACCGACTACCCAGACCGTTTAACGGCGCTTATTCAGGATCGTCGCGAGTTAAGCGACGGTGCGCTGATGTTAGTCAAGCTACGCAACTGGCTACGCCAGTAAAACGCTACTCGCCCATTACCACACCTTCACGCCGTGGATCAGCACCGCCAAAGAGCGTGCCATCGTTAAGACGCATAATCGCTTGCAGCCCACTGGTTAGCTCGCGCTCGCTCACTGTGTGACCACGTTCACGCAGTGAATCAATCGTTGCCTCAGCAAAACGTCCCTCTTCAACAAATACATCATCACCCAGGGTAATCGCATGTGGTAAATTCAATGCTTCCTGCGCATTTAACCCCCAGTCGCGCAGTGCGACTAACGTTCTCGCGGTGTAATGGATAATGGCAGCACCACCGGGTGACCCTAAGCTTGCGACCAATTCACCACTTTCCTGGTCAAACACTAACGTGGGACTCATGCTTGAACGTGGCCGTTTGCCCGGCTCAACTCGGTTGGCAACGGGTTCGCCCTCTATTTCAGGTTCAAATGAAAAATCGGTTAGCTCGTTATTAAGCAAGAAGCCGCCCGCCAGACCCGTGCCACCATCCGATAATATACGCGAGCCAAATGCCTGCTCAATCGTCGTCGTCATCGCCACGGCGTTGCCATCTTCATCAATAATACTGATATGGCTAGTACCGTACTCAGGCTGCTCAGGCTGGCTAGCCCAGCTAACCTCCAGCTCACCTGGATTACCGGGCTCCGCCGTGTCGCCCATACTCATTTCATCAATCAGCGCACTGCGCTGCTGCAAATACTGAGGCGCCAACATTAGCTCCCAATCTCCACCTGGCGCGTCCACAAATTCAGGATCAGCAATGTAGCGACCACGATCAGCAAAGGCTAGCCGAGACGCTTCTAAAAATTGGTGCAACCACCCGCTGCTTGAAGCGCCATTATCTAACGGTGCTTCAAGTAACGGCTGCTTATCAAGCATGCCCAGTATTTGCATGACGGTAAGATGACCCGATGAGGGCGGCGGAAAGCCACACACTTCCCATTGCTGCCAAGGGGTACATAGCGGCTCACGGTCAAGCGCTTCATAGCCACTCATATCCTCAAGCGTCAAACTGCCCGGACGCACCGAATGATTTTGTACCCTCGCAACGAAATCTTCTGCTACGGCACCCTCATGAAAAGCCACGCTACCGTGCGCCGCTACACGACGGAACACTTCTGCTAATGCCGGATTCTTGAGCGTTTCTCCAACCGCAATGGGCTCGCCGTCGGCGTCATAATAGTATTGGCTTGCCAAGGGGTCTTGGCGCAGTAGCTCTTCGCTGGCAAGGCTAGTATGCAAACGATTACTGACCGCAAAGCCTTCCTCAGCTAGGGTAATCGCTGGCGTAAAGAGATCCGCCCAAGCCAACTCACCATGTTGCGCATGGGCCTTTTCCAGCATCCGCAGCGTGCCAGGCACCCCTACTGAAAGACCACTTGCAACAGCGTCCATAAAAGCTAAAGGCTCGCCGTTTTCGACAAATAGCTCACCATTAACCCCTTGCGGCGCTGTTTCACGACCATCGTAGGCGCGCACTTCAGCGCCATCGTAGTGCATCAAAAAAGCACCGCCGCCAATTCCACTCGACTGGGGCTCCACCAGGTTTAATACCATTTGCACTGCAATAGCAGCATCAATGGCGTTACCACCGGCTTGAAGTACTTGATAACCTGCATCAGTGGCTAAAGGATTGGCAGCAGCCACCGCAAAAGATTCAGCCGACCAGCCCGGCTTTTCCTCATAACCTGATTTTACTTCAGGAGAAATGGAGGGTGCTTCATAGCTAAACCCCCAACTATAAAGCGGCAATACCAGCAAACCTGGCAGCACGTACTTAACCCGTTTTGGGGACATCAGGCGTTCTCCGTGTCTTGTGGAACAACGAAACTATCTACAAAAAGCTATCTACAAAAACAGACTACAAAAACAATCTCCAAAAGCAGTTGACTAAAACGCTTTACAACAAGGATGTGTAAAGCTATCTGAAAAAACTCGCCACAACAAAGGGTAGCTTATAAAAATGACAACGCCCGACACAATGGTCGGGCGCAAATGAAAAACAAAACAGTCTCAATTATTCGATTTTTTGGCCTGCCAGCATAAACCAGGTTTCCAAGACCGCATCTGGGTTGAGTGATACGGAATCGATGCCTTGCTCCATTAACCATTTCGCTAAATCAGGATGATCTGAAGGGCCTTGACCGCAAATGCCGACATACTTCCCTTTCGCTTTGCAGGCCTGAATTGCCATGGCAAGCAACTTTTTAACAGCACCATTTCGCTCATCAAAAAGGTGCGCCACAATGCCTGAGTCACGATCCAGCCCAAGTGTTAACTGGGTCAAATCGTTGGAACCGATTGAGAAACCATCAAAATACTCAAGGAACTCATCAGCTAACAGAGCATTCGCAGGCAGTTCACACATCATAATGACTTTCAGACCTGCAGGGTCAGCATCACCGCCACGCTTCAAGCCATTAGCGGCAAGTAGCTCGACAACCTCACGCGCTTCATCGGTGGTACGTACAAAGGGAACCATCACCTCGACATTATCGAAGCCCATCTCGTCGCGTACCCGCTTAAGTGCACGACACTCCAATTCAAAACAGGGTCGAAAGGCTTCTGAAATGTAGCGCGAGGCACCACGAAAGCCCAACATGGGGTTCTCTTCACCCGGCTCATAAAGCTTGCCACCAATCAGGTTTTCATATTCGTTAGATTTAAAATCCGATAACCGCACAATCACGCGCTGTGGGTAGAACGCGGCTGCCAGCGTTGAGATACCCTCAACCAGTTTATCGACATAAAAGCTGACGGGGTCAGCATAGCCCGCGGTACGCAGATCAATCACCTGCTGTAAATCCGCAGGCAGCGTATCGTACTCTAACAACGCCTTAGGATGGACGCCGATCATGCGGTTAATAATGAACTCTAACCGTGCTAAACCAATGCCTGCATGGGGCAAGCTGGCAAAACCAAAAGCGCGATCCGGGTTGCCAACGTTCATCATTATTTTGAAGGGTATTTCCGGCATTGCATCGACGCTGGAAATTTTGCAATCAAACTCCAGCAGTCCTTCATAAACATTACCGGTGTCCCCTTCTGCACAGGAAACGGTGACATCAATTCCTTCTTGCAACTGGGTCGTTGCGTCGCCACAGCCCACTACGGCCGGTATGCCTAGCTCCCTTGCAATGATGGCCGCGTGACAGGTACGCCCACCGCGGTTGGTGACGATCGCGGAAGCGCGCTTCATGATCGGCTCCCAATCAGGGTCGGTCATATCCGTGACCAGCACGTCACCGTCCTGGATCTTATCCATATCGTCTGGACTTAATATGACTTTGACCGCCCCACGCCCAATACGCTGACCAATCGCCCGGCCCGTGATTAGGGTGCGCCCCTTCTCACGCAGCTGGAAGCGCTCAAGCTTACCGCCCTCCTGCTGAGAAACGACTGTTTCAGGGCGTGCTTGAACGATATACAGTTCACCGTCATCACCATCCAGCGCCCACTCAATATCCATAGGACGCTGGTAGTGCTGCTCGATTGTCATGGCCTGACGAGCAAGATCCATGACCTGTTGATCGTTAAGGCAGAAACGGCCACGATCTTGATGGGGCACATCGACCGTATCCACCGATTTACCTGCACTGGCATCTTTGCCATAAACCATTTTAATCAGCTTTGAGCCTAAATTACGCCGCAGCACAGCTGGTCGTCCAGCAGCCAGTGTCGGTTTATGGACATAAAACTCATCAGGGTTTACCGCTCCCTGCACGACAGTTTCGCCCAAGCCCCAAGAAGCGGTCACAAACACCGCATCTTTAAAGCCTGATTCCGTGTCTAAGGTGAACATGACGCCTGCAGCGCCGGTCTCAGAGCGTACCATCTTCTGAACACCCGCTGACAAAGCAACATTCTCGTGGGCATAGCCACGATGCACGCGGTAGGAGATAGCGCGATCATTAAACAGCGAGGCAAAAACTTCGTGTACCGCACGTTTAATATTGTCGAAGCCTTCAATGTTTAGAAATGTTTCCTGTTGGCCAGCAAAAGAGGCATCAGGCAAATCTTCGGCAGTAGCGGAACTGCGAACAGCCACTTTAAGCTGAGGATGTTGCTGCTGCAGTTGACCATAAGCATCGCGTAGAGCCGCTTCAAAGCTCGGGGGTAAGGGTGTATCGATAATCCATTGCCGAATGTTGCGTCCGGCTTCTGCTAAGGCCTTAACATCGTCGACATCCAGACGATCAAGCGTCGCATTAATGCGTTCATTAAGCTGTTCATGAGAGAGAAATTCACGGTAGGCATGCGCGGTAGTGGCAAAACCACCGGGCACGGTTACCCCTGCACCTGAAAGATTAGAGATCATTTCACCAAGCGAGGCATTTTTACCACCCACGCGTTCGACGTCCGCCATACCTAACTGATCGAACCACAGAATGTACTCTTCCACGTAACCCCCTCGCTCATAAAGATCGACATAGCCAGTAATAGTCACGAAGACTATGGGCCATGGATTATTCATTGAGACACCCTAGCACCGCGCCACTCTATTCGCCATTGGTCTAATAGCGAAGGCAATGGAGGATTTTTACAACAGCAGGGCTTTTAAGGCTATTTATGTAGTAAGTACCACTTTGGGGTTCGGGTAAGTTGTGCTGGCAAACCGCTCGGCTCACAATAGCGGGATGAATCAACGGCACATCACTTACAGGCGGAATTGCTATGACGCGTACGGCTTTTTTCATTTCTGATGGCACCGGGATCACGGCAGAAAGCTTAGGGCGTAGCCTGCTGGCACAGTTCAGCGATGTTGAGATCAATATGCTGACCAAACCCTATATCGATACGGTTGAAAAGGCGCAGGCGTTAGCGGAGATTATTGAAACAACCGCCGATCGCGATGGTCACCGACCCATTATTATCGACACCATTGTGGATCAGCAAATTCGTAATGTTATTCGTCAGGCATCAGGCTTCAAAGTCGATATCTTTTCGACATTCTTGGAGCCTTTGGAACAGGAACTGAACACCCACTCCTCTTATAGCGTTGGGCGTACCCATTCAATTGGCAGCGATGATGTCTATATGGATCGTATTCACTCGGTGCATTTTGCGCTGGATAACGATGACGGTGCGCGCACCCATCAATACGATAAAGCCGACATCATCCTTGTCGGCGTTTCGCGCTGTGGTAAAACGCCGACATCGCTCTATTTAGCGCTACAGTTTGGTATCCGAGCGGCCAACTATCCATTGACCGAAGATGATTTGGATGAAGATGGAATGCTCAAACTGCCTAAGGCGCTAGCTCCCCATCGCCACAAACTGTTTGGACTCACCATTGATGCACGCCGCTTGGCTGCCATTCGCAATGAAAGGCGCCCAAATAGCCGGTACAGCTCAATGGACCAATGCCATCAAGAGGTGGAGCAGGCTGAGTCACTCTACCGCACCATGCACATCCCTTTCATTGATGCGACACGCTTCTCGGTAGAGGAAATTTCCACACGAATGATTGCAGAGACAGGATTAACGAGGCGCTTCTCGCCTCGTTAATGTTTTTATTGCCCCGAGGTCACATCCCCTTAGGGGCAAAAATACCGGGCGCATTGCGCCAATAACCTTTGTAATCCATACCAAAACCAAACACATAGCGATCAGCTACTTCCAAACTACAGTAGTCAGCCTTCAAACCAGGTACGGCTTTACGGTTGTGCTGTTTATCCACCAGCACAGCCGTTGTGACACTGGCAGCCTGAGCCTCTTCACAGTAAGCCAAAATCGCCGCTAAGGTAGCGCCCTCGTCTAAAATATCATCGACGATAACCACATGACGCCCCGCCATGGGCACCTCTGGAGAGACACGCCAAAAAAGTTCTCCACCGCGCAACTCATTGCGATAACGGGTGGCGTGCAGATAATCAACCTCCAGCGGAAACCCCAAACGAGTCAGCAGGTGTCCGGTAGTGATCAAACCGCCGTTCATTACGCAGTAAAACACCGGCAACTTATCGCCCAAATCTCGCGTGATAGCTTCTGCCATGCGATCCAGCGCCCGCTCCACTTCTTGTTGAGAAATTAAGCAGTCGGCGTTATCCATCAGCTCGCGCATTGAATCCAGCGACTCTAACGCTTCTTTATCCAACTTTGACATCTACCAACTCCAGAGCGGTTTAAGACTTACCAATTTTATGAAATTGCAAAACGACTACTTCCCTGCCAGCGCTTCTAACTTAGCGTGAGTGCGCCGCCAGCGGCCTAGCGCGGTAAGTGCATCTAAATCGGGCCGGGCACGACTATAGCGAAGCTTGGCGGGACGTTTAGTCTCAACCCCTTTACACGCTTCTATCACTTCCAGTGCTGCCATGCGGTCATTACACACCAGCAGCATATCGCAGCCTGCGGCTAACGCTGCGCGGGCACGCTCTTGGGGATCCCCGGCTTCGTGGGCACCCGCCATACTCAAATCATCAGAAAAAACACAGCCTTTAAAGCCGAGCGACTCACGCAGCATCCCCAACCAGTGGGGAGAAAACCCAGCGGGGCGCGAATCAAAGGCGCTATAAATGACGTGGGCGGGCATCACCCCTTCTAACTGGGAGGCTAGGTGTGCAAAGGGCACAAGATCGTGCTGTTTAATGACCTCTAATGGACGATCATCTACCGGTAGTGCAACGTGGGAGTCAGCGGCGACGCCACCATGACCTGGGAAATGCTTACCCACAGCGGCCATGCCTGCATCATGAAGGCCTTGAACAAATGCACTACCCAGTTGGGCCACGTGTTGCGGGTCGCAGCTAAAGCTACGGTCGCCGATAACGCTGGAGATACCACTCTCTACATCGAGCACTGGAGCAAAACTTAAGTCCAGTCCACAGGCAGCCATCTCCATACCTAATAGCCAGCCTGCATCTTTCGCTAACGCCAGACCATCCTCATGATTCGCTACATAACTTTCGCCAATGCGCGCCATGGCCGGAAGCCGTGTTAAGCCTTTTTTAATGCGCTGAACACGACCACCTTCTTGGTCAACCGCGAGCAGCAAATCGGCGCGCACGCGTCGAATGTCACTACACAGTTGGCGAACTTGGTAGCCATCTTCCACATTACGGGCAAACAAAATAACGCCCCCTACCTCAGGTTCAAGCAACAAGCGCTTTTCTGCGGCAGTCAATTTTGGGCCTTCAAGGTCGAGCATGACCGGGCCTAGCGGTTGAGTCATCGAGATAGGTCCATGAAAAGGGGCGATGATTCTAGACGATCGTCTAGCGGAGTCAAAATTTGGGCAGCGTTAACGTGCGTATTAGTGAATCAAATCTCAGTTAATCAAAGCTCAATTAATCAAAACACTGCCGCTCGCCATGCAACCAAACCGGTGTCCCCGGGTTGGCTAAAGAAAAGATATACAGCAAGTCACTGTTGCGTAATCTAATACAGCCATGGGAAGCAGCCACCCCCATTGGCTGGTTAGGCGGCGTCCCATGCAAATAGATATAGCGGCGCTGGGAGTCTACCTGCCCACCTCTGTTAACCCCTTTCTCTAGACCACATAACCAGAGAATACGGGTCAAAATCCAATCACGCGCGGGGTGAACATCGGCAAGCTGAGGGGTAAACACTTCACTTGTCCAACGGCGGCCGCGAAACACCGCATTTTCTGGAAGCCCCTCGCCGATAGCAGCTCGAATATAGTGCCAACCATGGGGCGTTTTACCACTACCGTTACGCTCACCAATTCCAGCAGCACCTGAAGAGATAGCGCACTCATGCAGCACCTTAGGCCCGCGCCAACAGCGCAACTGCTGCTGAGTTGTATCGATTTCCAGCCAGATACTTTCAGTCGGAGGTAGCTCAGCTAGCCTGGGCGTTTGCATGATTGCCTTCTTCTAAAGCAAGAGGTAACGGCGCGTTCATGGCTGCCACCACGACGGGCCGCAGCCGTCTAACTAAATCTCTAACGGTGACCTGTTCGTGGTAATCCTTTTCAGCAATGTCGCGTAGTGCGTCCAAACCTGACAGCGTAAAGATCACCGTACCTAACATAAAGTGTAGCCGCCAAAAGCGCTCAGCGTCAGGGAGATCCGGCGTGGCTTTGCGTACTAACTCTGTGAAGCGTGTAAATACGTCACCATACTCTTGTTGAATATGGCGCCTCAAGTGCCCTTGAGCCTGACTGTAGGCAAGACCTAACAGTCGCATAAAGACTTTTAAGCTGTTCCGCTCGGCAGGCACCGCAAGGACGGTAGTCGCCATGGTTTCAAGCAGGGTTTCAAGCGGAATCACTTGCCCTGCATGGGTGGCCTCCAGATCGTCAAGTGCAGTATGAAATCGCTGAGTAAAGGGGTCTAAATAACGCGAAAAAACGGCCTGAATCAATGCTTTCTTAGAACCAAAATGATAATTCACAGCGGCTAAGTTGACGCGCGCTTTACTAGTGATGTTGCGCAACGAAGTTTCAGCGAAACCTCGCTCTGCAAACAGCACTTCAGCGGTGTCGAGTATACGTGTCACCGTATCAGATTGAGCCATGGCGCTCTCCAGGGAAACGGGTGTTTAAAACATAGCAAAATACTATGTCATAACTCAGATAGGCTCAACGCTTGATTTGTTACTGAAAAAACCAATCAATGCTTAAGAAAAAAATCGTTTTAAACAATTGGCAATGTTGGATGGGAGATAATAATGAATAGTAACAGGCCATATACTGGACAGAGGAACATACTGTATACTTAAACACTTATAATTTAGTCGCCATTTAACTTGTTACTGTCTATTCACTATTTTATGGAGTCTGGTATGTCGCGTCCGCTAACCGCTCGCCAACAGCATGTATTTGATTTTATCGTTAAGACGATGGGCGAATTTGGCTACCCTCCAACACGCGCTGAGATTGCTAAAGCGCTTGGCTTCCGCTCGCCAAATGCTGCAGAAGAGCACTTACGCGCGCTAGAACGCAAAGGCGTAATTCGAATTATCCGCAATACATCGCGCGGCATCCGCTTGCCTAATCAAGAGCCACAGGAAATTATTGACCCGACTATGGCAGCGCTGCCTGCAAACGTCGATACCAACCCCACCGGCTTACCGGTCATCGGTGAAGTAGCGGCTGGAAGCCCCATTTTGGCAGCCGAGCACATTGATCGCTACTGCCCATTACCACCTGAATACTTCACGCCTAAAGCAGACTATCTGCTACGGGTGCGCGGTCTATCCATGAAGGATATTGGCATTTTAGAGGGTGATCTATTAGCCGTTCACCGCACAGAGCGAGTGCGCGATGGGCAGATCGTGGTAGCGCGGCTGGATGATGAAGTGACGGTTAAGCGCTTTAAACGCCAGGGGCACCAAGTAACCCTGTTTGCTGAAAATAATGACTTCGCACCGATTGAAATCGACCTGCGTTCACAATCTATTGAGATCGAAGGCGTTGGCGTTGGCGTTATCAGGGGCGGCAATGGCCAAGCGCTCGGCTGAGCTGAGCCAAAAGCGAAACTGAGCTAAAAGCAGCCCTCTACTGCATATCGATATAGCGGTGGTCATTAAAAGTGGCCACCCAATCAGGATGGTAAACCAGCAGAATACTCAGCAGCATGCCCGTTATAAAGGCCTCTGACGGCATTAGTAGAGGCAAGAAGCGAGCATATTCCTGCGCTAGAAAAATTGCGTCAGGATCAGTTCCGGCGACGATGATCAGCAAAACTGCTGTCAGCCCGCCCCCTAATGTCGCCAAAGCGGCCCCAAAGAAACCACACGCAAACAGAAAGACCATTAAATTATCTGGCAGACGGCGATCTACAAGCCGCCAGACCACACCTATGATGGTCGCCGGCACAATCCCCGTTACCAGCACATTCGCCCCTAATAGCATCCACTCATTGCGGCCGATCATGACCATTGCCACATTGATCACGACATTGCTGATCAAGGCTAGAGGTACCTTGAATATTAGCGTCATTAAGACGGTAAATACCAAATGCAGCGTTAGCCAGTCGACCGCCTGGGCGCGCAGCTGCCACATCAACACCACCGCCAGGGTGGCACCTAACCAGCGGTGCTGAAGCTCCGAATCGTCAAGTAATGCTTGCCACGGCTGCCGCCACAAAGCCCAAGCCATCACCCATAGCGAGAGTAGCGAGGTGAGCAATAGCGCCCAGGGCGCTAATACGCTTTGCGCAAATGACATGGCGGCTTCCCTGATGAATGAGCATTATGATCGGCTGCTAGCTGAAAACTACCGTCTTGTTGCCGTGAACAATGACGCGATCTTCCAAGTGCCAGCGCAAGCCCCGCGCAAGTACCGCTTTTTCAACATCACGCCCAAAGCGGACTAAATCTGTGGGTGTATGACAGTGGCTCACCCGATGGATATCCTGTTCGATGATAGGGCCGGCATCGAGTTCCTCAGTCACGTAGTGACAGGTTGCACCGATCAGCTTAACGCCACGTTGATAGGCCTGATGGTAGGGCTTCGCGCCAGCGAAAGAGGGTAAGAAGCTGTGGTGAATATTAATCACTCTGCCTGCATAGCGCTCGCACAACTCAGGCGGAAGAATTTGCATATAGCGAGCCAGCACGACGCAATCGGCGCGAGCAGCGTCGATTTCAGCCTGAACCTTCGCAAACGACGCCTGCTTATTTGCAGGGTCAACCGGCACATGGTGATAAGGGATACCGTACCACTCAGTTAACGACCGCATATCATCATGGTTGGAAATAACGCTGACAATATCGCAATCCAACTCTCCTGCCTGCCACCGGTAAAGCAGATCAACTAAACAGTGCGACTCCCGCGACACCATGAGCACGACACGACGACGCTTCTGGGTATCTACCAGCGACCACTGCATATTGAACTCGCTGGCCACTGGTTCAAACGCAGCTCGCAGCGCTTCCACCGACATGCCCACAGAATCCGCTAAAATTTCGTAGCGCATAAAAAAGCAGCCGGTTTCGAGATCGGAGTGCTGACTTGCTTCAGTAATAGAGCCGCCCTGCTGAGCAATAAAACTTGAGACGCTTGCAACGATACCTACCCGATCCGGGCAGGAAACAACTAAACGATAATAATGAGACATGTGAGCTACTCTTGACCTATTTCAACCTGACTGATTACCAAACCAGTCTCACAATCCCGCGACTGTGGGTGAGAGACTGGGGTGCATAGTGTATCGGAAGGCCCTGGATGATTGTTAGCCGCCCCTGCCTTCCCGTATAGTTAAGGCATTACTTTTTAGGCTTTTCATAACTAATGCATTCACCACGCGTTCAAATTCGTCCCCGTCGTCGTCCCCCGCTGCGCTTACTGCCGCTGGGGGGATGTGGTGAAATTGGAATGAATCTAACGCTCTACGGCTATGATGACCACTGGATAGCCGTTGATTGCGGCATGATGATTCGCCAGGATCTTCCTAACTCGCCGCTACAGGTGCCTAACCTTGATACCCCAAAAGCATTAGGCATTACCCCTAAAGCGCTGTTTATCACCCATGGTCATGAAGATCATATTGGCGCTGTGGCTTGGCTGTGGCCAATGTGGAACTGCCCCATTTATGCCACCCCTCTTGCGGCGGGCCTGTTGAGATTAAAATTTGCCGAGCATGGTCTTAGCAGTGCAGCTATACAGGTGATTGAACCTGGCGAAGCACTGGAAAGTGGGCCATTCACGTTACGCTATTTACTCTTAACCCACTCCATTCCAGAAAGCTGCGCATTGGTGATGCTGGCGGGCGGTTACCGCGTTTTACACACCGGTGATTGGAAGCTTGACCCTGAGCCGCTTATCGGCACGCCGATGAGCGCTACACAGTTTAGGGCCCTTGCACCCATCGATTTAGTAGTGGGCGACTCGACCAACGCTCCGATGCCCGGCCACTCCGGCAGCGAGGGGGACGTGGCCAAAGCATTATCCAAAACCATCGCTAACTGCCAAGGCCGCGTGGTGGTCTCTTGCTTCGCCAGCAATTTGGCACGGGTGCTTGCCATTGGCCGCGCAGCGCAAAAATGCGGTCGCCGCATCAGCTTAATGGGCCGCTCAATGGAGCGGATGGTCAGCGTGGCGCGCGGGCTAGGCTATATGGATGATTTACCACCGCTGGTGCCCAATCATGACCTAGGCTACCTGCCACCGGATGAGGTGGTGATTATCGCCACTGGCAGCCAGGGAGAGCCTCGCGCTGCCCTTCAGCGCCTTGCTCAGGGACGCCATCCCTTTGTCGAACTGGAGCCCGGTGACAACATCATTTTTTCAGCTAAAGCGATTCCAGGTAATGAACGGCCAATCGAACAGTTAAAAAAGCGCTTAGTTCACTTAGGCGTGCGCCTTTACGATGAATTCACCAATCCTGAGTTACATGCCACTGGCCACCCTGCTCAGGAAGAGTTAATTAAACTTTACCAGTGGATTAAGCCTAGTCATCTAATGCCCGTCCATGGTGAGGCGCGGCATCAGCAAGCCCATCAGGAAATCGCCCAGCGGTTGAGTATCAGCGCCCCGCTAGCACCGGTCAACGGCGATTTAATCTGCTTTGATAGTCACGGCTTGCGCTGCGAGGCGCGCTACCCACAGCCGCCCTGTATTGTCAGCCAGAACAGCGTTGTACCCCACCCAGGGCTTGAGAGCAGCGCAACTCATACAGCACGCCGTGGTAGCTTATATTTAGCCCTACCGGTTACCGCAAGCGCCACCGGCTGGTCTCGGATTGGACGCCTAATGCTGGATGCATCAGGCGCCAGTCCGCTTGACGAAGATAGCTTTAGCGAGTGGCTTGATGATCAGCTTGAGGCGATTGCCGCGGATACGTTAGCTGATTTACGTCAAGCGCTACAGTCACGGCTCATTCACTGGCTGGCTGATCACATGCAACACCTTCCGGAAGTACATTTACAAATCATGGCCGCAGAAATACCTGAGCCTGCTTCGTATGGAAGCGCGATTAACCGATAGCATTGCACCATTGCTAATAGCGCAGCGATGCGGCAGTCTTAACTCCAACGCGCTGCATCTTGTTGATCGGAGTGCCGTTCTTTAACCCAATACTCGCCTTGAGTAGAGTGCTCTTTCTTCCAAAAAGGCGCCTGGGTTTTTAGAAAGTCCATAATAAAATCGCAGGCTTCAAACGCCTCTCGGCGATGGGCACTGGCAACCAACACTCGCACAATAGGGTCACCTGGCGCCAAGTAACCTACTCGATGGATAATACGCACTGCCTGGAGCGACCAGCGCTGCCAGGCCTGCTCGCCAATCGCTATCAGCGTTGACTCGGTCATACCAGGGTAGTGCTCTAAAGTTAACCCCGTCACATCAGGCGTTTCGTTGAAATCACGCACTAACCCGGTAAAGCTAACCACTGCGCCTATATCGCTGCGACCTGCTAATGCATCGTCATAACCATAAGCCATGGCGAAAGGCGTTGCTTGTATCACTACCTTAATATCCAGCTCGATATCCACCCTAGCCCCCTGTAACCGGTGGGAAGAAGGCCACTTCATCATCGTCGGTTACTAATGCGTCATCGTTTGCCATGACTTGATTAATCGCGCATAGCGTACGCTGGTCGGTCAGCACATTAAAACGCACATCACGCTTAACAAGTGCTGACTTTAAACCACTAATATCACGGCTAGCCAAGTCATCCAACCCAACCACCGCCTCGCTTTCACCAAGCCGCTCGCGCAGTTCAGCCAGAAACTTTACACGGATGCAGGGCGATGAGCAGCGCTCACCTACACTAACCTCGCCCGCCTCACCCTCGCCGGTCACAATAGGCGCCTGCACATTAGTGCGCTGATAGTCACCACGCTGACCGCCCTGCTTACTGTCGAGCTGAATGCCCTCGATACACATATTTTTATCGACGGCTTTACACATATCATAAAGCGTCAAACACGCCACCGAGACAGCCGTGAGAGCCTCCATTTCAACGCCGGTACGACCATTCAACCGACATAAAGCGGTAACGTTGACACACGATTCCGCAAGATTAATGTCAAACTCAACCGATACCTTGGATAGCGCCAAAGAGTGGCAAAGCGGGATCAGCTCATGGGTGCGTTTAGCGGCCTGAATGCCGGCAATACGAGCCGTCGCAAGCACATCACCTTTGGGTAACTCACCGCTGGTAAGCAATTTGAGCGTTTCTGGCTGCATTACAATACGCCCTGAAGCCACTGCTTCGCGGCGGGTTTCTTGTTTATCGCCGACATCCACCATATTGGCTTCGCCAAGGGCGTTGAGGTGGGTTAGATGCATATTGGTCACCTTTCCTTATTAATAGCCAACGTACTTGACGCCAAAACGTTATTTTTCGCATTTACCCAAGCCACGATCCAGCGCGCAATCGCTTCACTATCGTCAAGGCTTAACTTCACCAAAGAAGCAGCTAATTGGATAGGCGCAGGAGCACTCAGCGCCACCGCCTCAACGTAAGGGCCGGTCAAAATAGTGGCATCGCCAATACCATCACGGTAAAGCACCAGCTTGGGGATAGGCCAAGCTTTAAAGCCTTCGACAATCACCAAGTCGGGTTGGTGCAATGCCATCATCGCAATCAACTGGGCTAAATCGGGCTCTGCTTGACCAGGTGTTTCCTGCATCAAAGCAAACCGTTCTCTAGAGGCAATTAGCATCGGGGCCGCCCCGGCGCAGCGCAGTTTGTAGCTGTCTTTGCCAGGCTGGTCGACCTCAAAAGAGTGGTGCGCATGCTTAATCACGGCTACTTTTAAGCCATGCTCGCCAAGCAGTGGCAGCAGCTTCTCTAACAGCGTCGTTTTACCCGTCCCGCTCCAGGCAGCAATGCCCAATACGGGAAAAGATGCGCTCAGTTCGTCAGCCATACCGCCGCCACTCCTGTTGACCACTTTCGGCACTTATTGCGCGTAAGAATGCCACCTTACTCCCCCTCTCGTTCCCGGGGTAATAGCCAGTTCAACGCAATCCCCACCAGCGCGGCCAAACTCACACCTTGCAGAGTAAATTGACCACCTCCAAACTGCATGCCGCCAATACCAAAGACGAGAATCAGCGAGACCACGACCAGATTTCGCGGCGCCGTTAGCGACTGCCCTGCACGCACCAGGGTGTTCATGCCCACCACGGCAATGGAGCCAAATAGCAGTGTCATAATGCCACCCATCACCGGGCCAGGTATGGTTTGTAACAGAGCGCCCAGTTTAGAAACAAACGCCAACACAATAGCCAGAACAGCAGCGACAATCATAAATTTGGGATTGAACGCTCGCGTCAGTGTTACCGCCCCCGTTACTTCCGAGTAGGTAGTGTTGGGCGGTCCACCAAACAGAGCGGCTACGGTAGTGGCTAAGCCATCGCCTAACAAGGTGCGATGAAGACCGGGCTTTTCAAGATAGTTTTTACGCGTTACCGAGCCAATGGCAACCATATCACCAATATGCTCTACCGCCGGGGCAATCGCGACCGGAATCATAAACAGGATGGCAGCCCAATGAAAACTTGGTGCCGTAAAGCTTGGCACAGAGAACCAGGCAGCCTCACGCACTGGGGTGAAATCGACTGCTCCCATCAGAAGCGCCAACACATAACCCGTGGTAATACCGCCAATAATCGGCACCAGACGTAGCAATCCGCGACCAAACACCGCTAGCAGCAGCGTTACCAGCAAACTGGTCATGGATAAGAAAATCGCCGCGCCGTAACCAATATTATCGCTGGTTTCACCGGTCGCCATACTCACCGCAACCGGTGCCAGCGCCAGGCCAATCACCATAATCACCGGGCCCACCACCACCGCAGGCAGTAAACGGTGTAACCAAGCGGTGCCCTTAAGACGCACGGCCTGCGAGATGGCGACATACACCAGCCCCGCCGCCATCAGACCGCCCATGGTGGCAGATATACCGAAACTTGCTACAGAACCCTGGATAGGTGCAATAAAGGCAAACGAAGAGGCCAAAAAAACCGGTACGCTTTGTTTAGTCACCGCATGAAATATCAGCGTGCCAGCTCCAGCAGTAAATAGCGCAACGCTCGGATCAAGGCCTGTTAGCAGGGGGACCAATACCAACGCGCCAAACGCTACAAACAGCATTTGCGCGCCGGTTAGCAGTACTTTCGGCCATGGTTCAGCGTTACTGACAGCTTCGCTCATTGGAGAACTCCGGAAGTTTGAGAGTTAAAGGGGCAAAAAAATGCCCCTAACGCAAAGCGTAAGGGGCAATATTAGGAAGGACGCTCAGCGCGTTCCGAAAATCTTATCGCCAGCGTCACCCAAACCGGGAACGATATAGCCATTTTCATCGAGTCGGTCATCCACCGACGCCGTGTAAATTTCAATATCAGGATAAGCTTCTTGCACCCGTTTAATCCCTTCAGGGGCTGCTACCAAGACAATCACTTTCATATGCTCACAGCCACGCTCACGCAGCATGTCTAGCGTTGCCACCATCGAACCCCCTGTCGCCAGCATCGGGTCAATGACAATGGCCATCCGCTCTTCGATATCGTTGGCAAACTTGGCAAAATAGGGCACCGGCTGAAGCGTTTCTTCGTCGCGATAAAGGCCTACTACACTCACCCGTGCACTCGGGATCAAATCCGTTACGCCTTCCAGCATGCCAAGGCCTGCACGCAGAATCGGCACGACGGTGACCTTTTTACCCTTTAAGCGACGCGTCGCAATCGGCTCACCGTTCCATCCCTGAATTTCATGGTCTTCTAGCTCAAGTCCTTTAGTTGCTTCGTAGGTCAAAAGCTTAGCGACTTCACCTGCCAGTTCACGAAAGCTCTTAGTGCTCAGATCAGCTTCGCGCATCAGACCCAGCTTATGTTGAACAAGCGGATGGTTAATGGCGTAAACACTCATGGGACTTCCTCACTGCAGGGGATTCAGTATAGCAACCAAGGTTGCATCAGCTAAGCACAAAATTGCGCACATTCTACCCGCAACCACTAACGAGGTTAAGCGGTTTCAGGTAATTGCCACTCAATTGGCGTTCGGCCTTGCGCTTGTAGAAATTGATTTGCTTGAGAAAAATGCCGCGTACCAAAAAAACCGCGGTGTGCGGAGAGCGGTGACGGGTGCGGCGCTTCAAGTATCAAATGGCGCGTCTGGTCAATCAGCGCTCTCTTTTGCCGTGCATGGCTTCCCCAAAGCAAAAACACACAGGGAGACGCATGTTGGCTGACGGTTTCGATAGCACGATCAGTAAACGGCTCCCACCCCTTACCCCGGTGGGACGCCGCATTTCCCTGCTCCACGGTAAGCGATGTATTCAACAACAGCACGCCCTGCTTAGCCCACGCTTCCAGATGCCCGTGACGAACGGGAGTAAAGCCTACATCGGTGGCCAACTCTTTATAGATGTTAACCAGCGAAGGCGGCACGGGCACACCCGGCTGCACCGAAAAGCACAGGCCGTGGGCCTGATTTGGGCCGTGGTAAGGATCCTGCCCTAAAATAACCACTTTCACTTCACTCAACGGTGTCAGCTCAAAAGCGCGAAACCACTGTGATGAGTGGGGGAAAATAATCTTCTTAGCGGCTTTTTGCTGTGCTAAAAATGCTTTCAGCGCCAGCATATAGTCAGCCTGAAACTCATCACCCAGCCACTGACTCCAGTCATCGGGAAGTGGATTGGCCATCATTACCTCTTCATTTGATCAACAAGCGGCTCAACGTAAGCAACACCCATATCCCAGGGGAACTGAATCCAGCACTGTTGAGCAACTTCCGTCAGGTATTGATCCACCAGTGGACGACCATCTGGTTTGGCGTAAATAGTCACAAAGTGGGCTTTCGGCAGCATCTTACGCACGGCACGTGCGGTTTTGCCAGTGTCCACTAAGTCATCGACCAGTAGCCAGCCATCGCCGTCGTGATCAACGCCCTTCATGATATCCAGGCCGCCTTGATCCATGTGGTCATAGCTTTTAATACATACTGTATCGATGAGGCGAATATCCAGTTCCCGGGCAATAAGCGCAGCCGGGATTAAGCCGCCACGGGTAATCGCCACGATGCCTTTAAAGTCACGCTCAATCATCTGGTGACAAAGGGTGCGCACATCGCGATGTAACTGATCCCAAGAGACAGTGAAGTGCTGATGGTAACGGTCGCTGCTCATTGAGAATTACTCGTCTTCGTTGAAAGAACAAACTGCGAATACGCTGTAACCAGCATCGCGAATCTTTTGTGAACCACCCAATCCCGGTAGGTCAATAATAGTAGCAGTTTCAACTACCTGGCCACCGCTACGCTGAATGAGATTAGCTGCGGCTAGCATAGTGCCGCCCGTCGCTATCAGATCGTCCATCAGCAGAATTCGATCACCTTGCTGGAAAGCATCGGAGTGGAGCTCAACTTCCGAGTGCCCATACTCAAGCGTGTAGGTCTCACTGATCGTTTTAAACGGTAATTTACCTTTCTTACGCACCGGCACAAAGCTGCATCCCAACTCATACGCCAGCGGCGCGCCGATAATGAAACCACGCGCATCAATGGCCGCGATGGCATCTAGGTCCATCTCCTGGTAGCGGTGTACGAAGCTATCGATCAGCTTGCGAAAGGCAGCGCTATTTTGTAGCAAGGGAGTAATGTCTCGAAAATTCACTCCCTGCTCAGGCCAATCGGGAACCGTGCGAATAACGGACTTAATGTAGTCGCCGTAGATGCTCATCGCGTCTCTCATTGAGTAAAAAAGTGGTAAGGGCCTATCACCCTAAGAATAGATATCTTGCCGCAAACAGCAGCGCTAAAACGATGACCGCTGGGTTCAAATCACTGAAACGACCCGAAAGCGTTTTAATTGCTACATAGCTAATAAAGCCAAGCGCGATCCCTTCGGCAATTGAGAACGTTAGCGGCATCGCTAAGGCAGCAATCAGTACTGGCGCCGCGTCAGTTGGGTCTTCCCAGTTCGCATGGGCTAAGCTGCCCGCCATCAATACGGCGACATATAGCAATGCACCCGCCGTCGCATAGGCCGGGATAGAACCCGCTAGTGGCGCAAAGAACAAACTAATAAGGAACATGCCAGCGACCACCACCGCAGTTAAGCCAGTACGCCCACCGGATGCGATACCTGCAGTTGATTCAATATAGCTAGTCGTGGTGGAGGTGCCCAATGCTGCACCCGCCATAGAAGCGGTACTATCGGCCATCATAGCGCGACCAATACGCGGCAACTTGCCGTCTTTATCCAGCAGCTTACCCCGATGAGCCACACCCACCAGTGTGCCGGACGTGTCGAACAGATCAACAAATAGAAAGGCGAAAATCACACTGAGCATGGCAATATCAAGCGCGCCCATCAAATCCATCGCCATAAAGGTAGGCGCAATCGACGGTGGCATCGACATAAGACCGCCGTACTCATTATGCCCAAGCACCATGGCAATAACGGTAACGCCCAAAATACCGATCATCACCGCACCGGTGACTTTAAGATAAGCCAATGCCGTAATCACAAAGAAACCCAGCAGTGCGTAGATAGCTGGCGGCTGGGAAAGATCGCCTAAAGAAACGTAAGTTGCAGGGTTAGCAACGACAATGCCAGCGTTTTTCAGCGCAATCATCGCCAGGAAAAGGCCGATACCAGCAGCAATGCCTAAACGTAGCGACATCGGAATAGAGTTAATGATCCATTCACGGATTTTGAAAAGGCTTAATGCAAAGAACGTTAGGCCGGAGAAGAAGACCGCGCCCAACGCTGCTTCCCAGGTATACCCCATCCCCAGTACAACGCCGTAGGTAAAAAAGGCGTTAAGTCCCATGCCAGGCGCCTGAGCAATAGGATAATTGGCCCACAAACCCATTATTAAACAGCCAATCGCTGCTGCTAAGCAGGTCGCCACAAATACGGCACCGTAATCCATGCCCGCTTCAGAAAGAATGCTAGGGTTAACAAAAATGATGTAGGCCATCGTCAGGAATGTGGTAACCCCGGCGATAACTTCTGTTTTGATGTTGGTATGGTGCTCGGTGAGCTTGAAATAGTTATCCAGAAGTTTCATGAAGCTTATTATCCTTCGCGCTAATGCCGCATTCGCAGGCGATCTGGTACCGAGAAAAGCCGCACATATTACCGAAAGCCTCACTGTGATGCGAGCGCCTCAGCATGACGACTAATGAAAGCAGGAATAGCCCCGCAGCTTAATGCCAAGCAATCTTTGGGCCATGACCTAACCGATCGGTCAATCAATAAGCAAAAAGAGTCCACTATTGGCGTTATCGGGTCTCTATTTGCTGGGGCCCTGTTGGCTATCCCCTCTTTGCTGGGACAGTACACGCTCTACCGTTTCAACGATCACCTGGGTCTGAGGATCAATTTCGATATTAACGAAATCTCCAGGCGCCCGGTCTTGAAGAGTAGTTCGGCAGAGCGTTTCTGGAATCAAATTGACGCTAAATTCAATGTTGCCGCTTTCTGCTTGGCGCACATCGCCAATCGTCAAACTAATCCCGTCTACACCAATATAGCCTTTTTCGAACACAAACCTGCCTAGCCTTTCCGGTAACGTAAACCACAGCCGACGGTTATTGGGCGCCTCTTCAATTGAGGCCACCTCAGCCATAGCAATAATATGGCCTGACATGGAATGCCCGCCGATCTCATCACCAAAACGCGCCGCGCGCTCTATATTGACGCATTGCCCAGGCTTTATTGCACCAAGATTGGTCAAGCGTAGCGTTTCACGCATTAAATCAAAACTAACATAATCGCCATCAATTGCTGTCACTGTTAAGCAAACGCCGTTATGCGCTACCGATGCACCCAGTTCAAGTCCGACTCGCATTGAAGGCGGCAGCTCCACTACATGCACGCGAAACGCTTCTAACTCGCGCACTGCTACGACTTTAGCCACACCTTGCACAATGCCGGTAAACATATCGCCCTTCCCCTTAAAATCGAAATATTGACTAAACTCTACCCGGCAAGCTTACTACTGGAGCCTCAAAATTGTGCAGTGTCTTGGTAATATTTGACATGCATACCGCCTATCTTTAGACTTTCGCCGCAATTGAAGTGACGCCGATTTGTACCCATATTGCGGGCGTCCACTGGACCACTGGTCTGGTGAAGTGCAGCTAAAAGGGTGTGTCCAGCGTTGATGACCACCCATAAGGGTGGCTTTTTTTATCCCCCCTTCGCCTGCTGCCCCGCACTCCGTCTTCGGCCTACCGTTAAGGCAGACGCTATGATTGAACTTAGCAACGTCAGTAAAACCTATTTCAGTAATAACAAGGGTAGCGGCACTAATGCCGTCTATGCGCTTAAAAATGCAAATCTCACGGTTCCGAAAGGCACGATTCACGGCGTCATTGGGCTTTCAGGCGCCGGTAAATCCACGCTAATTCGCTGCGTTAATTTGCTTGAGCGCCCGACCAGCGGCAGCGTTATTGTCGATGGCGAAGAGATGACGCGCTTAAGCAACGCGGCACTCAACCGGGCGCGCCATCGGATAGGCATGATCTTTCAGCACTTCAACCTGCTGACTACCCGCAGCGTATTCGACAACGTTGCACTGCCCCTTGAGTTAATGGGGCAAAAACGCAACGTCATCCGCGAGCGTGTCATTCCGCTGTTGGAAATGGTTGGCCTGGCAGATAAAGCTAACCAATACCCCGCCCAGTTATCCGGCGGTCAAAAGCAGCGGGTGGCGATTGCCCGCGCGCTGGCAAGCAAACCCCAGGTACTGCTGTGTGACGAAGCGACCTCGGCGCTGGATCCGCAGACCACCAGCTCAATTTTAGAGCTGCTGAGAGACATTAACCATCAACTGGGTATTACCATCTTATTGATCACCCATGAGATGGAGGTAGTTAAATCTATTTGCCACCGGGTCAGCCTAATCTCTGATGGTGAGCTTGTGGAAGATTCGGAAGTGGGCGACTTCTTTACCGCTCCCCGCACTCAGTTGGGGCGTGAATTCCTCAACGACTTCCTGCAGTTAACACCCCCCAAGGAGCTGATTGAAAGGCTCTCCGACACACCGGGTGTCGATACGCATCCCGTGGTGCGGCTAACGTTCTCGGGTGATGCTGTCTCAACACCGCTCATTTCACGCCTTGCCCGTGAGTGCAGTGTCGATGTCAGCATTCTTCAAGCCAAGGTAGAGTCCATTCAGGATCGCACACTAGGACTAATGATCGCTGAACTACTGGGGACGCCCGATCAAACACAGCAAGCCATGACCTATCTTGAAGCGCATCAATTACAGGTGGAGGTACTCGGCCATGTCCAGCGCAATGTTTGATCTTATTTTACAAGCCACGCTGGATACTCTTTATATGGTGGCGGTTTCCGGGGTTATTTCCACGCTAGTCGGTCTCCCGCTGGGGGTGCTACTCTATGTTACCCGTCCGCGCCAAATTCTAGCGAAGCCAGTGCTTAATCAAGCACTTAGCATTATCACCAATATTGGCCGCTCGATACCTTTTATTATTTTGATGGTAGCCATCATTCCATTCACCCGCATGCTGGTGGGCACATCGATTGGTATTAATGCAGCGTCAGTGCCTCTCACCATCGCCGCTATCCCTTTTGTTGCTAGGTTGGTTGAAGGTGCACTTAACGAGCTCTCGCCTGGGTTAATTGAAGCCGCTCAAGCCATGGGCGCCACCCCATGGCAAATCATTTGCAAAGTACTTATTCCAGAAGCGCGCGGCGGCATCATGACGGGGTTAACCATTACCGTGGTCACGCTAGTTAGCTACTCTGCCATGGCAGGAGCCGTCGGCGGAGGTGGCTTGGGCGACTTAGGAATTCGCTACGGTTACAACCGTTTCAACCCAACCATTATGCTGATTACCGTCGTAATTCTGGTGGTTATGGTTCAAGGGTTTCAGAGTTTGGGCGACTATCTGGTTCGCAAAAGTGACCGTAAATAGCGACTTTTGGTGCTATCAATCAGATATAACCAAAACGCATTAGATTTATGTTTTTTATTACCGTATTATTGACTTATTTACGAACAGCGCCACTGGAGAGCATCCATGCAAAAATTGATTATCGGTAGCCTAACGGCCCTTGCCCTAGCGATTAACGTTGCCAACGCCGAAACACGCAGCATTAAAATGGGCACCGTCGCAGGTCCTGAAACGGAAGTGATGGAAGTTGCCGCTCGGATTGCTAAAGAAGAGTTCGACCTGGATGTCGAAATCATCGAATTTACTGACTACGTCACCCCCAATGCCGCTTTGGCAGATGGCAGCCTAGATGCCAATGCCTACCAGCATGAGCCCTACCTGCAGTCGATGGTAAATGACCGTGGCTATGACTTGGCTATTGCGGGCTATACCTTCGTGTATCCGATCGGCGCCTACTCTGAAAAATATGACAGTATCGACGACCTGCCGGACGGAGCCCAAATCGCGCTGCCCAACGACCCTTCCAATGAAGGTCGCGCGCTGATTTTGATGCACAACGAAGGCCTGATTACGCTGAATGATCCGACATTCCTTGAAGCAACGCCAATTGATATTGCCGAAAACCCACGCAACTTCCGCTTCCGCGAAATCGAAGCTGCCCAGTTGCCCCGTGTTCTTCCCGATGTCGATATGGCGTTTATTAACAATACCTTCGCCCAGCCAGCCGGCTTAAGCCTGGACGACGCCTTGATCAAAGAAGGCCCCGAGTCGCCCTACGTCAACCTGATCGCCGTTCGTGGCGGCGATGAAGATCGCGAAGAGATTCGCCAACTGATTGACGCTTATCAGCGTGATGAAGTTATTGAAAAAGCGGAAGAACTATTTAAAGGCGCAGCAGTACCGGGCTGGATTGAGTAACACTTAGTTAGCCGTAACGCTGCTGAGTAAAATCGTTGTTATAAACCGATCAGGCCGGCGCTCATAAAAGCGCCGGCCTGTTGCGCTGTATAGATAAGGAAGTATATGCAAGCTACCGTCGACTACTCGCTACTTAACCGTCAGCTCGAAGCACTGCTCGATACCCGCGACTGGCTCACCAATAGCGCTCAGACCTGTGCCTTTATTCAACAGCAGCTTAGCGACCTTAACTGGGTGGGCTTTTATTTGCAGCACCAGCCCAATCTTCTGGGCTTAGGCCCCTTCCAAGGCCTACCCGCCTGCCACCCTATCCCCTTTAGCAAAGGCGTCTGTGGTGCCGCTGCTCGTGAACAAAAGACCCAGCGAGTGGATGATGTACACGCGGTCGCTGACCACATTGCTTGCGACGCCAACTCACGTTCAGAATTAGTGGTTCCTATTGTTATTAACAGCCACCTCTGGGGCGTGCTCGACTTAGATAGCCCTCTTTTCGCGCGTTTCACTGAACAGGATCAAATCGGCATTGAAGCCTTGGTCGCAACGTTTATACGTCAGACCGACTTACCCAACCTGACGAGCAGTGCCATTTAACACACAAACAAAAACACCCCATGCCAAGGCATGGGGTGTTTTCAATACAGCTGGTAGGACCAGGCGGATTTGAACCGCCGACCTCCACGATGTCAACGTGGCGCTCTAACCAACTGAGCTATGGTCCTGAAAATTGGTGCTGCCGAGTGAATGGTAGGACCAGGCGGATTTGAACCGCCGACCTCCACGATGTCAACGTGGCGCTCTAACCAACTGAGCTATGGTCCTATCTAGGCGCTATTTACTAAGAGCTATCTAATTAGGCTCTATTGCGCAGAATATTAAGCGCCCGCATGCCAAGCAACGGATGCGAATTTTACCCACTTGCCACTGAATTGCAAGCTATTTCCTTCCGTCATCAATATCTCGCTATACGGCCAAACATCAAAATTTATCAGACCAATGGACACTCATCTCACTATGGAACTAGTCTTAGCGCTCGATATTATGGATAACATAAATTAATTATATAAATTAAGGGGGCAAACCGTGCTTGGTCCTTTGCTAGGAAGCATAGCCATCGCGTTACTATTAGGCACCATTGTGGCACGCATTGAAGTGCACTGGTGGTGGATTCGGTGCTTTGAATTTCCCCGCCTGCAAATCGCTTCCCTGGCATTAGTTACCGCTATATTGACGGTATTTTTTGTTGATGATAGCCAATGGTATTGGGTAGCACTCATTGCATCTGGCACTACGCTAATCATCCAGGCCAATTACATTTTACCCTGGACGCGAATTTGGCCTGTACAAGTGATGGCCGCTGAATCCCCCGAAGCCGAACGCACAGTGACGCTGCTCATCGCCAACGTACTAATGCCAAACCACCGGACTGAAAGGCTAATCGAGATGATTAAGCACCATCAGCCTGACATTGTACTGACCCTTGAATCGGATCAGTGGTGGCAAGACCAGCTAGATCCAGTTCTCGCAGAAAACTGGCCACACAGCGTTAAAGTTCCGCTCGATAATCTATACGGAATGCACCTTTATTCACGCCTTGCTCTCGAGAACACTTCCATCGAGTGGCTAATTCAAGATGATATTCCTTCTATTCACACAAACATCACACTCGACAACGGCGAGCGCATTCGCCTATACGCAGTACACCCGCGCCCGCCCGCGCCAAGTGAAAGCGAGAAATCGCTTTGGCGCGACGCTGAACTACTGCTGATAGGTAAAAAAATCCATGAAGATCCCAAGCCTACGCTGGTGGCTGGAGACCTGAATGATGTGGCATGGTCGCGCACAACACGGCTTTTTTGTCGCGTGGGAGGCATGCTAGATCCACGCCGCGGACGCGGCATGTTCAGTACCTTCCATGCCAAATACCCCTTGTTGCGCTGGCCTTTAGATCACATCTTTGTGACAGAGCATTTCACGCTCGTTAGCATGCAGCGCTTAGGTGCGTTTGGCTCAGATCATTTTCCTATCTTAGCAACGCTGTGTTATCGCCCCTCGCGCAAAGACGAAAATAAAGCGCCTGAAGCAAGTGCCGAGGAGCGCCAAGAAGCCAGTGAAACGATCCAAGAAGGCAAAACCGAAAAGCAAGAGACCTGAGTCACAACATTTTCATGCAGGCTAACTCACCACCTGCTTACTCAGGGATTCCACCCTGAGTGAGCGCCTTCGGATCAAGTAACCGCTCTAAGGTTTTTCTATCAAGGTCAGTCTTCTCTTCTGCCACGTCAATGATGGGTCGTCCCGCCTGATAAGCTTCTTTAGCAATGGCGGCAGCGGCGTTATAACCAATTTCCCCGTTTAAAGCGGTGACCAAAATCGGGTTACGCGCCAGCGGGCCCATCACATTATCTTCACGCACTTTGAACGTGGCGATGGCACGGTCAGCAAGTAGGCAAGCGGTATTACTCATTAAGCTAATGGATGTCAGCAAATTGGAAGCCACCAGCGGTAACATGACATTTAACTGAAAATTACCACTTTGCCCCGCCACGGTAATGGCGGCATCCAAGCCGATCACTTGGGCGGCTGCCTGAGCGGCTGACTCCGGAATCACCGGATTCACCTTACCCGGCATAATTGAACTTCCGGGCTGCAACGCCTCAAGCTCAATTTCACCCAACCCGGCTAATGGCCCGGAGTTCATCCAGCGCAGATCGTTGGCAATTTTCATAATCACGCAGGCCAACCCTTTCAACTGCCCAGACAGCTCCACGGCCGCATCTTGTGAAGAGAGGCTAGCGAAAAAACTATCGTTAGGCGTAAACAGTAACCCGGTTTGCTCGCTCAGTTCCTGGGCGACTTGCTCAGCAAACCCGACTGGCGCATTGATACCGGTTCCCACCGCTGTACCACCCTGGGCTATGCGGCAAAGCCTTTGCATGGCGCTATCAAAACGCTCTATCGCCTGCCTTACTTGGCTCGACCAGGCCCCCATCTCTTGATCCATACGCAGAGGCATAGCATCCATCAAGTGAGTGCGGCCCGTTTTCACAATGTGACTTAACTCACCGGCACGCTGATCAATGGTATCGCGAAGATGTACTAGCGCTGGCCGCAGCGACGCATGTACCGCAATGGCCGCCGAAAGATGAATAGCCGTCGGAATAACATCATTGCTCGACTGGCCCATATTCACATGATCGTTTGGGGTTACCTCTACACCCTCTCGACTGGCCAGTGTTGCGAGCACCTCATTGACGTTCATATTGGTAGAAGTACCCGACCCGGTTTGAAACACATCAATGGGAAACTGCTGATCGTGCTTGCCGGTTAACACCTCGCGAGCAGCCTTCTGAATTGCTTCGGCGCGGTCATCATCAAGCCCACCTAATGTTTGGTTGGCGCGTGCTGCCGCAAGCTTAATTCGGGCAACTGCGTGAATAAAGGCGGTCGGCATAGGCGAATGCGAGACCGGAAAGTTGTTAATCGCCCGCTGCGTCTGAGCGCCATAAAGCGCATCGGCGGGCACTTCCAGTTCGCCCATGCTGTCGCGTTCCATACGTGTTGCCATTGCTCGTCCTCCTTTGATTAAAATAATTCCCGCCGTTAACTCTGAGCCATTAACCTGTAGATCGTTCGCTTAGTTATTAATCATCTGCATTACAACCTATTAAGAACAAATGTTGCGCTGCACAAAAGCAGTTGCTATGCTGCACCGCAAGATAGATTGAAAATTCTGCTTCTACTTCCAGCAGTCTATGATCACCCCGGAGGGTATAAATATGCGTACTGTAAATACTAACGAAATGACTCAACAATTTGACAACATGTTCATGGCACCCATGCGTGCCTATATGGCTTTAAGTGTCGATTACACTGAGAAAATGATCAACGCTCAAATGGATGCAAGCAAAGCCTACGTTGATACCGGCATTGCTCAAATGCGCCAAATGATGGACGTGAAAGATGCAGAAGGCCTGCGCAGCTATATGGAAGGCCAGCAAAAAGTGGTTAAAGAATTAGCTGAGCGCGCTAAAGGAGATGCCGACAAAGTCGTTTCTCTGCAGCAGGACTTTATTCAGAAAAGCCAGAAAATTACTGAAGACAATGTGAAGCAAGCGCAAACGGCTGCTAGCAAGATGAGCAAAACCGCTTAAGTCACTCCTTTTTGGAGGCTCTTTAAGCGAGCAGCGTGCTTCGCACGGTAAAAACGCCCTCGTCGGCTTCATGCTGACGAGGGCGTTTTTGTTACCAGCCGAGCGCCGACTTCACGAACGGAATGGTAAGCTTGCGCTTGGCCGACAATGACGCTTTATCGAGTGTTTCAACGGCACGACATAACTCACCTAATTCACGCGGGCCGCGGTGCAGAATATAGCGCCCCACATCATCAGGAAGCTGCATTCCTCTTACGCTGGCACGCAGCTTTAGGGCAGCCAAGCGCTCATTGTCATCTTCTAACGGGTGAACATGAAACGTGACCCCCCAGGTTAAACGCGAAGCTAAGTCGGGCAAAACCACATTCAACTGCCGGGGGGATGCACTGGCAACAATAATCAGCTTTTTTCCAGCATCGCGCAGACGGTTGAAGGCGTGAAACAGCGCCTCTTCCCAACGCTTGCGTCCAATCACGCACTCTAAATCATCAATGGCAACGAGATCCAAGCGCTCAATATCTTCAAGCATTAATGGTGGAAAGTGGCCTAGATCATTTAATGGCAGGTAAAGTGCGCGTTTATCAGCATCTGACGCCGCGTGGCACGCGGCTTGAAGCAGGTGGCTACGCCCTACGCCTGGCGCTCCCCATAAATAGAGAAACTGCTCCCCCTCAGCCGTTAGCTGCTGTGACACATGCTCAAGTAGCGGCGCGTTTGTTCGCGCCGCATAATAGTTATCGAAGGTTGCATCGTCACGCAATCCTACCCCTAGGGGAAGCTGTGCCGGCGGACGGCTCATAGGGACTCCCTGTGGTCTGGTCGACTAGAGGCTTCATGACTAGACGCATGGCGCTCCAGTTCAATATGATGGGAAGAACTCTCTTCCAAAATCGTCGTATGCTTATCGTTATATAGTTCGCTGTGCTGATAGCGAATTTTTACTTCTTTCAAGAGCACCAGAATCACAGCAGCAATAGGCAGTGCCAACAATACACCGGTTAGCCCAAACAGACGGCCCCCCGCCAGAACGGCGAAAATGACCGCCACCGGGTGTAACCCTATTTTATCGCCTAGCAATTTAGGCTGCAGCACCACACTTTCTGCGATTTGTCCGACGCTGAAAACAGCAATAACACCAACCACTCCCCACCAGGTTCCAAATTGAAACAGCGCAACGACAACAGCAATGATCAGCCCTACGATAAAGCCTAAGAACGGCACAATACTCACTAAGCCAGATACAACACCAATTAATAGGCCAAAGTTAAGCCCCATCAATGTTAACCCGATCGCATAAATAACGCCTAAACACATCATTACCAGCAACTGTCCGCGCAAAAATGAAGACAGCACTTCATCGCAGCGGCGTGCTAACCTAAAGGTGTCATCAGCAAACTGACGCGGGATTAAGTTAGCAATGCTAGACAACAAACGGTTCCAATCTAAAAGTAGATAAAACGTTACGACGGGTATTAGTGCGACATACGTTATCCAAGTGACAAACGCCATGCCGGAGCGACCAATTTGGCCTAACGCTTGCGCCAAATAGCCACCTGCATTCTGCCAGTTTTCAGCCAGCGCCTCTTGCACATTGCCAAGCTCAGTTGCTAAATCGTAGCCGGTCCACTCTTGCACCTGAGGCCCTAACACATTCTCTACCCAGTCAAACACGCTAGGTATGGCATCACCCAGTTGCTTTAACTGCTGAACGATAAGCGGTATTAAAATCAGCAGGCTCGTCACCAGCATTACCAGCAGTACTAAAAAGACACTGCACACTGCCAGTGGCCGATTCATACCCCAGCGCTGAAAACGGTTAGCTAATGGGTCGGCTAAATAAGCGAGAATCATCCCAGCAATAAAAGGCATCAGTACTGCATCTAACAAAAAAATCAGGCCACCGATCACCACTAATAGCAGGATACCCCACCAAGAATTACGCATACATCCCTCTCAATCTTGGATTTAATCCGAGCACTAACTATGCCGGATATAAGCGAAAGTCGCTCGTTTAGCATTGCTTAATGTGTGACAGCGGTGCGAGCTGGGCCGCTGGGTGTTACAATCCGCTGCAGTAATCGCCCAGCACTGGCTATGTCGCCAGCACTACCAGCACCGCTATTTGCTTCACAGGATCTGTCATGACCGAGACCTCCTCTTCTTCGGCTACTCCTTCCCTCAGCTACAAGGACGCAGGCGTCGATATTGATGCCGGTAACGCCCTGGTTGACCGCATCAAACACGTTGCCAAACGCACGACTCGCCCAGAAGTAATGGGCGGGCTGGGTGGTTTCGGTGCGCTTTGCGAAATTCCAGCAGGCTATCGGCAACCCGTGCTTGTCTCGGGCACAGATGGCGTCGGCACTAAGCTGCGCCTGGCAATGGATCTTGGCAAACACGATACGATTGGTATTGATTTAGTTGCCATGTGTGTCAACGATTTGATCGTTGCCGGAGCCGAGCCACTGCTATTTCTTGACTACTATGCCACGGGTAAGCTCGATGTGGATATTGCTGCTGACGTTGTCACCGGTATTGGTGCCGGTTGCGAGCTGGCAGGATGCGCGTTGGTAGGTGGGGAAACCGCCGAAATGCCGGGCATGTACGAAGGCAGCGACTATGATCTGGCAGGCTTTTGCGTGGGTGTCGTTGAAAAATCAGATATTTTAGATGGCAGCAAAGTAGCCGAAGGGGATGTGATTCTTGGCTTGGCATCATCGGGGCCGCACTCCAACGGCTACTCGCTGATTCGTAAAATTCTCGACGTCAGCAACGCCTCGCTGGACACTGACATCGCAGGCACCAGCCTCGCTGATGCGCTCATGGTGCCCACCCGCATCTACGTTAAATCGCTGCTCTCTTTGATGCGCGGCAGCGAGATTGCTGTGCACGCCCTATCGCATATTACCGGTGGCGGCCTGCTGGAAAATATTCCTCGCGTGCTGCCCGACGACCTCGCCGCCCATATTGATATCAACAGTTGGCAGCGCCCGGCGGTATTTGACTGGCTACAAGCCAAAGGCAACGTCAATGAAACCGAAATGCACCGTGTGCTTAACTGCGGCATCGGCATGGTAGTAGTGGTACCTGAGCAACAAGCGGAGCAAGCTATCGCTCATCTGGAAGCTGAAGGTGAGTCTGTTTACCGCCTGGGCCAGATTGTTAAACGTCAAGAGGAAGCCGTTATTCTGGAGAACCTCTCGGCATGACCAATACGGACTATCAAAGCGATACTATTCGCGACGTAACGCCAGAACCCCTTGGTGCACGCCGCATTGTGGTACTTATTTCGGGTAGCGGCAGCAATCTACAGGCACTTATTGATGCCCAGTCTCATGATCGCTTGGGTGGCGGTGAAATTGTCGCGGTGATTTCCAACGTAGCTGACGCTTACGGCTTAAAGCGTGCTCATGAAGCAGGCATTGAAGCCGTCGCCCTGCCGCACCGCGAATATGATAGCCGTGAAGCCTATGATGGCGCGTTAATTAAAGTCATTGAGCGCCACGAACCGGATCTGATTGTACTGGCTGGCTTTATGCGGATTTTGACGCCCCGTTTTGTACAGCGGTTTTTGGGCCGCATGTTGAATATCCACCCGTCGCTGCTGCCGAACTATCAAGGACTCAATACCCATGCGCGAGCGCTTGCAGATGGCGTCGCCAGCCATGGCTGTAGCGTGCATTTTGTCACTGAAGAGCTAGATGGTGGCCCAGTAGTACTGCAAGCGGAACTGGAGGTCAGCGCTGATGATACGGTCGAAGCGCTGCAGGAGAAAATTCAAGCCCGAGAGCATTTGATCTACCCCATTGCCGTGCAGTGGTTCTTGGAAGGCAGGCTGCAGTTCAGTGCAGAAGGCGCCAAAATGGATGGTCACCTGCTACCAGAACATGGCATGCGACTTTCCCACGCCGACGCTGCTGAAGAACTTGATGAGGAGTTAGACGAAGAGCCTCAGGATTAACTGGCGCATTTAACCAACAGCGTAGTGACTAAAAAGCGCCTTACGATTAATAAACCGTAAGGCGCTTTTTCATAGCGCGATGGTGAACATCAGGTGCGTGGCAGCGTAACGCCGCGCTGCCCCATATATTTCCCGCCCCGGTCTTTGTACGAGGTTTCACACACTTCATCGGACTCTAAAAACAGCATCTGCGCCACACCCTCATGGGCATAAATTTTCGCGGGCAGATTGGTGGTGTTAGAGAACTCCAGGGTAACGTGGCCTTCCCACTCGGGCTCCAACGGCGTTACGTTAACAATAATGCCACAGCGCGCGTAGGTAGATTTTCCTAAGCAGATGGTAAGTACATTGCGAGGAATACGGAAGTACTCAACCGTGCGCGCCAGGGCGAATGAATTCGGCGGAATAACGCATACGTCGCCTTTAATATCGACGAAGCTTTTTGCATCAAACGCTTTCGGGTCAACAATCGCCGAGTGAATATTGGTGAATACCTTAAACTCATCCGCGCAACGCACGTCATACCCATAGCTTGAAGTGCCGTAGGAAATAACGCGCTGGTCATTCACATAGCGCACCTGTTCGGCTTCAAATGGCTCAATCATCCCATCGCTTTTAGCCATACGACGAATCCAATTATCAGATTTGATACTCATGTGTTACATCATCACTCGCTAAAGGAAATAGTGGGGCCATTGGCTTGGCTGGCATTAACCGCTTCGGCTACTTTTTGGGCAATTGCAGCAAAGGTCTGACTCACCGAACCTTCAGGCTCAGATATCACGCTCGGGCGCCCGGAGTCTGTCAATTCGCGGATAGAGAGCGTCAATGGCAACCGACCTAGCACTTGAGTATCGTACTCTTGTGCGATGCTGTCTCCACCGCCAGTTCCAAAAATAGCCGCTTCGTGGCCACAGTTTTTACAGTGATACAGGCTCATATTCTCAACCACGCCCAACACCGGAACATTAACCTTGCGGAACATTTCGATCCCTTTACGGGCATCCAGCAGCGCAATATCCTGGGGCGTTGTGACAATCACAGCCCCTGCCACCGGCACTTTCTGCGCCAGCGTCAGTTGGATATCACCGGTACCCGGCGGCATATCGATCAACAGAAAATCAAGATTGTCCCATTGGGTTTGCGTTAGCATCTGCTGAAACGCCCCTACCACCATTGGCCCGCGCCATACCATCGGCTCACGTGTGTTGACCATAAAGGCCATCGACATCGCTTGAAGGCCATGGGCTTCCAGCGGCAGAAACTTATCATTGGCCGCCGCTTGAGGGCGAACACCCTCCTTTACGCCAAGCATTTGGGCTTGGCTGGGCCCGTAAATATCTGCATCAAGCACACCCACCCGATATCCTTGCGCCGACAATGCTAACGCCAAGTTCACGGTGACCGTGGATTTCCCCACGCCCCCTTTACCCGATGCCACTGCAATAATATGTTTAACCCCATCCATTCAATGGCACTCCTAGCGTTGTTAGGCTCTGCACATATAAGGCAGGCTCTGAATTCACGTTGAGTGAATGATACTCCTTGGGGCCTTAATCATAAACCAGCAACAAGAAAGCGGATGCCGGTTGCCCGACATCCGCTCTCATGTTGCCGCGTTAACAACTTACTGCGTATTCATGATTAACCAGCATTTTGCTCTGCTTCATCACTTCCACCGTCGCTGTCGTTGGCACTCTCATCATCAGATGAGCTCTCTTCATTAGATGAATTACCAGTCTCTTCACTTACCGACTGCTCAGTCTCGGCCATACGGCTATCTAAGTTTGAAAGTTCGTCGCGCCATTCGCTGAGTTGAGTCTCCAAGCGCTCAAGCTGATTTTCTCGCTCTTCAATATCGCTCTCAACACTAGCCACTTCTTCACGGCCCATATCCAAAGCAACCATCAAGTCGTCCATCTCACTGCGCACTTGGCTGAGGCTCTGCTCTTCTTCTTCACGAAGTTCAGTCAACGAATCAATCTCATTTTGCAATTCATCGCGCTCACTAGCCAACGAATCACGCTCACTTTGAATAGTGGCAAGCTCTTCTTGGGCGCTAGCTACTTCCTCTTCCAGACCACTGATCTGTTCATTAGCTTGGCTGATCTGCTCTTCCAACTCAGCCAACGCATCTTCAGCAGTGCTTAATTCTTCTACAGCCTGTTGACGCTGCTCTTCTGCTTGCTGGCGCGCAGACTCCGCTTCCTGACGAGCAGTATCGGCGCTCTCACGCGCTTCTTCTACCTGCTGCAGGGTACTTTCAGCTTCATCGCGGGTTGAGACTATCTCGTCGCGCTCTTCGCGCAACGTGCTCATTTCACCTTCAGCACCTTCTAATTGCTCAGTTAAGGTGGTGATTTCTGACTGTAGTGCATCGCGCTCGGACTCAAGCTCCTCAAGGCGCGATTGAACCTCACTGGCTTCGCCCTGAGCGCTTTCTAACGACGCGCGTGCAGACTCCTGCTGCCCTTCAAGCGATGCCATTTCTTCCTGAAGCGCCGCCAAATTGGTTTCAGCCTCCTCAATTTCCGCAATGCGTTGGCTCAACTGGCTATTACGCTGCTCAGCACTGGCAAGCTGCTCCTCAAGGTTTTCGACGCGATCCTGCCGGGTGCCCGCGTTCGATTGCGCCATGATTGCCCAAACAACCGCAATCGCGGCGATACCCGCAATGGCCTTTACCCGGTTATCTTGAAAGAGGGTTTTCATATCCGACTTTTTGGCCGACTCTGGCTTTTTGGCTGGCGGCTGATGATCGGTATGGTTGGTTTCCGTCATTATGTTTTCCTCTGTGGTCTAGGCTAACACTTGTTCAAGATAATGATAATTAGTAGCATTATTAATGCGCTAGCAATGGCTGATTTCCCTTTCAGCATACACAGCTCACTGGATCTAGCCAGTCTGTTAATGAAAACGTGTATAAATGTTGCTGAAGCGTTACTGAAAAACGGCTCAATAAAATTAAAAAATTAATCTCGCTTGGCTACCAACGGGTGTTTACCAGGGTCAAAGCCTGAGGCTTGTCCGTTTAATGTGTCAAACCAAGCTAACGTGGAGTGCAGCGAAACGACGCTACCTACCACTAGTAGCGTAGGCGGTTTAATCTCACCCGCCAAGAAAGCATCTGGCAACCGTGAGAGCGTACCAATATGCGTTTGCTGCTGGCGCGTCGTGCCTTGCTCGATTAATGCTAGTGGTGTCTCAGCAAGCAGTCCATTGGCAATAAGTGCGCGACTAATCACTTCGACACTGCCAAGCCCCATGTAAAACACCAGCGTCTGTCCCGGGCGCGCTAAGGCATCCCAATCCAACTCACACTCACCCTGTTGCAAATGGCCGGTAACAAACCTCACCGACTGGGCATGATCGCGATGGGTCAAGGGAATGCCTGCGTATGCAGCACACCCTGAGGCAGCCGTGATTCCTGGTATTACTTCCACACTAATCTGCGCCGCTACTAAAGCTTCAAGCTCTTCCCCACCGCGGCCAAATATAAAGGGATCACCGCCCTTAAGCCTAATCACGCGCTTACCCTGCTTTGCCCAAGTAACCAACGCTTGGTTGATGCCTTCTTGGGGCACACTGTGTAGTGAAGATGCTTTACCCACATAAAAACACTCAGCCTTATCAGAGATAAACTTAAGGATCTCATCACTTACCAAGCGGTCATACAGCACTACCTCAGCGGTTTGCAGCCGCTTGTATGCTTTTAACGTCAATAACTCAGGGTCTCCCGGCCCTGCCCCCACTAAACTAACGACACCATGTGGCCGAGTGGCTTGCTCTTGTCCTGCTTCCAAGACATCACCTCAAAGAATAAAAATACGATTTAATATATTAAAAAGTAATTAATAATATCATTAAATTTTTCACCTGCACGGCTGGCGCGTTAAAAAGCCAACCTATAAATAACCAATAATAATAATTATATTCTAAAAAAATATAAATAATGCTCATTTTATCTGCAATGGCTTACATCCTGTTTACGTAATTAGCGCTAATCTTCACGATTAAATTTTAATTTGCATATGTTTGGAGATTCACGCATGCCCGTGAATGAGATTAGAGCCCCTCAGAACGTCTGTGCTGATCAGCTCATCGCCGCTATACCTGGCGTCATTTTTCAGTTTCATCGTTCGCATAATGGTCATATGTACTTCCCCTATTTAGAGGGAGGTGGTGTTGCCCTTAAACATGTTGACCGGGACGTATTGGCGCAAAATGCGGGGGGCCTCGTGGAGCAATTGACGGGAAACGATCATCCTAAAATCATGTCCGCCATTGAGCGCTCTGCTCGCTGGATGCTGCCATTGACAACACGTTTTCGGCTCCCTTTTCCCAAAGCCAATCCCCACTGGATTGCGGTCAGTGCAAGACCTGAGCCGGTTAATGACGGTGTTCGTTGGAACGGCATAATGATGGACATCAGTGATCAGGTAACCGAAGAGCAGCGGCTGCGTAAATTGTGCGACACAGACCCATTGACCGAGCTCCCCAATCGACGCAAATTGATGGTGCATTTAACCCAATTGGCCTCTACCAGCACGCGGCACGGCACGCCCCTATCCATCATGATGGTGGATATCGATCATTTTAAAAGGCTTAACGATCGGTGGGGGCACCTGCATGGCGACGACGTTCTCAAACAACTTGCAGATAAAGCACAGTCGTTATTGCGCTGTGAAGACATGGTCGCCCGCTTAGGAGGCGAAGAGTTTATGGTAGTGCTGCCACTTACACCGCTGCAGCAATGCCATACACTTGCCAACCGATTACGCCAAGCGATAAGCATGCACGACTTCGGTATGGGCGCAGGCCATGTAACACTGAGCATTGGCATCGCTGAGTACCGCTGTGGTGAACCCCTCACCAGTTTGATTGAACGGGCTGACCAGGCGCTATACAACGCTAAAGATATTGGCCGCAACTGTGTTTGCATCATGCGCTAAAACGTACACCTATTAGCAGGAGTTAAATTATGGCAACCCTTGCCGAACAAACTTGCCAGCCATGCAGTAGCAACGCTCCAAGGTTAAGCCTAGATGAGGCTGAAACATTGCTAAAAGACCTCCGTGAGTGGCAGATTGTCGAGCACGATGG